>DATIYL010000296.1:0-9861 GCA_035517635.1 Allostellaceae bacterium | reverse complement strand
CCTTCTCGACGGCGTTCTGCTTGAAGGTGGCAAGGGCGCCGGAGAGGGCGCCGATCTCGTCGCGCCGGTCGGCGAAGCCGACCTCGACCGAGAGATCGCCGCCGGCGACCCTCAGCATGGCGTCGCGGATCTTGTGCAAGGGCGTGATCACCCGGCGGCCGATCGCCAGCAGCGCGATGCTCATCAGCGCCAAAGCGAACACGAACAGCGCAAGCTGGATTCCGAGTTCGATCCGTGCCGCTCGGCGCTCCGCCGCCGCATGCGCTCGCGCCGCGTCGAGCGCCGCTTCCGCGACGCGCTCCAGCGTCTCGAGCCGCGACGCGGTATAGGGCGCCCATTGCGCCGCATCCATCGGGGGCTGCTCGCCCGCCTCCAGCGCTTGCAGCAGCTTGTCGCGCGCCGCGACGTAGGTTTGGCCGAAATAGTCCCGTTTGGCAGTGTCTATGGCGGCGACGACATTCGGCGGCAGAGCGGTGCCGAAGCCGAGCTGCTCGAGCGTGCCCCAGAGCGACTCGCTGACGGCGACGGATGTCTCGAACTGCGCGGCCATGTCCGGCAGCAGCCGGCCGATGGCAAAGCCGTTGAACAGCACCAGTGACGCGTCTCCCGCGGTGTCGCGCACCTTCCACGCCAGCTCCTTCATCTCCATCATCTCGTCGATGAAGGCGTCGTTGTTCTTGATGGCGCTGGTGAGACGAGCCGAAATCGTGCCGAGCGTATCGAGCAGCGTCGTCAGCTCGGCCATATATTGTTTGGGAAGCTCTCGCGGGCGATCGGCCGCCGGTTGCGCCAGCGCCGCGTCCGCGGCGCCATGCAGCCGCTCCAGCGTCGCGATCGATTTCTGGAGGCTCGGCAGCAGGTGCTGGCGCTCGGCGAAATCGACACTTGCCAGCAGCGCGGCCGCCGAGCGCAGCGCCGGCATCTCGGCCTCGCGCGCCTTCTGCAGCTGCGTCCGGTCGTCGGCGCCGATCGCGGCCAGGGCGCGCAGGTCGCGGACCGTGATGTCGCGGTCGGTGCGCAGATTGCCGAACGCCGTGAACGCATCGGCCGAGGCTTCGGCGACGATCTCGATCCGCTTCGCCGTGGCGAGGCGCTGCCAGGAGCGCCAGGCGCTGAGCCCAAGTACCAGCACGACGATTGCCGCCATCGCGGCAATCACCGATGTGAGCAGCGCCTTCGCCGTAAGCCGGCCGAGCATGGCGTTGATCCCCCTAATCGCCACTAGTATCGCTTGTGCCGGTAAAAGATTGGTTGCAAGACATTTGCGGTTTTGCCCGAGGGATCTACCCTGCATTGTGGTTGCGCCGGCCGGCGCTGAGCGGGCCTAAGATCGACGTACCATAGGGCTTAGGGAAGCGGAGCGGCTCAATGCACACCACCTCAATCGACATCCACACTCACGTCATTCCGGCCTCCTTTCCCGCATATGCCGGAACGCACGCAAACCTGCGCTGGCCGCAGATGCAGATGGCGCCGGATTGTCGGCATGCGACGGTGATGATCGCCGGCAAATCCTTTCGCACCGTCACCAATGAATGCTGGGATGTCGATCGCCGCGCCGAGGCCATGACACGGTCCGGCATCGGCCGGCAGGTGCTTTCGCCTATGCCCGAGTTGCTCTCCTATTGGCTTGCGGCGGAAGACGCGCTGGCGCTCGGCCGTTACGTGAATGCGACGATCGCCGAGATGGTGGCGCGTGCACCGGAACGCTTCCTCGCGCTTGGAACGGTCCCGCTGCAAGATCCCGATCTCGCAGCGGCGGAGCTGGACCGGCTCATGGCGACCGGCGTGTTTCGGGGCGTCGAGATCGGCACCAATGTCAATGGCGTGGCGATCGGCGATCCGCGCTTCGAGCCGTTCTTCGCCGCGGCCGAGGCGCTGGACGCCGCCATCTTTGTCCACGCGCTGCACCCGACCGGCCTGGAGCGGCTCGTCGGACCGCCTGTGCTGGCGGCTGTTCTCGCCTTTCCCTGCGAAACGTCCTTCGCCATCGCCTCTCTCATCACGGGCGGCGTGCTCCTCCGCCATCCGCGGCTGCGGCTCGCCTTCAGCCACGGCGGCGGCGCCTTCGCCACGGTGCTGCCGCGTCTCGTGCAGGGTTGGAAAAGCCTGCCGGCGCTCGCCAACGCGATTGCGGTCTCGCCGCTGGAGCAGGCGCGCAAGCTCTACTACGACACGCTGGTCTATGACGGTCCGACGTTGCGCTTCCTGGTCGAGCGCTTTGGCGTCACGCAGCTCTGTCTCGGCACCGATCATCCCTTCGACATCCAGGAGACGGCGCCTGTGGCCGGGCTGGATGCGCTCGATCTCCGGCCGCGCGAACGCGACCTTCTGCTCTTCGCCAACGCAGAGCGCTTCCTCGGCCTCCTGGGAGCGAGTGCTTGATTGCGAGGGAGCAACGTGCCATTATCACTTACAGTCCGTCCGGACGGTTTGTTAAGGTCCCGGCCGCAGCGCGAAAGCGCCGCCGCAGAAGAAGACGGGTGCCGCAGTGAATGGGAGGAAAGCATGGCTGGGCGTGTCCCCGACGATGGCTCCGACTTCGTCAAGATCGACCGGTCACGGGGTAGGTTCAAGGTGTCGCGGCGCGCGTTCGTCGACGAATCCATACTGAGTGCCGAACGCGCGGCGATCTTCGACAAATGCTGGCTCTATCTCGGCCACGATTCCGAGCTCGCGGCGCCGGGCGCCTTTCTCACACGGGCGGTGGGCGGGCGCAACCTGATTTTCAATCGCGACAGCGCGGGGACCGTGCGGTCTTTCGTCAACAGCTGTCCGCACCGCGGCATGCGTCTCTGCCGCGACCGAGCCGGCAAGGCGAAGCATTTCCAGTGCTTTTATCACGGCTGGATCTTCGGCAATGACGGCAAGCTGATCGATCAGCCCGGCGGAGAGAGCGACTACGCTCCCGGTTTCAACGCCGACTGCACGGCGGATCTCGTGCCGGTGCCGCGGCTCGAGCAGTATCGCCAATTCTGGTTCGTTTGCTTCGACCGAAACGCGGTGCCGCTTGCCGACTATCTCGGCGGCGCGCGGGACTATCTCGACCTGACCGCGGACCAGTCCGAAGCCGGCATGGCCATCATCGGCGGCACACAGGAATACGGTATCCGCGCCAATTGGAAGCTGCTCGTCGAGAACAGCTATGACGGCTACCACGCGATGACCACCCACGCCTCTTATCTCGACTATCTCCGCAACACCGTCGGCAGCCTGTCGCGGACGCCGATCGACGGTGTCGCGCGAGATCTGGGCAACGGCCATGCCGTCGTCGAATATACCGCGCCGTGGGGACGACCGGTCGCGAGCTGGATCCCGATGTGGGGCGAAGAAGGGCGGCGCGAGATCGACGCGATCCGGCAGCGCCTCGCCAGCCGCCACGGCGAGGCGCGCGCCGAGCGCATAGCCCTCAAGAGCCGCAACATCGGCATTTTCCCCAATCTCGTCATCAACGACGTCATGGCGGTCACGGTACGTACCTTCTATCCGGCGGCGACGGACTATCTCGAGGTTAATGCCTGGGCGATCGGCCCGAGCGAGGAGAGCGAGTGGGCGCGCAAGTTCCGCCTGTTCAACTTCCTCGAATTCCTCGGACCCGGCGGCTTCGCCACGCCGGACGATGTCGAGGCACTGGAGAACTGCCAGCGGGGTTACCGCAACCACGCCGAAGCGCCGTGGAACGACATATCGAAGGGAATGCTGAAGAACGAGCCGCGGGTCACTGACGAGCTGCAGATCCGCGCCTTCTGGACGCAATGGAATCAGCGCGTCGCGGCGCATCGGCATGGCGAAGGGGCGCCGTCATGAGCACGCCCGCGAGCCGCTCCGAAGTCGAGGATTTCCTTTATCAGGAAGCGAGCCTCCTCGACGAGTGGCGCCTGCCGGAATGGCTGGCGCTGTTCACCGAGGATGCGCACTACCTCGTTCCGGCGACCGACCTTCCGGCAGATGCGTCACCGGACGAGAACCTCTTCTACATCGCCGATGACCGCCATCGCCTCGAGCAGCGCGTGGCGCGGCTGATGAAGAAGAGCGGCCATTCCGAGCAGCCGCGCTCGAAGACCCGCCATATGGTGAACAATGTGCGTGTCGCCGCGTGCGGGGCCGATGCGCTCTCCGTCACCTCGGCCTTCGCCGTCTACCGCACCAAGGACGGCGTCACCGATCTCTATGTCGGCAAGGCGCTGCACGAACTGGTGCCGTCGGCTGGCGGGCTGCGCATCCGCAAGAAGCTCTGCGCACTCGATCTCGACGGGCTGAGGCCGCAGGGCCGCATCAGCATCATTCTCTAGGGGCGCACGAATGACCGCACCGTTCCGCTATAAGAAGCTCGGCTACGTCGCCCTCAACGTGACTGATCTCGACCGCTCGACGGCGTTCTATCGCGATCTGGTCGGCCTCGATGTCAGCGATTGCGTTGCCGGCAAAATGACCTTCCTGCGCTGCAGCCGCGATCATCATAATCTCGTGCTGTGCAAGGCGCCCGAGCCCGGCCTCAAGCGGGTCGCCTTCGAGCTCGAACGCGCCGCCGATGTCGATGCTGCGCGCGCGCATCTGGCCAAGCTCGGGATTGCGACCCGCGACGTGCCGGAGGAAGAGCGGCGCCTCCTGAAACAGGCGCAGGCGCTGCGCTTCGTCGTGCCGGCTTGCGGCGCCACCTTCGAGCTCTATACCGGCATCACCTACATGGCGGCGCCCTTCGCCCCGCGGCTCGCCCACATCGAGCGGATCGGCCATGTCGTGGTCGGGGTCGAGAAGCTGGACGAGACGCTTGCTTTTCTCGTCGACAAGCTCGGCTTCCGCATCTCGGACTTCGTCGACGGGTTCGCAGCCTTCTTGCGCTGTCATCCCAACCCCTACCACCATACGCTGGCGCTGGTGCGCTCCAACGGCAACCACTTGCATCACATCAATTTCATGGTGCGCGACATCGACGATGTCGGCCGCGCCTTCCACCGCATGCAGGAGAACCAAGTAGAGATCGTCTTCGGTCCCGGCCGGCATCAGCCCTCGGAAAGCATCTTTCTTTACTACCTCGACCCGGACGGCATGACGGTCGAATACAGCTTCGGCATGGAGGAGTTCCCCGAGCAAGGCGCGCGCGAGCCGCGGGTGCTGGAGCCGCGGCCGGAATCGCTCGATTCCTGGGGCGGCAAGCCGAGTCCGCGCTTCGGCAAGATCGGCCGTATCGAGAGCGTCGCATCATGAGCGGCGCGGCCGGCAAGGCCCCACTGGCGGGGCAGGTCGCCATCATCACGGGCGCTGCCGGCGGCATCGGCCTCGCCATTGCCGAGCGCCTGGCCGCGGACGGGGCGAAGCTCGTGCTCGCCGATGCCAATGGGGACGCGCTCGACGCCGCCGCAGGAGCGCTGCGCCGCGCCGGCGCGGAGGTGGTTGCGCGCGCCGGCGATCTTGCGGAAGAGACGGTCGCGAGGGCGATGATCGCGGCCGCGCTCGACCGGTTCGGCACGGTCGAGGTGCTGGTCAACAATGCCGGGGGCGGGGTGATCCTTCCCTTCCTGGAGCACACTGCCGAGACGCTGAAGCGCACCATCGACCGCAATCTATGGACGGCGATCTGGTGCTGCCGCGCGGCGCTGCCGCCCATGGTGAAGCGGGGCTATGGCCGGATCGTCAATATCGGCGCCGACTCCGTGCGCAATGGTCTTTGGGACCACGCCGCTTACAACGCTGCCAAAGGCGGCATGCATGGGCTCACGACGGGGCTCGCGCGCGAATTCGCCCGCGCCGGCATCACCGTGAACACGGTCGCACCCTGCGCGGTGCGCACTCCGGCGCTCGACCGCGTGCGCGAGACGAACCGGGCGCTGCACGACAAATTCGTCGATGTCATCCCGATGGGACGGCCGGCCGAAATGGGCGAAGTCGCATCGATGGTCAGCTATCTCGTATCCCCTGACGCGGGGTTCGTGACCGGGCAGGTCATCAGCGTCAATGGCGGCAGCACGATGCTGTAGCGCCAACTTGTGTTGCCAGGCGCCCCCGGTATGCTCGCCGCGGAGCCTCGGACGAGGATGGTTATGGCGAAGAAGATCAAGCGGCGGACGCAGGCGGAGCGCAGCGAGGAGACCCGCGCAAAGCTCCTGGACGCCGCGTTCGAGGTCATGCGCCGGCGTGGCTATGTGGGGTTCCGCACGGCGGAAGTGGCGAAAGTGGCGGGCGTCTCGCGCGGCGCCCAGCTACACCATTTCCCGACCAAGGAAAGCCTCGTCGTCGCGGCGGTGGAGCATGTCTTCGCGCGCGCCCTCGCCGAAGCGCGGCTGCGCGCCGACCGTGCCGCCTCGCAGCACGCGGATGCCATCGAGGCGATCGCGGCGGACAGCTCGGATTTCTTTTTCGGCGACTATTTCTTCGTCGCGCTCGACGTGATGATGGCGGCGGCGAAGGACAACCGGATTCGCGAGCGGATCGCGGCGATCTCGCGGTCGAACCGCGTGCCGGTCGAGAACGCCTGGCACAAGGTGCTCGTCGATGCGGGCCTGCCGCCCGGCTTCGCCGAGGACGCGCTGTGGCTGACGGTCAGCATCGTGCGCGGGCTCGCCATCCGCACCTTGTGGCAGAAGGACAAGCCGCGTTTCGACCGGCTGCTGCGGCTGTGGCGCGACATCTTCTGGACCTATGCGAAGGCGGAAGGGCTGATCGCGGCACCGCCGAAGAAGCTGCGGCTGCAGGTCGTGGGCGGCAATCCGGCGCGCAGCGTGCCGGGCGCCGAGCGGCGCAAACCGAGCAAAGCCTGAGCAAGGAGCGGGAAGAAGTGAGTGCAGCAGGGCTGTGTCGGCAGCACCTATAAAAAAACCGGACATCCGGCTTGTAAATGACGGCATTGAACGGTACCGTCGTCTTGTCGGCAGCGCGACCGCCTGCCCGACGGGCGACACCAAAAAAACGCGCCCGCCGCCGAAGGGCGGTAACCACGGGGAGGAATGATGCGCGGTCTGATGATGGACACGCCGCTAATCGTTTCGGGCTTCATCGAGCATGCGGCCCGCATCCATGGCGATACCGAAATCGTTGCGCGGACGCTCGCGGGCGGGCTGTATCGCAGCACTTATTCTGCGACCAATCTGCGCTGCAAGCGCCTCGCCGGAGCACTGCTCGCGCTCGGTATCGCCGAGAGTGACCGCGTGGCGTCCCTCGCCTGGAACACCCACCATCATTTCGAGCTCTTCTACGGCGTGCCCGGGATGGGCGCGGTGCTGCATACGCTCAATCCGCGCCTCCACGACGACGCGCTTGTCTTCATCGCCAACCATGCGGATGACCGCTGGGTCTGCGTCGACGCCGCGACCCTGCCGCTGGCAGAGCGGCTTGCCGCGCGGCTGCCGGGCGTGCGCGGCTGGATCTTCATGGACGAGGAGGCCGCGCCGCCGCGCTCGAGCTTGCCTAATCTGCTGAGCTACGAAGCTCTGCTGGCACGGCAAGAGCCGAGCTTCGACTGGCCCGCGCTCGACGAGCGGAATGCCTGCACCATCTGCTATACCTCGGGCACGACCGGCGCCCCCAAAGGCGTCGTCTACTCGCATCGCTCGACCGTCCTCTCCGCGCTGTTCATGAGCACCGCCGACATGATCGGCGGCTATCGCACGGGCGCACGCGAGACGGTCATGCCGATCGCGCCGATGTTCCACGCGAATGGTTGGCAAATGCCGTTTACGGCGGCGATGAACGGCCACAAGCTGGTCCTGCCCGGGCGCAACTTCGAGCCCGAGCGATTGCACGAGCTGATCCGGGCGGAGAAGGTCACCGTCGCCGCGGCAGTGCCGACGATATGGCTGTCGCTGCTCGATCACGTCACCGCTCGGGACCTGTCGCTCGAGCCGTTGCGCGCGGCGCTGCTGGCAGGAACGAAGGCGCCGCGCGCGCTGATCGAGGGGCTCGAGCGCTTCGGCATCACCGTCGGACAAACCTGGGGCATGACCGAGGCGCCGGGTGCGGTGAAGGCGACCTTGCCGCCCGGCACGGCAGAGCTGCCGCCGGAGGCGCAGATGGAGCGCAAGCTGCGCCAAGGGCGGATCGGTTACGGGACCGAGCTGCGCATCGTCGACGAGTCCGGCGCGGCGCTGCCGCATGACGGGATTGCCGTGGGGCAAGTGCAGGTGCGCGGCCCCACCGTTGCAGCATCCTATCTGAAGCTGGAGGCGCCGGTCACCGAGGGCTGGCTCGCCACCGGGGACGTCGCGCGCATCTTTCCGGACGGCTCGCTCGAGATCGTCGATCGCGCCAAGGATGTCATCAAATCCGGCGGCGAGTGGATCAGCAGCGTCGCCATCGAAAACGTGACGCTCGGCCATCCCGCGGTGCTGCAGGCGGCAGTGATCGGCATCGAGCATCCGCGCTGGCAGGAACGTCCGTTGCTGCTCGCCGTGCTCAAGCCCGGGATGCGGCTTAGCCGCGACGAACTGCTCGACCATTTGCGGCCGCAGATTGCCCATTGGTGGCTGCCGGACGAGGTGCTGTTCGTCGACTCCCTGCCGGTAACGGCGACGGGGAAGGTGCAGAAATCTTTGCTCCGCGAACGCTACCGCGGAGTCGGGTCCGCGGCGTCATGAAAGATCGCGCACAACAGCCGCGCGCGCATTGACAGGGAGGGGAGAATGAGCGTCAAGGGAATTGCCGGCGCCTTGGCCGTCCTGGCGGTGATAGGGGCAGGGAGCGGGATCGCCGCCGAAAAAAAATACGGTCCGGGCGCCAGCGACAGCGAGGTTTTGATCGGGCAGAGCGTCGCCTATAGCGGCCCGGCTTCGGCCTTCGGCAGCTATGGCCGGGTGATGGCCGGGTATTTCGAGATGATCAACGCGAGCGGCGGCATCAACGGCCGCAAGATCAAGCTGATCTCTCTCGACAACGGATTCAGCCCGCCCAAAGCGCTCGAAGCGAGCCGTAAGCTCGTCGAGGAGATCGGCGTCCTCGCCGAGACCGGTACGGTTGGCACCCCGCCCAATGTCGCGACGCAGAAATACCTCAATCAGAAGCAGGTGCCGCAGCTCTTCATCTCCGCCGGCGGCAGCCGCTTCGACAATCCCAAGGACTTCCCTTGGACGGTGCCGTTCTATCCCGGCTTCGAGATGGAAGGCCGCATCTTCGCCCGGCACATCCTCACCACCAAGCCCGACGCCAAGATCGCCGTGCTCTACCAGAACGATGACTACGGCAAGGACTACCTCAAAGGCCTCAAGGCGGGGCTCGGCGCCAAGGCGTCGCTCATCGTCGCCGAGGCGACCTACGAGCTCAGCGATCCCACGGTCGACTCGCAGATCATCACGCTGCAGGCCTCGGGCGCCGACACGCTGCTCGATTTCGCCACGCCGAAATTCGCCGCACAGGCGATCCGCAAGACGCACGATCTCGGCTGGAAGCCGACGCAATACGTCGCGAGTCCGGCCAATTCCATCGCCAGCGTGCTGAAGCCGGCCGGGCTCGAGAACGCCGTCGGCCTCCTCACCACCCAATTCACCAAGCAGCCCGACGATCCCGCCTGGGCGCAGGACAAGGACGTGGCGGCTTACGTTGCATTCCTGAAGAAATGGGCGCCGAACGAGAGCCCGCAAGATTTCATCGCGCTCTCCGGCTACATCAATGCGGAGGGCGTGGCGATGGTGCTGCGGCGCTGCGGCGACGATCTGACGCGCGCGAATCTGCTCAAGCAGGCGACATCGATCCATGACGCGAGTTTGCCGATGCTGCTGCCCGGCATCGATCTCAACAACTCGGCCGAGGATTACGCGCTCTATCACAAGCTCAGCCTGGCGCGCTTCGACGGCAAGAGCTGGGTTCTGCTCGGGGCGCCGATCTCGGCCACTCGCTAAGCCCCTCCCGCATTTGCGATGAAGAAGGTGAACA
>DATIYL010000295.1:0-7696 GCA_035517635.1 Allostellaceae bacterium | reverse complement strand
GAGCCGCGCAGCCCAGCCCAAGAGCCACGAGAACAAGGTCGAGCCGTTATTCGGGCCGGGCTGGCACCCGCTGGGGGTTGAGCGCGACACGGAGCGGGAACAGAGTTATCTGCGCAAGGTCAGGCCGCAAAGCGACAATCAGCGCGAGCTCATGGCGGCGATCGAGCAGCACAGCCTGACGCTGGCGCTGGGCCCGGCCGGCACCGGCAAGACCTATCTCGCCATCACCGCCGCGGTCGAGTCGCTGGAAGCCGGCAAGGTCGGGCGCATCGTGCTGACCCGGCCCGCCATCGAGGCCGGCGAGAGCCTCGGCTTCCTCCCCGGCGATCTGCACGAAAAGCTCGCGCCCTATCTTCGCCCGCTCTATGACGCCCTCAACGAGCGCATCGGCGGCAAGCGCGTGCGCCAGCTCATGGCCGAAGGCGCCATCGAGATCGCGCCCGTCGCCTATATGCGCGGCCGCACGCTCAACAACGCGTTCATCGTCATCGACGAGGCGCAGAACTGCACCTATGGCCAGATCAAGATGCTGCTCACCCGGCTCGGCTGGCACTCCACCATGGTGCTGACCGGCGATCCCGACCAGAGCGATCTCCTCGACGGGCTCTCCGGCCTGGCCGAGATCGCGCGCCGGCTCGAAGCGGTACCGGAAGTTGCGGTCATCCGCCTCGACGAGCGCGACATCGTCCGCCATCCCTTGGTTGCCGGCATGCTGACCGTGCTCTAGGCACGGGGCATGCCAACGGCGATCGCCATCCGCCACGTCGCTTTCGAGGATATCGGCACGCTCGCCGCGCCGCTGGCGCAGCGCGGCTTCAGCCTCTCTTATCGCGACGCGGCACTCGACGATCTTGCTGCGCCGGACATCGCCGAGGCCGATCTCCTCGTCGTCCTCGGCGGGCCGATCGGCGCCTATGAGAGCGAGCCCTATCCCTTTCTCCGTGACGAGCTTCGCCTGATCGAACGGCGGCTTGCTGCGGAGAAGCCGGTGCTCGGCATCTGTCTCGGCAGCCAGCTCATGGCCAGCGCGTTGGGCGCGCGGGTCTATCCCGGGACCGGCAAGGAGATCGGCTGGGCGCCGCTCGCCCTCACCGAGGCCGGCCGCGCCTCGTCGCTGGCGCCGCTCGGCGCCGGCGCGCCGGTGCTGCATTGGCATGGCGATACCTTCGACCTGCCGCGCGGCGCCGTGCATCTGGCCGCGACCGACCGCTATCGCCACCAGGCCTTCGCCTGGGGCCGCCACGGCCTCGCGCTGCAGTTTCATCTCGAGGTCGCGGCACCAGGGCTCGAGCGCTGGTATATCGGCCACGCCGTCGAGATTGCGACGACACGCGGCCTCTCCGTGCCGGTTCTGCGCAGCGAATCCGAGCACTGGGCGCCGCTGCTGGCGCCACTGGCGGCGCGCTGCTTCGCCGCTTGGCTCGACGGGCTTTTGCCCGCTTCGGAGAAGGAGCCGACCACAGAGAGGGCGAGGCGTTGAGAAGAGTCAGGGCGCGCGAAGCGCGCCAACCTTTCTCCTCACCGTCTCACCGCCTCGGTGGTCTACCGATCAACTGAGCGGCGAGAACTCGGCCGGGACCGCCAGCACGTTCTCCTGGCTCGCCAGCAGGTCGCCGCCGCCGCCCGGCGGCGGCCAGATGCCGCGCTTCACCGCTTCGGCGCGGATGCGTTGGCGCTCGCCGGCATCCTTGTAGGCCCAGACATGGACCCATTGGTTCAGCGGGCCGAGCTCGGTGTACCAGGCACCGACCAGCGGCGACAGCTTGACGCGCTCGCCGATCGCGGCGCTCCAGATATCGATCACCTTGGGGATGGAGCCGGGCTTGTAGATATAGGAGCGGAACTCGTAGATGCCGCCGAGCCGGCGCGGCTCGAGCGGCGGCGAGAACGGCGCCGGGATCAGGATCTTCGATTCCATGCTCTCGATGAACTCGCCGATCTTCGGCGGCCAGGCGCCCGATTTCACGGCCTCGGCGCGGATGTGCTCGCGCTCGCCGAGATTGGCGTAGGGCCAGACATGAATGATGCGGTTGAGCGGGCCGACATCGGTGTGCCAGAACCCGCCCAGCGGCGAGAACTTGACCCGCGCCGGCAGCGCTTCGCCAAAGCGCTTCATCGTCTCCGGCAGGCTGCGCGGCTTCAGCTGATAGGTACGCATCTCGATGATCATGGGGGTCCTCCCGTCGCGTTTATCCGAAGTCCAGCGGATCAATTTTACCGAGCCTAACACCTCTCGGCGCGGGTGTCGCGCGAGCCGCTCGGTTCCCCTATGCTCGGGACGCAGACTCGCCATGAACGGAAGGCGGCGGCGCTCGGCGGGATGTTCCGGTTCTGACGCGCCGCTTTTCGCCGTCTTGGCCGGGCCGGCCGAAGGCCGAGTCCCGGCCATCCACGTCGAGCGGCAGGATGCGGAGAGACGTGGGCGGCCGTGACAAGCACGGCCATGACGATCGGAAACGTTGCTAATCCACCCGTCGGCGTAACTGCACTAGCGGCGGGCGGCTCTCGCATTTGAAGGCGACCCGCGGCGACGGCATACTGGAGCGCGAAGGGAGGCAGACATGGGCATCCGCGTGACGCCGCTTCATCCGCATATCGGCGCCGAGGTGACCGGCATCGACCTCGCGCGCCCCCTGGGGGCTGACGAATTCGCCGAGATCGAGCGCGCCTTCAACCGCCATGCGGTGCTGGTTTTCCCCGGCCAGCCCCTCACCGACGATCAGCAGATCGCCTTTTCGCGTCTCTTCGGTCCGCTCGAGACCAGCCCCGAATATGCCGGCAGCAAGAAATCGCGCCTCGGCCGGCCGGAGATCGCCGACATCTCCAATCTCGATCCCGAGGGCCGCGTCATGACCGCCGCCGACCAGCGGCTGCTGTTCAACCGCGGCAATCAGCTCTGGCACACCGACAGTTCGTTCAAATACGTGCCGGCGCGCTGCTCGCTCCTGTCGGCGCGCGAGATTCCGCCGGCGGGCGGCGAGACCGAATTCGCCGATATGCGCGCCGCCTATGACGCGCTGCCCGAGGAGAAGAAGCGCGCGCTCGATGGCCTCGTCGTCGAGCACAGCATCTTCCGCTCGCGCTCGCTCATCGGCTTCAGCGAGTTCAACGAGGAGATCCAACGCGAGCTGCCGGCGGTGCCGCAGCTGCTGGTGCGGCGCCATCCCGGTTCCGGCCGCAGGACGCTCTACCTCGCCTCGCACGCCTCGCACATCATCGGCTGGCCGGTCCAAGAAGGACGCAGGCTGATCGAGGAGCTGATCGCCTTCGCGACCGAGCCGCGCTTCGTCTATCAGCATCGCTGGCGCGTCGGCGATCTCGTGATGTGGGACGACCGCTGCACCATGCATCGCGGCCGGCCCTATGACGACACGCGCTACCGCCGCGACATGCACCGCACCACCGTCTCCGACGAGCGCAACTCGGTCGAACGCGAGCGCGGCACGGCGGCGGCGTAGGGGGCGGAAGTAGATATGCCTGTGACGGCGCGCAAGATCGGCGGCGCCCCACCTCACCCTCCCGCTCGGGTCCCTCCCTCTCCGCCCCTTAGGGGCGGAGAGGGTTGGGGTGAGGTGGGGCGAGACGCTTTTGGAAAGCTTCTTGCCGAGCTGCGCGCCTGCAGCGTTTGCGCGCCGCATCTGCCGCTCGGGCCGCGGCCGGTGGTGCGCGGGCTGCCGGCGGCGCGGCTCCTCATCACCAGCCAGGCGCCCGGCACGAAAGTGCACGAGACCGGCCTCTCCTTCAACGACCGCAGCGGCGACCGGCTGCGCGAGTGGCTGGGCGTCGATCGCGACACGTTTTACGATGAAAGCCGCATCGCCATCCTGCCGATGGGCTTCTGCTATCCCGGCCGCTATGAGCGCGGCGGCGATCTGCCGCCGCGGCCGGAATGCGCGCCGCTTTGGCATGAGCGCGTCCGCGCGCTCTGGCCGCGCATCGCCCTCACTCTGCTCGTCGGCTCCTATGCCATCGACTACTACCTCAAGGGCGAGAAGCGGCCGAGCATGACCGAGACGGTGCATGCCTGGCGCGACTACCTGCCGGAATTCCTGCCGCTGCCGCATCCGAGCTGGCGAACGACCCTGTGGGAGAAGAAGCACCCCTGGTTCGCCGCCGAGGTCCTGCCGGAGCTGCGCCGGCGCGTCGCGGCGCTGATGTAGAGGAGAGTCGCTCGCGCCTAACTTACGCCTCCCGCTCGATCCGCTCCATGTCCTCGTCGCTGAAGCCGAAATGATGACCGATCTCGTGGATCAGCACGTGGCGCACCACGGCCGGGAGGCTCTCGCCGGTCTCGCACCAATAATCGAGGATCGGGCGGCGATAGAGGAAAATGAGCTCCGGCTCGGCGCGCGGATCCATGACGCTCTGATGCGGCAGCGCGACGCCGCGATAGAGGCCGAGGATGTCGAACGGGCTCGCGAGATCCATCTCGCGCTCGGTCTCCTCGTCGGGAAACTCGTCGACCCGGATGACGACGCGGCCCATATGCCGCTTCAGCGCGGCCGGTACGGTCGCGAGCGCCCGCTCGGCGAGGCGTTCGAGATCGCCGAGGCTCGGCGGCGGACCGAATTCGCTCATGTCTTGATCTCCTTCTTGCGATCCGCCACTCCTGTTGCAGCAGGGCTCACCCATGGGAGGCAGGGCATGGTCGAGAGACTGGCAGGCGCCACGCGCAAATCGGCGCTCAGGGATATCCACGGCTGGTCCGAGGTCGAGGATCGCGACGCCATCCGCAAGACCTATCACTTCGGCAACTTCATCGAGGCCTGGGGCTTCATGAGCCAGGTGGCGCTCATCGCCGAGAAGATGAACCATCATCCGGAATGGTTCAACGTCTACAACCGGGTCGAGATCATCCTGACGACCCACGATGCCGGCGGCCTGTCCGAGCGCGACATCCGCTTCGCCCACGCCGTCGACGAGCTCGCCCCGGCGAGGGATAAGGGCTGAGAGTTTTCAGTCGTCAGTCGTCAGTTATCAGTTTCGATGCTGCCTACCTGACAACTGAAAACTGAAAACTGACGACTCCGCGGCTTCACGACTCCGCGGCTTCACTTCGGCTGCATCCGCAGCGCGCCGTCGAGGCGGATGGTCTCGCCGTTCAGCATCGGGTTGGCGATGATGTCGAGCGCGAGCCGCGCATATTCCTCGGGCCGGCCGAGGCGTTGCGGGAAGGGTACCGATTTGCCGAGGCTCTCCTGCACCGCCGGCGGCAGGCTCGCCATCAAGGGCGTTGCGAACAGCCCCGGCGCGATGGTGTTGACGCGGATGCCCATCGGCGCGAATTCGCGCGCCGCCGGCAGGGTCAGCGCGACGATGCCGCCTTTCGAGGCCGAATAGGCGGCCTGGCCGATCTGCCCTTCGAAGGCGGCGACCGAGGCGGTGGAGATGATGATGCCGCGCTCGCCCTCGGCCAGCGGCTCGAGCTTCTGCATGTCGACGGCGGCGAGCCGCATCAGGTTGAAGCTGCCGATCAGGTTGACGTTGATGACGCGGCTGAACTGGTCGAGCGGATGCGGCCCGTCGCGGCCGACGATGCGCATGCCGATGCCGATGCCGGCGCAGTTGATCAGCACCCGCGCCGGGCCTTGCGCCGCGCGCGCTTTCGCCACCGCCTCCTCGGCGCTTTTGGCATCCGAGACGTCGCATTTGACGGCGACGCCGGAGATTTCGGCGGCTACCTGCCGCGCATTCTCCTCATTGATGTCGAGCACCGCGACCTTGGCGCCCGCCTTCGCCAGCGCGCGCGCCGTCGCCGCGCCCAGCCCCGAGCCGCCGCCGGTGACCAGCGCTGCTTGACCTTTCAGCTCCATGCTCTCCTCCCTGTCCTTGGCGGCGGCATGCTTAGCAGATCGGCCGCTTGCGTGCGATAGACCTGCGGCAGATAGCCGAACGGGTTGGCGGCAGCGGAAGACCGTGCTATGTCCGAGGCAGTGGCTCCTCCGGGAAACGCGGCGAAAGCAGGTCGATCATGGTGAACAAGGTCTATCCCAGCGCCGATGCCGCGCTCGCGGGCTTGCTGCATGACGGCATGATGATCATGTCGGGCGGCTTCGGGCTCTGCGGCATTGCCACGGTGCTGATCGATGCCGTGCGCGAATCCGGCGTCAAGAACCTGACCGTGGTCTCCAACAATGCCGGGGTCGACGGCGCGGGCCTGGGCTTGCTGCTCGAGAGCCGCCAGATCCGCAAGATGATCTCGTCCTATGTCGGCGAGAACAAGCTCTTCGCCCAGCAATTTCTCGCCGGCGAGCTCGAGCTCGAGTTCAATCCGCAAGGCACGCTCGCCGAGCGCATCCGCGCCGGCGGCGCCGGCATCCCCGCCTTCTTCACCAAGACCGGCGTCGGCACGGTGATCGCCGAAGGCAAGGAGGTGCGCGTCTTCGACGGCGAGAAATATGTGATGGAGCGCGGCCTCGTTGCCGATCTTGCGATCGTGCACGCCTGGAAGGGCGACACCGAGGGCAATCTCGTCTATCGCAAGACGGCGCGGAACTTCAATCCGATGATGGCGACGGCGGCGAAGGTCACCGTCGCCGAGGTCGAGCATCTCGTCGCGCCCGGCGAGATCGATCCCGACCACATCATCACGCCCGGCATCTTCGTGCAGCGCATCGTGCATGTGAAGCATCCGAAGAAGCACATCGAGCAGCGCACCGTGCGCAAGCGCGCCTCGTAAGGAGGAAGACATGGCCTGGACACGCGAGGAAATGGCGGCACGCGCGGCCAAGGAGCTGCGCGACGGCTTCTACGTCAATCTCGGCATCGGCATTCCGACCCTGGTCTCCAACTACATCCCGCCGGGCGTGTCGGTGCAGCTGCAGAGCGAGAACGGCATGCTCGGCATGGGCCCCTTCCCTTACGAGGGCGAGGAGGATCCCGACCTCATCAATGCCGGCAAGCAGACGGTGACGGAGCTGCCGACGACGAGCTATTTCTCCAGCGCCGACAGCTTCGCCATGGTGCGCGGCGGCCATATCGACCTCTCCATCCTCGGCGCCATGCAGGTGGCGGAGAATGGCGACCTCGCCAACTGGATGATCCCCGGCAAGATGGTGAAGGGCATGGGCGGCGCCATGGACCTCGTCGCCGGCGTCAAGAAGGTCGTCGTCGTCATGGAGCATACGGCGAAGGACGAGCCGAAGCTGTTGAAGCGCTGCACGCTGCCGCTCACCGGCGCCGGCGTCGTCGACATGGTGATCACCGATCTCGGCGTCTTCTCCATCGACAAGAAAACCGGCACCGGCATGGCGCTCATCGAGCTCGCGCCGCACGTCACCTTCGAAGAGATCCGCGCCAAGACCGAAGCCAATTTCCGTCTCGCGAGCGCGTAGCGCTCGTCGAGGGCGGCGTCAGCGATTGCGCAGCAATCGCGAGAGCCGCTCGGCTCCGGCACAAGCTCCGGCCGCTGTATTTCCGCTTCGCGAGGGCATAGCGCGTTCGTCGAGGGCGGCGTCAGCGATTGCGCAGCAATACTCGCTTGTCATGCCCAGGCCGGCCGAAGGCCGAGTCCCGGGCACCCACGTCGTGCAGCGAACGCGCGGCGGGACGTGGATGCGCGGGACAAGCCCGCGCAAGACGACGGTGGGGTACTGACGACCTTTGCCGGGTCCAAGCCCTCGCCGATCAAATTCCCGGCGCCGGCAAGCCGCGGCGGCGGCAGGCGGCGACGAGCGTGTTGCGCAACAGGCAGGCG
>DATIYL010000294.1:0-4906 GCA_035517635.1 Allostellaceae bacterium | reverse complement strand
TTCACAGCTAGCCGCGGAAGCGACGCTCGCGAGCGAAGCCGTCAGCTGTCAGCCCCAAAATGAAAAACCCCCTCCCCCCTTGAGGGGGAGGGAGGGGTGGGGGGTAGCCACAGGCACGGCCTCCCCTGCGAAGAGCCGCGCTCGAAATGACGCTCGCGCCTACGCCGCGAGCGACCCCCCTCCCTAACCCTCCCCCTCAAGGGGGGAGGGGGTGCTTTCTTGGCTGAGAGCTGATAGCTGAAGGCTGAAGGCTGACAGCTATCCACCCCGCAGCGCCGCCCTCAGCCACGGCGCGAGCTCATCGATGACGTGGTGAATGTCATCCGGACCCGCCCCCTCGCGTGCCCAGTCCTTGGACGTCTGCACCCAGGCGGTGGTCATGCCGAGTGCCGCCGCCGGCACCAGGTTGCGCGCCATGTCCTCGACCATCAGCGCCGTGCGCGGCTCGACCCCGTGCCGCGCGATCAGCGCGGCATAGCCGCTGGGATCCGGCTTCGGCAGGTAGTCGCAGGCCATGATGTCGTGGATGGCGAGGAAATGCCCGGTGAGGCCGATGCGGGCGATGACGCGCTCGGCATAATCCTCGGTGCCGTTGGTGAAAATGAGCTTGCGGCCGGGCAGCGCGGCGATGGCGTCGACCAGCGTCGGATCGGGCGGCACCGGTGAGAGATCGATGTCATGGACATAGTCGAGGAACGCCTTGGGCTCGATGCCGTGCTCGAGCATGAGGCCGCGCAAGGTGGTGCCGTGATCGAGAAAGAAGCGGCGGCGCAGCGCGTGCGCGTCCTCGACGGTGAGGGCGAGGCCGAGCTCATGGACGATGAAATCGGCCATGCGCGCCTCGGCCTCGGCGAAGAGATTGCAGCGCGAAGGGTAAAGCGTGTTGTCGAGGTCGAAGATCCAGGTCTCGATCTCGTGCAGCGGGCGGCCGCGCGGCGGGCGATCGGATGAATGAGATGTCATCGGTATGGGGCGGCTCAGATGAGGACGAGATAGACACAGAAGGCCGACGCGAGCAAGGCCAGCCCCGCCGCGGTCAGCACCTCGACGCGTCCGCTGCCCTCGGCGCGCAACTCGGGATCGTCGATCAGCCGGTCGGTGCGAATATAGCGCAGGCCGCCGATCAGCATGATGAGGACGCCGACGATCATCAGCGCCAGGCCCTCGTCGCGGCCGAGCGGGCCGGCGAGCCGCTCGAGATGGCTCATGAGGTCGGCCCGCGTCGACGTCGAAACGATGGCGAGCAGGAAGACATTGAATTTCTCGATGACGAAGCCGAAGCCCAGCACGGCGATGCCGGTGCGGATCCAGGCGAGAAACGTCCGCTCATTGGCGGCATGGTCGCTGAAGCTGCGCAGCATGACGGCGGTTCTCCGGTTAGCGCTGTATCGCCCGGCATCCTCGCTGGGCTGTCGCATCTATCAGTGTGGCGCCGATAAGAAGCTCGAACCACGGAGACACGGAGAACACGGAGAAAAAATTTCGGGCGCGCACAGCGCGCCATTCTTCGCTCCTCCGTGCCCTCCGTGTCTCCGTGGTGAAACCTGTGTACGCCCACCCTGGGTATCCGCGCGGGACGCGTCGTATCGTTGCGCGCGGCGTCACGGCTGCGGCGGGCCTTTGAGCTCGACGACATTGCCGTCGGGGTCGCTGATATAAAGCGAAGGGCCGCTGCCTTCGGCGCCGTAGCGCTGCGCCACCTCGCCGGCAGCGATGCCGTGCGCGGCGAGGTGGGCGCGGAGCGACGCGGCGTCGAAGGGCGCGATGCGCAGGCAGAAATGGTCGAGATTGCGCCCCTCGCGTCCCGCCGCCGCGCCGCCGGCGCGGCCAAGCGGACCCTCGAGCGTGACGAGGTCGATGAGCGAAGCGCCGGCGCGCAGCTGCAACAGGCCGAGCGGCTCCTGCCATTTCTCGACGGTGCAGCCGAGCACCTCGCAATAGAAGGCTTGCGCACGCGCAAGATCGGCCGTGCGCAGCACCACGTGATCGAGGGCGAGCAGGCGGAATCCGGCGGTCACAGCTGTCCTCCCGGCGGGCGACATGCCCGCCGGGAGAATAGCCCCCCACCCCCAGCGCGAAAAGGAAAGCGAAAAACCCCGTCAGTCCCCGGCCGCGGCGTCCTGGGCGCGGACGAGCATCGGCTGCGGCACGCTCGGCCGCGACATCACCCAATATCCGACGCCCATGATGCCGGCGCCGCTGACGATGTTGCCGAGCGTCACCCAGAGCAGATTGTGCACCAGGCCTGCGATCGAGACGGTGTCGGGATGCTCGCCCATCAGCGCGATGGCGAGCAAGGTCATATTGGCGACCGAATGCTCATAGCCGCTGCCGATGAAGGCGAAGAGGCACCAGAAGATGGCGATGCATTTGGCGGCGTCGCTGCTCATCCGCGCCGACATCCAGATCGCGAGGCAGACGAGCCAGTTGCACAGGATGGCGCGGGCGAAGAGCATGAGTGCCGGCGCCGTCATCTTGGCCGCGGCCACCGTCATGATGAGGCCGCTCTTGGCATGCAGCACCAACCCGCCGCCGCCGATGACGAAGATCACGGCGAGCAACGCCGCTCCGGCGAGATTGCCGAGCCAGGAGACGGCCCAGCAGGAGAGCAGCTCGCCCCAGCCGATGCGCCGGCGCAGCAGCCCCAGCGGCATGAACATGGTGTGGCCGGTGAAGAGATCGGAGCCGGCGAAGATGACGAGGGTGAGGGCGATGCCGAACGAGGCGCCCATGATCAGCGGGCGATAGGCCGGATCGGCATCGGAGCCGACGCTGAAGATCAGGATGATGCCGAGGCCGACATAGGCGCCGGCCATCATCGCGCTGATCCAGAAGCCCAGCGGCGAGCGCTTCAGGAAGAGGCTGCGCTTCTCCGCGACTTCGGCGAAGTGGTCGACCGTCTCGAGATACATCCGGGGCCTCCCTCTGTCTCCGGCGCGGTTTTCCGCAAGAACCGTGCCATCGACGGAAGCCCCGGATCCCGCCGCGTCGGGCCCGCCCGCGGGTTGATCTGCTCAATTTGCCGCGGGCCGCTGATCGATTCCTGGGCAGGGCGGCGGCTGCGCAAAATCGGGGCAGGTGCGATCGAGGCGCGCCGCAAGAACAGGCAGTGCCTGCCCATGCCAGCCTCCGACGGCCCCTGCCGCGCGCGGTAACGCCTTGGCTCGCCTGGGGTTTGCTCGATCCCGGCGCTGCTGGCATCGGGCTTGCTTCGAGGAGGGACGGGCAAGGCAGTTGGGCGATGAATTCTGATCTCGGCTTTACCGAGGAGCAGAAACAGTATCTCGAAGGGTTTCTGGGCGGTGTGATGGCGCGGCGTGCGGCACAGGGGGTGGCCGCCGCGCCATCCGCTGCGCCGGGGCCGGTCGATATCCGTCGCGCGGCGCAGGACCGCGTCATCGCCGCCGGCGGCAAGCTCGTGCCCGAGGAGCAGGCAAAGCGCGAGCAGGAGCCGCTCGACCTCTGGGACGCGATGCGCGAGAACGCCGCTTCCGGCCGCTTTCCCAAAGGCCTCGACGTCTTCCGCCACAAGTTCCACGGCCTCTTCTATGTCGCGCCGGCGCAGAACGCCTTCATGTGTCGGCTGCGCATGCCGAACGGCATCCTCACGGCGGCGCAATTCCGCGGCCTTGCCGATCTCGCGCTCCGCTTCGGCGGCGGCTACGCCGATGTGACGACGCGCGCCAATCTGCAGATCCGCGAGATCGGCGCGGCGCACGCCATCGACATGCTGACCGGCATTCAGGATCTGGGGCTCACCTCGCGCGGCGCCGGCGCCGACAATATCCGCAACATCACCGGCAGCCCGGCCGCCGGCATCGACCGCGCGGAGCTTATCGACACGCGCCCGCTTGCCCGCGAGCTGCATTACTACATCCTCAATCACCGCGAGCTTTACGGCTTGCCGCGCAAGTTCAACATCGCCTTCGACGGCGGCGGCCGGATCGGCGTGCTCGAGGACACCAACGACATCGGCTTTGCCGCCGTCGCCGTCGGCGCCGGGCAGGCGGTGCCCGAAGGCGTCTATTTCCGCCTGCAGCTCGGCGGCATCACCGGCCACGGCGATTTCGCGCGCGATGCCGGCGTCGTGGTGAAGCCGGAGCAATGCCTGGCGGTTGCCGCCGCCGTGCTGCGCGTCTTCATCGCCGAAGGCGATCGCACCGATCGCCATCGCGCTCGCCTCAAATACGTGCTCGATCGTCTCGGCCATGAGCGCTTCCTCGCCGAGACCGAGAAGCTGCTGCCCTTCACGCTCGACCGGCTGCCGCTCGACGCGTGCCTGCCGCGCGCGCCGCGCTTGAAGCACGGCCATGTCGGCATTCACGCGCAGCGCCAGGTGGGGCTTTCCTATATCGGCGTGGTGCTGGCGGTCGGGCGCATGACCGCGGCGCAGATGCGCGGCCTCGCCGATATCGCCGAGCGCTACGGCAGCGGCACGATCCGGCTCACGGTCTGGCAGAACCTGCTGATCTCCGATGTCGCCGATGCCGCGCTGCCGGAAGCCGAAGCGGAAATCGCCGCGCTCGGCCTCGATTGGCGCGCGAGCAATATCCGCGGTGCGCTCGTCGCCTGCACCGGCAATACCGGCTGCAAGTTCTCCGCCACCGACACCAAGGGCCAGGCGCAGATCCTGGCCGCGCATCTCGACAGCCGCATCGCGCTCGATCAGCCCGTCAACATTCATCTCACCGGCTGTCCGCATTCCTGCGCGCAGCATTACGTCGGCGATATCGGCCTGCTCGGCACCAAGCTCGGCGAGGACGCAGTCGAGGGCTACGTCATCTATGTCGGCGGCGGCGCCGGCGAGGAGCGCGGGCTTGGTCGCGAGCTCTATCCCGGGCTGCCCATGGCCGAGGTGCCGCGGCGCATCGAAGGGCTGCTGCGCCACTATCTCGCCCGGCGCCGC
>DATIYL010000293.1:0-26663 GCA_035517635.1 Allostellaceae bacterium | reverse complement strand
GCACGCCATCAGATCAGAGATAATCTCGTGCCCGTGACCATCGACCTCAAAGGCCAGGGTCAGGGCAGCGTCATCGGCTATCGCGCCAAGAAGCATACCGACAAGATCGACATCGACGCGCTGGGCGCCTACGACCCGCATGACTATTGGGAGCGCATAACCTATCACCGCGAGGCGAGCCTGATCCTCGACCCGGACGAGTTCTACATTCTTGCAACCGCGGAGGAGGTGGGGGTGCCGCCCGACCTCGCCGCGGAGATGGTGCCTTATTACACCCGGTCCGGCGAATATCGGGTGCACTACGCCGGATTCTTCGATCCTGGCTTCGGCTGGAACGGGCGTGCCGGCGGCAGCCGCGCGGTGCTGGAGGTGCGCTCGCACGAAGTCCCGTTCATGCTCGAGCACGGCCAGACGGTCGCCTGGATGCGCTATGAACGGATGGCGGGGCATCCCGATCGCGTTTATGGCGTCAGCATCAAATCCAACTACCAAAATCAAGGTCTGGCGCTGGCGAAGCATTTCCGGCCATTCGCCGGCTGACGCCGTAACGCTTGCCCTGGCGGGCGTCGGCGTCATACTGCGCCCAGGGGCTTCGCGGCTTCAGGGAGGAAGAAATGCCAGCGATCAAGGTCAGGGACATCGCTTATGGCCGGCTATGCGCGCCGGATCTCGACCTAATGGAAGAGTTTCTCACCGATTTCGGCATGGTGCGGGCGGCGCGCACGAGCAAAGCGCTCTATATGCGCGGGACCGATCCCGTCCACCACATCCATGTGACGGAGCTGGGCGAGCCGCGTTTCGTCGGGCTCGCCTGGCACGCCGCCAGCGAGGAGGATCTCGGCCGCTTGGCGAAGCTGCCCGGCGCCTCGCCGGTCGAGAGTATCGATGAGCCCGGCGGCGGCAAGCGTGTTCGCCTCAAGGAGCCCAATGGCTACCAGATCGAGGTCGTCTACGGGATCGAGTCCCTGGCACCGATCCAAGTGCCGCGTCAGCTGATGAATACGGGCATTGATGCGCTGAAGCGAGCCGGTCAGCTGATGAGACTGCAACGCGGCTCGGCGCATGTGAAGCGGATCGGTCACGGCGTAATGGGAACGCCGCGCTTGCGAGAGACGGTGGACTGGTTTCGCGATACTCTCGGGCTCATCTGCTCCGACGATGTTTATGCCGGCAGCAAGGACCACATCATCGGCTCCTTCAATCGCTGCGACCGCGGCGAGGAATATGTCGACCACCACGTCTTCTTCTGCCTGCAGCATGAGAAAGCCGGGCTGAACCATCTTTCCTTCGAGGTTCAGGACGTCGACGATGTCTTTCTCGGCCACGAGCACCTGCGGCAGAAGGGCAAATATGAACATATGTGGGGCTTTGGCCGCCACTTGCTCGGCAGCCAGATCTACGACTACTGGGCCGATCCCTGGGGCCGCACGCATGAGCACTGGACCGACACCGATCGGCTCAATGCGCGAAACGGCTCCAATTTGATTTCTGCCGAAGACGGCCTCATCTCCCAATGGGGCGAGCGGCCGCCCGAGAAGATGCTGAACCGCATCTGCAGCTAGGCGCTTTGCGCTTAGGCCGCGGTGGCGGCCCCGTTGACGCGCGCCGAGGCCGGCACCTCGATCACCCCGTCGTTCCCGGGGTCGATCAGGTGCATGTGGCGCATGTCGGCCATGAAGCGCATGCGTTCCCCCGGTTGCAATGCCGCTTCAGGGCTCACACGGGCGCAGACTTCGGCGCCATCGACCACGAAATAGACCATCGTCTCCATGCCCATGGGCTCGACGACATCGACCGGCATGGTGAACTCGGCGCCGGCCCCGTAGGAGCGCGTCTCGGTGACGTGCTCGGGGCGGATGCCGAAGACGAGGTCGCGATTGAGGTAGGGGCGATAGGCGGCGCTGCGCTCCGCCGGGACCGGCAGTGTGAGGCCGCCGCCCATCTGCGCCGAGAGCGCTCCGGAATGCTCGATCAGCCGACAGGGCAGGAAGTTCATCGCCGGCGAGCCGATGAACCCCGCAACGAACCGTGTCTTCGGCGCGTGGTAAAGCTCGTGCGGCGTGCCGATCTGCTCGATGAGGCCGCCATTCATCACCACGACCCGGTCGGCCAGCGTCATGGCTTCCACCTGATCATGCGTGACATAGACCGTCGTCGTGCGGACCTGCTGGTGCACCTTCTTGATCTCGGTGCGCATTTGCACGCGGAGCTTGGCATCGAGGTTCGACAGCGGCTCGTCGAACAGGAAGACCTTGGGATTGCGCACGATGGCGCGGCCCATGGCGACGCGCTGGCGCTGGCCGCCCGAGAGCTGGCGCGGTCGGCGTTCGAGCAGCTCGGTGATGTCGAGGATGCGCGCGGCGCGCTCGACGCGCTGCTTGATCTCCGCTTTCGGGAACTTCTTCAGGCGAAGGCCGAAAGACATGTTCTCGAACACCGTCATATGCGGATAGAGGGCATAGTTCTGAAACACCATGGCGATGTCGCGATCCTTGGGCGGCAGGTCGTTTACGATCTGCCCGCCGATCACGATCTCGCCGGCCGTGGTTTCCTCGAGCCCCGCGATCATGCGCAGCGTGGTGCTCTTGCCGCAGCCGGACGGCCCGACCAGCACCACGAATTCCTGATCGGCGATGTCGAGATCGATGCCGCGCACCGCTTCGGTCTGGTCGAACTTCTTGACGACTTTGTTGAGCGTCACTTGTGCCATGGCGCTTATCCCTTCGTCGCGCCGGCCGTGAGCCCGGCGATGTAGTAGTCCATGAGGAAGGCGTAGAGGATGAGGGGAGGCATCGCCGCGATCAACTGAGCCGTCATGATCATGCCCCATTGATAGACGTCGGCTTTGACCAGCGTCGTGATCGTTCCGGCGGTCAGCACCTGCTGGCTGGACGTGAAGATGAAAGCCATCGGATAAACGAACTCCGCCCAGCAGGCAGTGAAAGCGAAGATGGTGGCGGCGATGAGACCCGGCAGCGCCACCGGAATGAAAATCTTGAACAGCATCTGCAGATGATTGGCGCCGTCGATCAAGGCGGCTTCGTCAAGCTCTTTGGGGATGCTCTGGAAATAGCCGATCATGATCCAGGTGCAGAACGGGACCGTCAGGGTCGGATAAACGAGAACCAGGCCCCAATAGGAATTGAGCAGCCCGAACGAACCGACGACCTTGAACAGCGGCAGGAAGAGCAGGGTGTCAGGAACGAGATAGGTGAGGAACACGCCAGTAGCGAGAATCCCGGAGCCCCAGAACTTCATCCGTCCAAGCGAGAACGCCGCCGGCACGGCAATCACCATGGTGATGGCCACGACGCAGACCGTCACGATGGCGCTGTTCCTGAGATAGATCGGAAAGTCCGTCTGCGTCCATAGAGTCGCGAGGTTCGACAGCGTCGGCGACATCGACGGCAGCCAGGGAATGGTATTCTGGTTCGAGATCTCTTCAGTGCTCTTGGTTGCGGTCACCAGAGCGTAAAAGGGCGGCGTCAGAAAGAAGATTGCGAAGAGCGCGAGGCAGACATAGGAGGTGATGAGCGCCCAGCGCCGACTGCGGCGCAGGCTGCCGCCTTTGACAACAGGTACGGTATCGGCGGTGACCGCGGTCATCAAATCTCCTTTCCGCGCTGACGCACACCGCGCAGGATGAAAATGGCGCAGATGCCGAGAATCGGGACCATGAAGAGCGACACCGATGCGCCCAGCGGGATGTCGCCGCTTCGGATGCCAAGCTGGAACGCCCAAGTCGCGAAGACATGCGTCAGGTTGCGCGGTCCGCCCGCGGTGAGCACGCTGACAATGTCGTAATTGGCGAAAGTGACGATGAGCGAAAACAGGATGGTGATCGAGATGATGTTACGCATCATCGGCAGGGTCACGTGAATGAGCTTTTGCCAAGCGGTCGCGCCATCGATCGATGCTGCTTCGTAGAGTTCGCCCGGCACCGATTTGAGCGCGGCGAGGTACATGATCAGAAAGAACGGAGCACCGAACCATACATTGACCAGAATGGCAGAGAAACGCGCCCACATCGGATCACTGAGCCAGCCGATCTGCGGTCCGCCGACCTGCGCGAAAAGCCAGTTGAAGGCGCTGTAGGTCGGGTCGAGCAGCCAGCGCCAACCGAGCGTGCTGAGCGACAGCGGCATGACCCAGGGAATGAGGAGCATGCCGCGCCACTTGCGCTGTCCCTTGCTCGGCAGGTTGTTGACCATGTGCGCGGTGATGATGCCGATGAGCGCCTTGAAGATCACGGCGGTGATGGCGAAGAGGCAAGTCTGCTCCACCACCATCCAGAAGGTGTCGCGGCTGAACAGGAATGTGTAATTGCTCAAGCCGATGAACTTGGTCATCCGCGTGTTGAGCGTCGAAAGGTATACCGCGTAGATGCCCGGATAGACGATGAGTCCGCCGATGACGACGAGGAGGGGCAGAGCGAAGAGGAAGGCGACGGTCGAGCGCTGCCGCGACATGCGGTAAAGGCTGCCCGGACGACCTATCGCCGCTGCCGTATTGCCCGGCACCAGAGTCCGCGGAATCGTATCGCTCATGCCATTCTCACTCCCACCAGCGACGGGCGCGCCGCTCAGCGCACGCCAACGCGACGTGGAGGCCACGCCGCGCCGCATGCGACTAGACTAACGCCGATCCGCGCAGCTTAGCTGCGCAAATAGCCCTCGCACTCGTTCTTCGCCCATTTGACGACGTCGTCGATCTTCTCGCCGCCCTGCGACACCTTGCCGATCATCACGGTCTGCAGCGATTGGTTGTAGATCTGCGCCGCGACATCGGCCCGGGCCGGGTAGCCGGTGATGCTGAGCTCTTCGTCGCCGCGCGGCGGGTAGTTGTAGACCGTGCCTTTGGGCGGCTCGACGGTTTTCCACGTGTCGAAATCGTAATAGCTCTTGAAGGCCGGCAGATCGTAGCCGTTCGATGCCTGCACCTGCCGCTTCGCTTGCGGCTTGTCGACGATGTAGTGGATGAGATCCTTGGCCGCCGACTTGTTCTGAGCGAAGGTCCACACGCCATAGTAGAAGGGCAGGTAGGGCGCGAACCGGCCCTTGGGGCCGCGGGGCATGTCGTGCGTCCAGCACTGCTCTGCGACCTTGATATTGTCGCGCTTGGCGACCGACCAGGCGCTGGGCGGGTTCATGATGCTCGAACCCTTGCCGGAGATGAGCCATTTGTTGTTGCCGGCATCGTCCCACGCATAGACGTCGGGCGGATTGAACTTCATCAGCTTCTGCGCGTATTCGAGGGCCGCGCGGGTCTCGGCGCTGTCGACGGTGACGTTGTCCTTCTCGTCGACGAAGACGGCGCCATAGGAGCGGAAGAGTGCGCCCACCCAGTCGATCGCATCGCTGGTTTGGCCCATCGGGAGACCGACGGGATAACCAGCTTTGAACAGCTTCTCCGCCGTCGTGAGATAGAGATCCCAGTTCCAGCTATCGACCAGCGTCTTGTCGCGATTGTCGCCGAAGGGGAAGATCTTGGTGACGTCGACGCCGCAATATTGCTTATAGAGATCGAGCCGCGAGCAGCATGGCTTGACTTGGCTGCCGACCACCGTCGGCACGCCCTTCCATTTGCCGTGATGATCCTTGGCGAGGTATTCGCTGATCGTGGCGATCGATCCGTGATCCTTGACCAGGCGGTCGATCACTTCGTCGACCGGCTCTAGCACGTCGCGGTGTACCTGAACCTGCCAGGCGCGGTGCTGCATGATGTCGTGGCCGGTCTTCGCTTCTGCCTCGGCGCTGGCCGTCAGCAGATCCTTGTCGCCGACCGACGTGATGTAGTCGATATGCGTTTCGACGTGGTTCTGCGTGCCCCACTCATTGACGATCGCTGTCAGCGTGTCGTTGGCGCCAGGGACCCAATGGTCCCAGCAGCCGAGCGTTAGCTTGCCCGCTGAATAAGAAGTCCGCATGTAAGGTGCTGCAACGGCAGCAGTCGTCGCCAATGCCGCGCGCTTGATAAATTTGCGACGAGAAACCGTTGTGGTCTTCATGATACGCGTTACCTCCCGTCTTTGGCCCCGCTCTTGCCGGCGGTTTTCATTGAAGAATGGTCCGGTTGGCCCCCTTGGCGAACTGTCAGACCCGAGGATCGTCATGGACGCTTTTGCGCCTCATCATGATCCGGAACCGCCGGGTTGAGCAAGTCCCGAGCGGCTCCGGGCGCCCTTATAGCACGGCCGGCCCGGCGGCGCGACCGGGAGTCGCAACCTTCCAGCGGATCGGGGGTGCGCCGCGAGGCTCAATCATGCCGCCACAATTGTCAGGAGATTCTATGCTTAGACTATCTATCCGGAGAGGCGTGCGTCGCCGGCCCGGGCTCGATCGAACCAAGCCGCCTTTACCATAATCGATGGCGCCAGATCGGCTTGCGTCGGTTTGGCGCGCTGCAGGCTTCCTAACACGTCTCGCTCGGGCCGCCTGATCGTCCTAAGATTTAGCACCCCATGGGCCTCGTCTTCGCTTCGCTTCCGCCCGCCGACCCGTCGCGCCAGGCCATACGTCTTGCTCACCGCGAGGAGGAAGAGGCGGCGGTTGCGCGGATTTTGACCGAAGCGGCGCTGCCCCCCGAGGCGGTCGGGCGCATCGAGCGGCGCGCGAGCCGCTTCGTCGCCGAGGCGCGAAAGCGGCGGCGCGGCAAAAGCGGCATCGATGCACTCCTTCATGAATATGCGCTGTCCTCGCCCGAAGGCGTGGCCCTGATGTGCCTGGCCGAGGCGCTGCTGCGGATCCCCGATGCCGCCACGGTGGACCGTCTCATCCGCGACAAGCTCGCGCCGGCGGATTGGGCGAGCCATCTGGGGCATTCCGGCTCGCTTTTGGTCAATGCTTCGACCTGGGCCTTGATGCTCACCGGGCGATTGATCGGCGAGGGTGAGGCGCAGGGCGATCTCTCCCAAGCCCTCCGCCGATTGCTGGCGCGCTCGGGCGAGCCGCTCGTTCGCCAGGCGGTCACGGCGGCCATCCGCGTTCTCGCCCGGCAGTTCGTCATGGGCCGCACCATCGCCGAAGCGCTCGACCGCGCTCGGCCGGCCGAGCGTCAAGGCTATCGCCACTCCTACGACATGCTCGGCGAGGCCGCGCGCGATGCCGGCGATGCCGAGCGCTATTTCGCCGCCTATGAGGCGGCCATCGCCGCGATCGGCGCCGCTGCAGGCAAGCAAAATGACGTTGCCGACCGACCCGGCATTTCGGTGAAGCTGTCGGCGCTTCATCCCCGTTACGAGGAGAGTCAGCGCGAACGCGTCATGCGTGAACTCGCCCCGCGTCTCGACGCGCTGGCGCGGCGCGCACAGGCCGCCGGAATCGGCTTCACCATCGATGCCGAGGAAGCGAACCGGCTCGAGCTTTCGCTCGACCTCGTCGAGCGCTTGGCGCTCGATCCCGATCTCGCCGGCTGGAGCGGCCTCGGTCTCGCCGTCCAGGCCTATCAGAAGCGGGCCTTGCCGCTGATCGACTGGCTCGCCGCGCTGGCTCGTCGAGGCAAGCGCCGGTTGATGCTGCGGCTGGTGAAAGGCGCCTATTGGGACAGCGAGATCAAGCGCGCACAGGAGCAGGGGCTCGACGGCTATCCGGTCTTCACCCGCAAGCTTGCCACCGATGTTTCCTATCTGGCTTGCGCCAAGCGGCTCCTCGCCGCGCCCGACGCGTTCTATCCGCAATTCGCGACCCACAATGCGCACACCGTGGCGGCGGTGCTCGATCTCGCCGGCGAGCGGCGCGACTTCGAGTTTCAGCGCTTGCACGGCATGGGTGAAGCGCTCCATGAGCAAGTCGTTGGCAAGGGTGGGCTCGGCCTCCATTGCCGGGTCTACGCGCCGGTCGGCGGCCATGAGGACCTCCTGGCCTATCTCGTGCGGCGCCTGCTCGAGAACGGCGCCAACACCTCTTTCGTCAATCGGCTCGTCGATGAGGCTGCCCCCATCGCGGAGATCGTCGCCGATCCGATCGCCCGACTGGCCGCTCTGCCGCTGAAGCGGCATCCCCGCATTCCCGTGCCGCAGGATCTCTATGGCACGTCGCGCCGCAATTCGCGGGGCATCGATCTGTCGGACCGGTTGCGCCTCGTCCGGCTGGCCGAGGAGATGACCTATGCCGTCGAGCCCTGGCACGCCGCACCAATCATCGGCGGCGAGGAGAGGGCGGGGCGGGCAAGTCCGGTGCTCGACCCTGCCGATCGCCGGCGCGAGCTCGGCACCGTGGCGATGGCGACCGCAGCCCACCTCGACGAGGCGCTGACGCGCGCCGCGGTGGCAGCGCCAGGCTGGGACGCCATCGGCGCCGAGCACCGCGCCGCTTGTCTGGAGCGCGCGGCCGAGCTCATGGAGGCCCGCCACCCGTCACTGCTGTCGCTGATCGTGCGCGAGGGCGGGCGGACCATTCCGGACGCGCTCGCCGAGCTGCGCGAGGCGATCGATTATTGCCGCTATTACGCCAGCCGTGCCCGCGCCGAGTTTGTGGCGCCGAGCCTGCTGCCCGGCCCGACCGGCGAGCGCGATACGCTGTCGCTGCACGGCCGCGGCGTCTTTGCCTGCATCGCGCCTTGGAATTTTCCGCTGGCCATCTTCACCGGCCAGATCCTTGCGGCGCTCGCCGCCGGCAACGCGGTGATCGCCAAGCCCGCGGAGCAGACGCCGCTCGTTGCTGCCGCTGCGGTTCGGCTGTTGCACGAGGCCGGCATTCCCGGCGACGTGTTGGCCTTGCTGCCCGGCGACGGCAATCATGTCGGTGCGCCGCTGGTCGCCGATCCCCGCATCGCCGGCGTCGCCTTCACGGGCTCGACCGAGACGGCGCGCGCCATCAACCTTGCGCTTGCCAAGCGCTCCGGCCCGATCGTCCCCTTCATCGCCGAGACAGGCGGGCAGAATGCGCTGATCGCCGATTCATCCGCGCTTCCGGAGCAGCTCGTCGTCGATGTACTGGCGTCCGCCTTCAACAGTGCCGGCCAGCGCTGTTCGGCGCTCCGCGTGCTGTTTCTGCAGGACGACATCGCCGCACGCGCCATAAGCTTGCTTGCCGGCGCCATGCGCGAGCTCGAGATCGGCGATCCGGGGCTCCTCGCCACCGATATCGGCCCGGTGATCGATGACGACGCGCGCCAGCCGCTCGAGCGGCATGCCGCGCGTATGGCGCGCGAGGGCCGGCTGATCTGCGCCCTCGATCTGCCGGCGGGCACCGAGCAGGGCAGTTTCTTCGCGCCGCGCGCCTTCGAGATCGAGCGCCTCGATCTGCTCGAAGGCGAGGTGTTTGGCCCGATCCTGCATGTCATCCGCTGGCGCGGCGATGCGCTCGACCGCGTCCTCGACGCCATCGCCGCTGCCGGGTACGGCCTGACGCTCGGCATTCACAGCCGCATCGACGAGACGGTGGGACGCATTCACCGCCGGCTCGCCATCGGCAATACCTATGTCAACCGCGACATGATCGGCGCCGTCGTCGGCGTTCAGCCCTTCGGCGGCGAAGGCCTTTCCGGCACCGGCCCAAAGGCCGGCGGCCCGCACTATCTGCACCGATTTGCCGTCGAACGGACCCTCAGCGTCGACACCACGGCTGCGGGCGGCAATGCCAGCCTGTTGTCGCTGCGCGAGGAGGATCGCTAGGCGTTTCAGAGGACGCGACGCGGACGCTTGCGCTATTTGATGAGCGCCACCTGTCGATAGGCCTGTTCGGCGCCGGAATCCAGCGGGGCCGTCAGGCCAGCTGTCGTCATTTCGCTGGCGTCCAGGTGAGCCAGCGCCGGGTGTAGCGATCGCAGCTCGTCGAGATGGGCGAGCACCGTCGCGGCGATCGCATCGACGACCCCCGACGGCACAGCGGTCGAGGTAACGAGCGTGGCGTTGCCGCCAAAGGTCGGTACGGCCTCACTGATTTCGTAGACGTCGCCCGGAATGTCGTAGCGCCGATAGTACGGCTGAGTGGCGATGATCTTGTCGACAACGGGGCCGGTGATCGGCACCAGCTTGGTTGGACACGCGGTGAGCTGGTTGCTGACCAATGGCGACGGATAGCCCACCATCAGGAAGTTGGCATCGATCACTCTGGTGCAGAGCGCGCGCGTGGTTGCGTCGGGAGTGATCTCGCTCGGGTGAATCCGCATGCCACCACGCCAGCCGAGCGCCGCCTCGATCGTATCCCACGTCGCCCGCGTCCCCGACCCCGGGCTGCCGATGTTCACGCGTCTGCCGGCCAAGCCGGCGATGTCGGCGATGCCGGAGTCGGAACGGACCACCAAGGTAGCGAGCTCGCGGTGGAGCGAGAACACGGATCGCAGATCGGAAAACGGCCTCCCCGTCCACATTCCCTTGCCGTTATAGGCCATGAACTGCACGTCGGCCTGGACGATGCCGAATTCGAGCTCGCCCGAGCGCACCCCTTCGATGTTGTACTCCGAACCCGGCGTCGCCTCAGCAGAGCAGCGCACACCGCGCGAAACCAGCTCGCGGTTGACGACCTGACAGATAGCACGGCCTACGGAATAGTAGACGCCGTTCAGTTCCCCAGTGCCAATCGAGGCAAAGACCTTGTCCTGCTCTGGTCGACGCCCGGCGGGCACGTCGCTCTGCCGCGCATCCCACCGCATCACAAGATTGTAGACTGACTTGAACGGCTCGGAGGTGACGCTGACGGCACCGCGCAACGGATGGTCCATCGCGTAAATCACGAAGATCATGACGCCGAGAAACAAGCCGGTGATCCCGCCGAGCAGGAGTTGCTGCGCCAGCTCCATGTAGAGCATCCAAAGGAAGGCGATACTGATCAGGGCGCCGCCCACGACGACGTACCACAATACGCTCGGGATCGTCGCGGTTACGGCGGCCAATCGCCGCTCGCGGGCGGCGGTCAGGGCATTCAACTCGTGCAGCAGCTCGTTTTGCAGGGTTTCCTGCGCTTTCGATGCTGGCTCGAACGACAGCAGCGTCTGACGTATGACCTGCAGCCGGTGCTCTCCTCCGGCAAGCACCAGCCCCTTTCGATGGGCCGGCCAGTCTTTCTCGATGACGTAATGAGTATAGTCCCGCAGCAGGAATTTGAGCTCGCCCCGCGCCGGCTCGGGATAGCCGCTGGCGTTTCGGTAAATCGCCGACAGACTCGACGCCTCGCCGCCGACATCGTCCTCGACATCTTTGGTGTTCTGGAAGGTGGCGACGGCGAGCAACCCGAGCAGCACGGCATACAGAAGTCCGAAGCCGCCGCTGATGGAGGCGATCACCTCGTTGGACGGATGCTCGCCGTGAAGCAACCGCCGCATCACCGGATGGATCAGCAAAATGCCCAGCCAGGTGATGCCGACGAAGGCGACGCAGAACAGCAATGCCAGCCAGGCGGCCGGCAACTGGTCCAGCCAAGCGGTGAGCGACCCGAGCACCTCCGCGTCCTGACGCGTCCTCCTAGGGAGCCATCCCCAAGGCCGTCAGCACGTCGTTGATATCGTAGTACTGACGATCCGGGATATGCTCGAAAGCGGCGGCTAATCCGGGCTCGAAGTTCCCAGCTTTGGCGATGCCGAGAAGATCCCGCTTGCTCGCCGGAAAGTGCAATCCCTGCAGGCGCTGGATGACGCGCTGCCCTGCGTCGCCATGGATGATCACGCGCTCCTGCACCGGCCTCGGATGCTGGCCGGCAAATGCGTAGTCGACCGTTGTCGGGGTGTCGGTTCGATAGGCTGGTGCCAGCACCTGGGCATGCCGTGTGCCGAACCAGGCCCCGATCAGCGCGGTCGCCAAGCCGAGAATCAAGCCCGCGCTGAGGGCGCGGGACGCGACCGCCGCCGCGCGCGTCGCCGCGTCGGCCGCGTCCTGCAGGCGCTGCGTCGCCTGCGTTTGGAACGTCTGCGCCTCCCGCTCGAGGCCGGCGATCCGCCGCGCCGCCTGGTCCTTGCCGATGCCCGCCTCGCTCGCGACGAGCAGATTCAGCCGGTCGCGGTCCGGGTCGGAGAGCGAGCCGGTATAGACCCGACGGCCGACCAGCATGGCGATCTCGCTCCTGACCTGCTCCTTGGTCATCTGGGTCGGGTCGCCGCCCGTCGTCAGCGATTCCTGCAACTGATCGATCAGCGCCTGCGGGCTCATCTGCTGGGCGAGACCGGAGGCGAGCGCACCGGTGCCGCTGAGCGCTCCTCCCGCCGCGGCTCCCGCACCCTGAACCGCAAGGCCGATGGCACCGCTCACGACTTGCGCGAGCAGCACCGCGCCCACCAGCAAGGTCAGAGCCCAGACGGTGAGCCCGTGCAGCTCGCTGTCGAGATGGCTGTAGGTGCCGCACAGCCGCGCGGCGATGTAGCCGCCCAAGGCCATCGCCACGACGGTGCTGATCACTGCCCAGAGTCCGGTGCCGATCCCGGTCGCGGCCGCACCGGGCCGGATGCCACTGACGCCGAGCGCCACGCCGATCAGGCCGAGCAGCGCCGCGGTCGCCAAGGCGACGACGACACCGGCGATGACGGCTCCCCACGAGATGCGCGCGCGGCCGAACCCTCCGTAGCGCCGGGCTGCGGTTTGTGTTTCGGCTGCAATTGCGGGCGACGACATTGCGAGTGACGACATAGCTGTCCTCCCGACGTCTTCAGCGTTGCCAGTCGAGAGCGAGCGGTTCGCCGCCCGCTCTCTGCGGAGCGACTACGGCTTGACCATGGTGTAATCGACGCGCCGCTCGCCGGCGGCGCCGGCTTGCGTCGCGTTTCCGGCGGCAGGGCCGCTGCCATAACCCTTGGCGACCAACATCGCGGGATTCATCCCCGCATCGACGAGCACCTGACGTACCGCCTCTGCACGACGTTGCGACAGCTGCTGGTTGGCGGCGGAGTCGCCGGAGCTGTCCGCATGACCGTCGATCTCGATGACCGTGCCGGCCGGCAGCTGACTCGCCGTCGCCGCCGCCTGCTGAAGCAGAGCCTTGCTTTCTGGCGGGACCTCCGCGCTGCCCGTCGCGAAGTTGACGGCGGTCTGGTTAAGGCGGGTCACGAGATCCTTGGCGGGGAAGTTCGCCGGGACCGTCGATCCAGACGATGCCTCAAGCCCTCGATCGGCCAAACTGCCGACCATAATTCCCGAGCCGAAGACGGATTTGAGCGAATCCGCGATCCGGTCGCGATCCCGCTCGGCCAATCCGCCGACGCTCAGCGAGTTGCCGTCGAACACCGCCTGCGTCCCGGGCGTCCTGAAGTTCTCGCACGCGGTCCTGAAACCGATGAGCCAGCTCGCCGGCCCGGCGTTCGGTTCCACGGCGATGCTGCCCTTGACGTTGTCGGATCCGTAAACCGCTTTCAGCGCATCGACGATCGACGAGCGGGTCGCTTCGTCTCGGACGATGCCGGAATAGGCGATGATGCCATTGTCGTTGCGCAACACGAGCCGCGGCGGAATCACCGACGCCACCTGCGACGCAGCGGGGGGCGCCGTCTGAGAAACCGCCGGCGACGGCAGCGAGGCCACTTGCTGCGGCGCGCGGTTCGCGGCGATATACCAGAGAAGCCCGGCGAAGCCGAGCAGCGCCGCGATCGGTATTGCCCAGCGGCCGAACGCCGGCGCATCCTTGATCACTTCGATGTGGCGCGGCGCTACCTGCTGTACGTGCTGCACCTGCTCCACGGGGCGCGGCGGCGCCTGAGGGGACGTGGCGAGGAATTCGGAAACCGACGCAGGAATCCCTTGCGGAATCGCCTTGCCGGGGGTCAGCAAGCCGACCACCTTCGGCACGAGGTAGCCCATTGCGGCGCCTGTCACACCGCCGAGCAACCCGAGGCGGCCAGCGATCGCGCCGAGCGACGACGTACCAAGCGCTTTTTCGATCTGCTGGCCCGATAGCGGCGCAGCGTTGGGATTGCCGAGCCAGGAAGCGGCTTCGCCTGCGAGGCCGGACGATTTCATCTGCTCAAGGAACCCGCCGATGCCGCCGGGTTGGCCGGTCATGAGTTGCAAGACTTCGCGCAGCAGCGGGCTTGCCTGAGAGCCAAGACCGAATCTGCCTGCAACGTCCGCCAGGACGCTGTCAAACAATGCCATCGCTTTCCTCCCGACGCTAAGGGGCACGACTCATCCGCGCCCGGTGTTCTGCCTTTTCGCCGGCGCCCATCGCGATGACCCTCTCGGCAAGCGCGAGCGGCGGAGGTGGCCAGGGCAAGATGCCCCGCCACCTCCGCACGCGTCTCACTCCTTGCGCGGACCCGGCTTCTTCACATCGCCGGAGGGGACGCGCTCGACTTCGGCCTGCTGGCGGCGAACCGTCTCGCGAACGGTCTCCACCCGGTCCGAACCTTCCCTCCGGACAACGATCTCCTCGGCCACACGGGCCGTCTTGCTCACCACTGCCTCTTCGGCGGTCTCGGTGACTTCGATCGTCTTATCGGCCCAGTCGATATCCTTCAAAAATTCGGGATCGGCAACGGCGCGCCGCATCACGTCGGCATGCTCCTCATGGAGCGTTACCTGCGCCTCGACCGGTTTTGTTGTGACGAAGCGACGGATGCGGGTTGTGCCTGCCTGCACCTGACGCTTGCCGACGTCCAGGTGTTCCTCGGCGAGGCGTATCACTTCCTCGTTCTGACCAGCAGCGCGCGCCGCCGGAGCGACGGTCTGCTTGGCGGCGAGGGGAGGCGGCTCGGGCGTGGCGGCGGCCACCAGGGCCGGCGAGGCCGCGCCTATGGTGGCGGCGCGTTCGCTTACATCGACGGGCTTGTGAACGTCGAGCACACCCAGCGCATGGGCGACCTGCGTGTCGGGCACGCGCAGCGAGACCACGACCCCGCCGCTCTCGACGGCATGGCCATAGACTTGCGCTTCGTGCTGGCGGATATCGCCGCCGAACAGCCGGTGCCAGAGCCCGGCTTCGCGCGCTCCGGCGCCGGCGGCCGCAGTGCCGGCGGTGAGACGCTCTCGGTTGAACGTGCTGATGTCGGGCGACGGAAAGCCGGCTCCCGTCAGGGCTCGCACGGCCGCGTCAGCATGGGCGGCGGTATCGAAGACTGCGACGATCGTCTCGTAAGCCATGACTCTCACTCCCTCTTTCTCTTTTCGCTCGACTCTGCATCGGCGGGCTGACCGCCGGCGGATGCCGGGGTTTCGGCTTCAAGGCGCGCAACCAATGCCTCTTGCTCGCGTAGCGTGACGCGCTGCTGATGTCTCACCGTTTGACGCGCGCGTCGGACGCGGACCTCCTCCTTGAGGACAAGGCGGCGCTCGACGATGAGCACTTCCTCGACGATCGGGATCACGATCGTTTCGCCTTCTTCGCGGATGTCCGGCGCCGTCTCGATCGGCCGTCCGATCGGCCTTCGTTCGATCTCGACGCTCTCGTGCGTCAGCAGTTCGTCGACAAGCCTCTCGCGCTCGTGCGTGACGGTGGAGACGCGAACGCGACCCGTCACCACGCGTCGCTTCGACACGGAGACATCTTCCGTCAAGAGTGGGATGACGCCGTCGTCGGCGAGTTCTCCAGGACTCGACGTCACGATCCACCTTTAAAATCGCGATCGCTGCCATAGCAGCACAGACCGAAAGCCCGGTCTCTCCTGGCAAAACCCGAGCCTACAATGACGGAACCTCTGTACGGATCGGTTGGAGCTGATTGCACGTGCATGCAGCGTCGAAACCAGCACAGGGTCTCATCGCGATGTCATATCTTGTGAGTCTCGCGCCTGCGCGCTTGGCACGTCGCACGATCACGGGCTCGTCAGGAGCGGGACCAGTCATTACGCAGGCATCCGCGGGGCTTTTCGTTGTCCTCGCGGCTGTCAGGGAATTCCGACAAACAGACACCGGCTGCCGGCCTGATGCCCCTGCGTGACGAGGGCTGATAAGAGAGATACTGACTTTGAAGTGTCCTGCGTTTCCCCGAAGGCGGCACTTCATCGTCGACTCTCAACCTGAGGAACTGGTGCCGTCTCGGTGGGATCTTAGCTGGGCGGCACCAGCGCTTTCGGGAGCAGGCGCCATGCGCGCTGGTTTAGTGCTGTTTGCCGCGTGCGCCGCTCTGGCGCCCGGCGCGAGTGAAGCGGATCGAGTGAGTGCGACGCCGCCCAGCGTCTCTCTTCGAGTATCGGGCAACGACGTTCCGGCGACGAATGAGGAAGCGCAGAATTACTGCGCTCGGTATGGCCGCGCGGCCCAATACCGCGGCGTTCAAGATGCCGCGGGAGGTGAGGTGGCGGTCTATACATGCGATGGCGCCCCCGCAAGTGCGCTCAACGCAACACCGGCGCCGTCGTCCGGCAGCACGGTCCCGCCAGGCACGGCGGGAGCGCCGGTGCCACCGCGATAAGCGGCGCGATCATTGCGGCCATCACGGAAAAGCCTCACGCGCAATCGGCGCAATCATTGGCGCGAGATCGTTGGCCCGCTCAGCGGCTCGTCGGGAGAACGTCGCATGGCGAGGCAATCATTCGGCATCCTGTGTTCGGTGGCGATCACCGGCGTATTGATGCTCTCGAGTTCGGTGTCCGCCCGACAGAAGGCTGCAGAGCTATGCAACGACAGCGCCGCGCATGTGGCCGAGCTTCACGCGGGCGACAAGGAAAAGAAAAACGCCGAATGTCGCACCACGCAGTTTGGCCTCGCCTCCTGGTACGGCGGATACTTCCAGCACCGTCGCACCGCCAGCGGCGAGCCCTTCGACAAGAATGAGCTCACCGCTGCACATCCGACCTTGCCACTCAATTCATACGTTCTCGTCACGGCCCTCGCGACCGGGCGCTCGGTCGTTGTGCGGATCAACGACCGTGGACCTTATTTCGGCGGCCGCATCATCGACCTCTCCGCGGAAGCGGCGAGCAAACTCGGTATGAAGAAAGAAGGGGTCGCGCGCGTACGGATCGAGGTCACGAACGCGAGCGAGGCAGACTCTGAAGGAAGCAGCGCGACGACAAGCACACTCAGCGCGAGAGCCGTGAGCGATCGGAGCTCTAACCATCAGTAGTACTGCCAGCGGTGGTTAAGGTACAGGCCGCGATGCCGGTACCTGCGACGGACATATCGCGCGGCGGTTCCGGGGCGCGATGATGGCGCAAGCATCGACCGCTTGTTAAGGCGCGATCAATTTTTGCCGAACCGCGAGGCGGACGAGCTCACCAACAGTCTTGGCGCGCAGCTTTTTCATAATCGCCGCCCGATGCCTTTCTACCGTCCTGAGGCTGATGCCGAGGATGGGCGATATCGCCCTGCTGGTCCGCCCCTTCGCGAGAAGCTGGATGACCTCGCGCTCCCGTATGCTGAGGAGATCGAGAGATGGCTCCCCTTCGTTGGCTGCCGCTGTTTCGTAGGTGTCGAGCATGGTCTTCGACACGCTCCACGTGAAATAGGGCCTGTGCTCGGAAAGAGCCTCGACGGCGGCGGTGATGTGCCTGGCCGCGTCCGACTTCAGAAGATAGCCGAGAGCGCCGGCGCTGAGCGCGTCTATGACATAATCTTCGGTCTCGTGCATGGTGAAGGCCAAAACCTCGCAGTTCGGGACTTCCCGTTTGATGTGATAGATCGCTTCGAAGCCGTTCATCTCCGGCATCACGAGGTCAACCACAACCACGCGCGGGAGCAGTTTCTTTGCGAGTTCGACGGCCTGCCGGCCGTTCGACGCCTCCGCGCAGACTTCCCAGCCCTCGTGTTGCTCCAGCAACTCGCGCAGGCCGTGCCTGAGCACGCCATGGTCATCGGCAATCAAAATTCGGACCACGGGAGCTCCCTCGGGATGAGCGGCGCGGCATCACGAACGCGCCGGGATTGCGCCCAAGGTTCGACAAATCATGGTGTCTCAGATGAGTACGCCGAAAGGGGCGATTTGATCCCTACAACCACAGGGGGTAGTGCTCGCCGCAAGCGGCAGCTATTTCCGGAACCAGATCGCATCGTCGCCCGCTTCTCAGCGTCGCTCCGCGATCATCCGCATGCCATGCCGCGGGCGCAGGGTGATGAGGCCTTGCGGTTCGACCGGGAAACCGGGTTTAAGCCGCAGCCGATAGCGTTGTGCCACCGTCGCCAGGATCAGCATCGCCTCCGCCATCGCGAAGGCGGCGCCGATGCAGATGCGGGGGCCGGCGCCGAACGGAATATAAGCGAAGCGAGCCCGCGACGCCGCGCGGTCCGGCGCGAAGCGCTCGGGATCGAAGCGCTCGGGGTCCTGCCAGAGCCGCGGATTGCGGTGCAGCAGCCACGGCACGATCATGATCTGCGCGCCTTTGGGGATGCGTCGGCCCAGCACTTCGTCCTCGCCCATGGCGGTGCGCGACAGCGTATGGGCAGGCGGATAGAGGCGCATCGCTTCTTCGATGACCATGCGGGTATAGGGGAGCTGGCCGAGCTGGTCGTGCCGCGGCGTCCGCCCGCCGAGAGCCGCCTCCAGCTCCGCATGGAGCTTCGCTTCGACCGCCGGATGCTGCGACAGCAGGTACCAGGTCCAGGTCAGCGCCAGCGCCGTCGTCTCATGTCCGGCCATGAAGATGGTGACCACCTGGTTGCGAACTTCCCCGGCGCTCATGCCGCCGCCGGTTTCCTCATCGCGGGCGGCGATGAGGCGGGCGAGCAGGTCCTTGGGCTGCGATGCCGCATCGCGCTCGCGCGCCGCGAGCAGCCGATCGATGGCGCGATCGAACTCGGTGAAGATACGCTCGGGATGGTGGGCAGAGCCGAGCCGCGACAACCAGACCGGCAATTCCAGCAGATCGGCGAGCCCGGGGCGCACTTCGGCTTGATAACGCTCGACGCCCTTCTCGACGATGTCGACGATGTCGTCGGAATCGGAAGCGAACATGGTCCGCGAGATGATGTGCAAGGTTGCATGCATCATCGCCGCGGCGACGTCGAACTCGGTGCCCTCCGGACGGCTGTCCCATTCGGCCACCAGCCGCTCTGCGATCTCGGTCATGATCGGCGCGTAGCCGACAATGCTGCGATGGTCGAAGGCCGGCGCCATGATCCGGCGATGCCGCCGCCAGGTCTCCCCCTCGCTCGTCAGCAAGCCGCGGCCGAGGCCGGGCTCGAGCAGGCGACGGGTGATTTCCGTCTTGTGATAATTGGCGGCATTGTCGAGCAGAATGTGCTTTATCGCGCCGGGTTCATTGACGAAGAAGGTGCGCTTCCAAAACAGCCGGCGTTCGAGAATATCGGCGCTGTAGGCCTCGTGCCGATATGTGGCGAGCGAATTGTCGCGCAGCACCCGCATGAACTGAAGGAGCGATAGCGGTCTCTCGGGCACGCGCGGCTTGGCAAGAGGTGCCGCCGCGGCGCCCGCCTCGCTCTGATTGGTGACGCTCATTCCTCGCCCCCACCCTCGGCCTTAGGGTAAATACCCTAACACTGCCGCTTTCATCGTCAAAGCGCACAAGCGCGCCGGCCGCACAACGTCGGCATCCGACGATGCCACCCCGGGAATGGCTGGGCAATCGGCTTCCCCGGGCCTTTTCCGCGCCATATAGTGGCGATCGAGGAGGTGCCCGTGCCGCGCGACTTCGTCCCTTCGGTCTGCCCGCATGACTGCCCGAGCACTTGCGCCCTCGAGGTGGAACGACTCGATCCCGCAACCATCGGCCGGGTTTATGGTCGCAAAGACCATCCCTATACCGCCGGTGTGGTGTGCGCCAAGGTCTCGCACTATGCCGAGCGCCAACACCATCCGGAGCGGCTCAGAACCCCGCTGCGCCGGGTCGGCGACAAAGGCGTGGGCGCTGGGGCCTTCGTGCCGATCGCTTGGGACGAGGCGCTGGACCGGGTCGCCGAAGCCTTTGCCGACGCGGCGCGCCGCTATGGCAGCGAAACGGTATGGCCACATTTCTACGCCGGCACCATGGGCCTGGTGCAGCGCGACGGCATCAACCGGCTGCGCCATGCCATGCGCTACTCGCGTCAGCACTCGACCATCTGCAACGTCCTTTCCGATTCCGGCTGGCTCGCCGGCGCGGGCGTCAAGCGCGGCGTCGACGCGCGCGAGATTCCGCTTGCCGACCTCGTCGTGGTCTGGGGCTGCAACCCGGTCGCGACACAGGTCAATGTGATGACGCACATCACCCGCGCGCGCAAAGAGCGCGGTGCGCCCTTCGTCGTCGTCGACCCCTACCGCACGCCGACCGCCGAAGTCGCCGACATCCATTTGGCGCCGCGCCCCGGCACCGATGCCGCGCTCGCCTGCGCGGTGATGCATGTGCTGTTTCGCGAAGGCTACGCCGATCGCGCCTACATGGCGCGCTATACCCGCGGCGCCGAAGCGCTCGAAGCGCATCTCGCCGCCCGCGATCCCGCCTGGGCGTCGGCAATCACCGGGCTTTCGGAGCGCGCAATCATCGATTTCGCGCGGCTCTACGGCCGCACCAAGCGCAGTTTCCTGCGCCTCGGCTACGGCTTCTCGCGCAGCCGCAACGGCGCCATGCAGCTCTTTGCGGCGAGCTGCTTGCCGGCGGTGACGGGCGCATGGCAGCACGAGGGCGGCGGCGCGCTCTACGCCAACGGCGCCGGCATCTACAAGCTCAACCGCGGCCTCATCGAAGGCCTCGACGCGGTCGATCCCAAGACACGCATCCTCGACCAGTCGCGCATCGGCCCGATTCTGACGGGCGATCGGCGTGACCTCGGCGACGGGCCCCCGGTGACCGCGCTGCTCATCCAGAACACCAACCCGCTGGTCGTGTCTCCGGACTCGAACCGCGTGCGTAGTGGATTTCTCCGCTCCGACCTCTTCACTTGCGTGCACGAGCAGTTCATGACCGAGACGGCGGCCATGGCCGATATCGTGCTCCCGGCGACGACGATGTTGGAGCATGACGACATCTATACTGCCGGCGGCCATACCTTCCTTCAGGTCGCGCGCAAGGTGGTCGAGCCGCTGGGCGAAGCGCGCTCCAACCATTTCGTCATTTGCGAGCTGGCGAAGCGTCTCGGCGCCGACCACCCCGGCTTCACGATGACGGAATGGGAAATCATCGACCGCACGCTCTCCGCCTCCGGATTGCCCGATGCCGCGACCATCTATGACCGCGGCGGGCACGACCTGGCGCTGCCTGTCGCGACGGCGCATTTCCTCGATGGCTTCGCCCATGCCGATAAGCGCTTCCATTTCGATGCCGACTGGGCCGCGATCGGTCCCAATCATGGGGCGCTGCCGCGCCTTCCCGATCAGGTTGCGGTGATCGACCGCTCCGATGCCGAGCACCCCTACCGCTTGGTGGCGCCGCCGGCGCGCTCTTTCCTCAACACCACCTTCAACAACCTGCCGTCTAGCCTCGCGCGCGAAGGCAAACCCGTCGTGCGCATCCATCCCGACGATCTTGCCGCGCTCGGTCTCGGCGACGGCGATCGTGTCAGGCTTGGCAATCGCCTCGGCAGCGTGCTGCTCCACGCCCGTGCGTTCGACGGGTTGCAGCGCGGGGTGCTGGTGGTCGAAGGCATCTGGCCCAACCGCGCTTTCGACGAAGGCATCGGCATCAACGCGCTGACCAGCGCCGATCCCGGTCTTCCCAATGGCGGGGCCGTCTTCCACGACACTGCGGTCTGGGTGCGTGCCGCATGATGGCGGACGCGCCGCTCGACGTCTCGCCGCTCTGGCCCGCCGCGCTCGATCATCTGCGCCTCGACTCGCCCGACCCGAAGGCGCTTGCGGCCTTCTATGCGCGAGTGCTCGGGATGAGCGTGTCGCGTCTCGACGGCGACAGCTATCTCGCGGAAGGTCACGAGCGGCGGCTGGTGATCGGCCACGGCGAGCCGCGTGGCCATCCCTGGAGCGCCTTTGCGCTGCAGGATGACGAGCAGCTCGAGCACTATCGTCGCTTTCTGCGCGAGCGCGGCGCCGAGCCGCTCGCCTCACCGACGCCGCTTTTTGCTCAAGGCGGCTTTGCGCTACGCGATCCCGATGGCAGGCTCGCCGTTTTCGGCGTACGGGGCAGGGAACCTGCGGCAGCCGCCTCCGGATTGCCCGGCCGCCTCCAGCATGTTGTCGTGGCCTCCGAGCGCTTTCCCGCCATGATGGCGTTCTACCGCGACGCGCTGGGCTTCCTGGTCTCCGATACGGTGCATGTCGATGACGGCAAGGGCGGGCTCGGCGAGGTCAATGTCTGCTTCTTGCGCGGCAATCTCGAGCATCACAGTTTCGCCGTCTTCCGTGCGCCGAAATCCGCCAGCGATCATTTCGCGCTCGAGGTGCCCGGCTGGGACGACATCCGCGACTGGGCCGACCATTTCGCGGCCTGTGATGTCGGCATCTGGTGGGGGCCCGGCCGCCATGGCGCCGGCAACAATCTCTTTTTCATGGTCAAGGACCCCGACGGCAACAACATCGAGATCTCTGCCGATCTCGAGCGTCTGCCCAAGGGAATGCCGGGCAAGCGCTGGCCGGCCGGGGGCAGGGCACTCAATCTCTGGGGACCGGTCTGGGTGAGAGACACGGCCAGCTGAGCGCCGGCGCGGCGCACCCCATATAATAGGTCGATGGCAAACGACCGCGATCGTGACAAGCAGCTTCCCGCCGATCGGCAATCCGCCGAGGTCGAGGCGTTCCTGCGCCAGGTCAAGGCGATGCCGGCGCTCCGACCCGAAAGCGGCCGCGGTCGCCTGATCTTTGCGCTCGATGCGACGGCAAGCCGCGAGGCCACGTGGGATCACGCCTGCCGGCTGCAAGGCGAGATGTTCGAGGCGGCGGCGGCGTTGGGTGGACTCGACGTGCAGCTGGTCTTTTACCGCGGCTTCCACGAATGCAAAGCGAGCCGCTGGCTGGGCACCGCCGCGGATCTGCACCGCGCCATGCGCCGCGTCTCCTGCGTCGGCGGCGAGACGCAGATCGGTCGCGTGCTCGCCCACGCCCTGCGCGAGGCGCGTGCGGAGAAGGTGAACGCGCTGGTCTTCGTTGGCGATGCGATGGAGGAGAAGCTGGACGAGCTGAGCCGCCTCGCCGGCGAGCTCGGGCTGTTGGGCGTTCCGATCTTTGTCTTTCACGAGGGCGGCGACGAGGCGGCCGGTACCGCATTCCGGCAGATCGCTCGGCTTTCCGGGGGCGCTTACGGTGCGTTCGACGCGGCCAGCGCCCAGCAGCTTCGCCAATTGCTCGGCGCGGTCGCGGCTTATGCCGCGGGCGGGCGGGCGGCGCTCACCGCCTACGGAAACCGCGCCGGCGGCGCCGCTCGTCTGCTCGCCGGCGCCATCGGCGGCAAAGAGAGCGGATGATCGTCTATCTCGGCCTCGGCGTTTTGGTGCTGCTGCTCGCGCTCTGGCTGCTGCGCGCGTTCGTCGAGGCCGATCCCGCGAAGCTGGCCCGCGGCGCGCGCGTGTTGCTCATCACCGTCGGCGCCACCGTGGCGCTGCTGCTGCTCGTCGTGTTCATCGCCAGCGGCCGGCTCGGTTTCGGGCTTGCCGAGCTCGGCGGCATTGCCCCCATCCTGCTGCGCGGCTGGCTGCACTGGCGCCGGCATCGGCCGGCCGCGGCGCCGCCACGCGGTCAGATCTCCGAGGTCGAGACCGAGTATTTGCGCATGCGGCTCGATCACGACACGGCCACCATGTCCGGCACCGTGCGCCGCGGCCGCTTTCAAGGGCGTCAGCTGAGCGAGCTGGGGCGGGACGAGCTGATGGAACTCTGGCACATATGCCGCGCCGAAGATGCGCAAGGGGCGCATCTGCTCGAAGCCTATCTCGACCGCTTGGTGCCGGGCTGGCGCGCGGCCGGCGAGGCAGCGGGTGCGGGGCGCGGCCGCGCCGGCGATGCCATGACGCGCGAGGAGGCCTATGCCGTTCTGGGCTTGGCGGTGGGTGCCGGCGAGGCGGAGATTCGCGCCGCCTATCACCGGCTGATGATGAAGATCCACCCCGATCAGGGCGGTTCGACCTATCTCGCGGCCCAGATCAATCGCGCGCGCGAGGTACTGCTGCGTGACTAGGCACCGGTCTTGGCTGCTGGCTTGTCGGCCGAGCCGAAGTTATAAACTGAGGTATACTTGGCCTGCGACCGACGGCCGCGCAGTCAACCCCATGAGGGAACAAGCGGCTGGGGCTTTCCGTTATTCCCCAAACACGCTCCCTCCATCGACGAAGAGACATTTATATGGCACAGCGCGTTCGCAAGGCGGTCTTTCCAGTCGGTGGGCTAGGGACGCGGTTCCTGCCGGCAACCAAGGCGATGCCCAAGGAAATGCTGCCGGTGGTAGATAAGCCGCTCATTCAATATGCGGTGGAAGAAGCACAGGCCGCCGGAATTGAGGAGTTCATCTTCGTTACCGGACGCTCCAAAACCGCGATCGAGGACCATTTCGATCATTCCTATGAGCTTGAGACGACGCTTCGGGAGCGCAGCAAAGAAGCACAAATCGGAGCGCTCAATTCTTGGATGCCGCAGCCCGGGCAAGTCGCTTATACCCGCCAGCAAGTGCCGCTGGGCCTAGGCCATGCCGTCTGGTGTGCGCGCAATCTCATCGGCGACGAGCCCTTCGCTGTGCTGCTGGCCGACGACCTGATCCTCGCCGACACGCCTTGCCTCAAGCAGATGATCGACGCGCAGAACGGCGCCGAGGGCAGCATGGTGGCGGTCATGGAAGTGCCACGCGAGCACACCAACCGCTATGGCATCCTCGATGTCGAAGGCGAGGCAGGCAAGCTCGTTAACGTTAAGGGTGTCGTCGAAAAACCCGATCCGGCGAAAGCACCCTCCAATCTCAGCATCATCGGCCGCTATATCCTCGAGCCCGAGGTTTTCGATCACCTCGCCCGGATCGGGCGCGGCGCTGGAAACGAGATCCAGCTCACCGATGCGCTCGCCGAGCTGATCCACGGCAACAAGCCTTTCCACGGGCTGCGCTTCGACGGCAAGCGTTTCGATTGCGGCGACAAGGTCGGTTTCCTCCAGGCGAATATCGCCTTCGCCCTTGCCCGGCCGGACATGGCCGCGGCCGTGCGCAAGATTCTCGATAGCTATTGCTGAGCCTATGAGGGATTTCGCCATGAGCGGCGCCGGCTCCGAGAGCGGTCGCCTGCTGAACCCGACCATCCTGCGCGAATACGACATCCGCGGCGTGGTGGGTGAAACCCTCGATCCAGCCGATGCGCGCGCCATCGGCCGCGCCTTCGCCGCGATCGTGCTGGAATCCGGCGGCAAGCGCGTCGCTGTCGGTCGCGACGGCCGGCTCAGCTCGCCGACGCTCGAAGCGGCGCTGGTCGAGGGGCTGGCCGAAGGCGGCGTCGAATCACTGCGCGTCGGATTGGGCCCGACGCCGATGCTCTATTTCGCCGTCAACACGCTCGATGTCGATGGCGGGCTGATGGTGACCGGCTCGCACAATCCCGCCGACTATAACGGCTTCAAGCTGATGCTCGGCAAGAAGCCGTTTTTCGGCCCGGATATTCAGCGCCTCGGCCGGGTGGCGGCGGCACCGCCGGCGCCGGCGCGGCACCGTGGCGGCGCTGGCGAGCGCCAGGTGATCGACGCCTATGTCGCGCGTCTTCTCGCCGATTACGATGGCGTGCGGCCGCTCCACGTCGCGTGGGACGCCGGCAACGGCGCAACGGGTGAGGTGCTGCAGCGCCTGGTCGCGCGGCTGCCGGGCCGGCACGAGTTGCTCAACGAGACCATCGACGGCCGGTTTCCCGCGCATCACCCGGATCCGACCGAAGTGAAGAATCTGGCGCAGCTGCAGCAAGCGGTGCTCGAGCGCGGCTGCGATCTCGGCATCGCCTTCGACGGCGACGGCGACCGCATCGGCGTCATCGACGGCAAGGGCCGCATTCTCTGGGGCGATCAGTTCATGGTCATGCTCGCCGGCGACATCATCCGCTTGAAGCCGGGCGCGACGATCATTGCCGACGTCAAGGCGAGTCAGGTCCTGTTCGACGAGATCGCGCGCCTCGGCGGCATGCCGCTGATGTGGCGGACCGGCCACTCCCTCATCAAGACCAAGATGGCCGAAATCGGTGCACCGCTGGCCGGCGAGATGAGCGGCCACATCTTCTATGCCGACCGCTATTACGGCTATGACGATGCGCTTTATGCCGCCGTGCGGCTGCTCGGCATCCTCGGCCGGAGCAGCGAGAGCCTCGCCGACCTTCGCGACCGCCTGCCGCCGGTGGTGAATACGCCGGAGCTGCGCTTTCCCTGCGCCGAGACCCGCAAATTCGCCGTCATCACCGAGGTGCGCGAGCGCCTGCAGCGCGCGGGCGCCGCGATGTCGGACATCGATGGCGTGCGTGTTCGGACGGAAGATGGCTGGTGGCTGCTGCGCGCTTCCAACACGCAGGACGTTCTCGTCGCCCGCGCCGAGGCGCGTGACGAAGCGGGGCTCGCCCGGCTGAAGGCGCTGCTCTCCGAGCAGCTCCGCGCCAGTGGAATCGTGCCGCCGAGCTTCTGAGCCGGTAAGAGCTTCCGCGCCGCTAAAGCCGCTAAAGGAGTGCTTAGCTCAGCCGCGATGGGTGGGGGCGGCCGCCATCTGTTGCGTCGGGCCTGGCGCGATGACGGCGCACTGCAGATGCTTCTTGTGGAGCGCCCGGCACGCCCTCTCGGCGTCGCGCTCCGAGAAGCTGACGATGCGGGCGCGGTAGTAGCGCTCGCTCTGCCCGGGTGACAGCACCTGGACCGTGCGGCCCTTAGCCGGCAGCTTCGCCAAGGCGACGGTGCCGGCCTTCTCGGCGGCGCTTTGCTGGGCAAAGGCGCCGACCTGGATGCTCCAATGCTCGGCCGCTTCGTGGCGCACATGACGCGCCCGGG
>DATIYL010000292.1:0-17385 GCA_035517635.1 Allostellaceae bacterium | reverse complement strand
CGCCAACCAGGTCGCCCAGGATTCATCGCTCGCCTCTTACATCCTCGAATCGATCCGGGCTGCCTATGGGCTGCAGGGCGCCGTCGAAGAGGATCACCGCCAGCTCCGCGAGCTCGAGTCCGAAGTTCAGCGCACGCAAGTGCCGATCGACACGCTGCTGAGCGCGCTCTCCAACGACATCCAGCGGCAGGGCACCTATGTCGCCAATGAGCGCTCGAATATGGTGACCTTGTCGCTGGCCATTCAGAACGGCCAGCTCTACGGGCCGAGCCTCGCCAGCCGCGGTTTCGTCTCAACACTGCCCGCGGGCGCGCCGCGCGCCGCCGAGACGCGCGAGCGTCCGGTTCCCGGAGTCGCCGAGCGGCGGCCGCTGGTCATCATCCGCTTCGATCGGCCGAGGGTGGATTACGAGCAAGCGCTCTACACGGCGGTGCGGCGCGCGCTTGATCGCCGCCCGGATGCGAATTTCGACCTCGTCGCCGTGGCGCCCAATGCCGGCAGCCCGGCGCAGGTGGCGCTGCATTCCGACGCCTCCAAGCGCAACGCGGAAAGCGTCATGCGCTCGCTGACCGGCATGGGACTCCCGGCCGAGCGCATCACGCTCTCGGCGACGACCAGCGCCAGCGTCCAAGCCAACGAAGTGCAGATCTACGTCCGCTGACGGGTCTGCGGCGAAGGCGGGCGCCGGCGGCGCGCCGGAAGGCGGCGGCGATGGCAGCGAAGAAGAACTTCCCCATAAGCTGGGACGAGATCGATCGCGACGCCCGCGCGCTCGCCTGGCGGCTTGCGGCTCTGGGTCCCTTTCGCGGCATCATCGCCGTCACGCGCGGCGGCCTGGTCCCCGCCGCCCTGGTCGCGCGCGAGCTCGACATCCGCTTCATCGATACCGTCTGCATCGCCAGCTATGACGACCGCGCGGAGCATCCGGAGCGGGTCCAGGTGCTGAAGCGGGCGAGCGGCGACGGCGAGGGCTTCCTCATCATCGACGACCTCGTCGATACCGGCGAGACGGCGCGCACCGTGCGCGAGCTGCTGCCCAAAGCGCATTTCGCCACCGTCTATGCCAAGCCCGCCGGCCGCCCGCATGTCGACACCTTCGTCACCGAAGTGAGCCAGGACACCTGGATCGTGTTCCCCTGGGAGCGCTGACGGGGCGGTTCGCCTTTCGTGCGAAAGCAAAAACTGGTGATCTTGGGTCCCCGCTTTCACACTAGGGTACGTGCAAATCGCGCAGCGAAGCCATGACCCCAGTTTCGCCTTGCCCGCGAAAGAGCGTGTCAAGAAATCGAAGCGGACGAAGGTAACGCTTTTGGCGTCGTATGGATTCCCGCTTTCGCGGGAATGACGGAATAATTTGATTTTGCTTTAGAATTCGTCGCCCCCGCGAAAGCGGGGGTCCATCTCTGAGCCGCACGATGCCGGCGAAAGCGCCGTTGTGAGCGATTCCTTCACGCGCTCGAAAGCGGGCATCCAGGATGCTTCAGCCCTGATGAACGGAGCGCATGGCTCTGGGTCCCCGCTTTCGCGGGGACGGCGGAAAATATGCTGGAATCGCAGTATTTTTTTGAGATGTATACGTATCCTGGCGCTTTCGGCGGCGGAAGCGGTGGCGGGGATGGGCGCGTGAGCCGCAGGCGCTTGCGCTCGGCCGCCCTCGCGTGAAACGATCGCGGCGATGAAAGCCTTCGCCGCGTTTGGCCTTGCTCTGCTCTTCGCCCTTCCGGCGCGGGCGCAGGCGCCGCCGCCCGAAGCGGCGACGGTCCGCACCGAGCAGCCGGCAAGCTTCGGCCGTCGCGACATGGTGGCTGCAGCCAATCCGCTCGCCGCGGCGGTGGGCCGCGACATGCTTCGGCGCGGCGGCAGCGCCGTCGATGCGGCGATCGCAACGCAGCTCGTGCTGAACCTCGTCGAGCCGCAATCCTCCGGCATCGGCGGCGGCGCTTTTCTCGTCTACTGGTCGGCGGCCGAGCATCGCGTCGTCACCTTCGACGGCCGCGAGACCGCGCCGGCGGCGGCCCGTCCCGACCGGTTTCTCGGACCCGACGGCGCGCCGCTCGCCTTTTACACCGCGGTGGTGGGCGGCCGCTCGGTCGGCGTCCCGGGCTTGCTGCGGATGCTCGAGCTGGCGCATCGCCGCTTCGGCAGGCTGCCCTGGAGCGCGCTCTTCGCGCCGGCGATCGCGCTGGCGGAGCAAGGCTTCGCACCGTCGCCGCGACTTGCGGCGCTGCTCGCGCGCGATCCCTATCTCAAGCTGCACGAGGCGGCGCGCAGCTACTTTTACGATGCGGACGGCGCGCCCAAGACGCGCCTCGTCAATCCCGCTTTCGCCGCCACCTTACGCGCGATTGCTGCCGGCGGCGCCGCTGTCTTCTATGCCGGCCCGATCGCCGCGGATATCGTCCGCACCGTCGATGCGGCGCCCGGCAATCCCGGCGATCTCACCCTCACCGATCTCGCCGCATACCGGGCACGCGAGCGCGCGCCGGTCTGCGGACTGTATCGCCAGCATCGCATCTGCGGCGTCGGGCCGCCCAGCTCGGGTACGGTGACCATGCTGCAGCTGCTCGGCATGCTGCAGCGCTTCGACCTCGCGAAGCTGGCGCCACGCTCGATCGAAGCGGTGCATCTGTTCGCCGAAGCCGGACGGCTCGCTTACGCCGATCGCGACCGCTTTCTCGCCGATTCCGATTTCGTGCCGGTGCCGGTGCGAGGTCTGCTCGATCCCGCCTATCTCGCGGGACGCGCGCGCCTCATCGATCCCGAGCACGATATGGTCGGCCCGGCAGCGCCAGGTGATCCGCCGGGCAGCCATGCGGAGAATTGGGGAAACGGCGTCACGCCGGAGCTGCACGGTACCAGCAACATCGCCATCGTCGATGCGGCGGGTAACGCGCTCGCCATGACGACGACGATCGAGAACGCCTTCGGTTCACGCCTGATGGTGCGCGGCTTCCTGCTCAACAACGAGCTCACCGATTTCTCCTTCCTGCCCGAAGATCACGGCCGCCCGGTGGCGAACCGCGTCGAGCCGGGGAAGCGCCCGCGCAGCGCCATGGCGCCGACGCTGGTCTTCGACCGCAGCGGCAGGCTCATGCTCGTGGTGGGCTCGGCCGGCGGACCCGCGATCATCAACGACGTCGCCAAGACCATCATCGGCGTCATCGATTGGCATGAGGATCTACGACACGCCATCGCGCTCGGCGATGACGGCAATCGCAACGGCGCGACCGAGATCGAGGCAGGGCCCGAGGCGGCAGCGCTCGCCGCTGCGCTCGAGCGGCGCGGCCACCGTGTCAAGATCAGCGATCGGCCGAGCGGGCTCTCCGGCATCGAAACGACCGGGCGCGGCCTCGAAGGCGCCACCGATCCGCGCCGCGACGGCAGCGCGCTGGGCGATTAGGATCGCTTACGACGCCAAGCTTGCGGCGCCCTGCTCGTTCCCGCGCAGCAAGCTGGCGACGACGAAATCGGCGAGGCAATCGACCGCCTCGCTGGAGCGGCTCGGGCTGCGATGCATGATGACGCCGACCTCCGGCAAATCGGGGAAGGATTCCGGCCGGCCGATGACGCGCATGCCGGGCACGAGCGCGCTCTTGGCGACGACGCTGACGGCAAAGCCGGAAAACACCGCGGCCTGCAGGCCGCCGATGCTTTCGCTGATGCAGACGAGCCGCCAAGGCCGGCCGATACGGTTCAGCGCCTCGAGCGCCGCGTCGCGATAAATGTTGCCGGGCGGCAGCAGCGCCAACGGCACAGGGTTCTCGTTGTGAGCGTTATGGTGCTGGCCGCTGACCCAGACGAGCGGCTCTTTGCGCACGAACTCGCCGGCGCGGATGCCGGGCATGTCGGTGACCAGCGCGATGTCGATCTCCTTGGCATCGAGCGCGTCCATCAGCGTCCGGCTCAACGCGCAACGCACATCGACCTCGACATTCGGGTAAACGGCGCGGAAGTTCGCGAGGATCTGCGGCAGGAGATAGGCGGCGTAGAGATCAGGCGTGCCGAGCACGACGCGGCCTTCGATGCGCCGCGTCTCAATCCGCTGCCACACCTCATCGTGCATGCGCAGCATGGCGCGCGCATATCCGAGCAGCACCTCGCCTTCGTCGGTGAGCTGCGGACGTCGTTGCGCCGGGGCGAAGAGATATTTGCCGAGCTGCTCCTCAAGCCGGCGGATCTGCAGTGTGATCGCCGGCTGCGTCCGGCCCATGCGACGCGCCGCCTCGGTCACGCTGCCGGTCTCGACGATGGTGACGAAGGAGCGCAGGGACCGCATATCCAGATGCCTCTGAGGCATGGTCGATAACTCGCGCTTATGTCCCCCATTAATATTTGCAATTTCCATGCCGCCGCCCTGCGGAACTACGCTTGCGGTCGATCGAGGCGTGCCGCGCCTGCAGATGAGGCAAATCTGGTTGATTTGCCCAAGAAGTGGACGCGCGCCGCAAACGCCGACAGGCCGGAGGTGCAGATGGCCCAGCGCAGGAAAAACAGTGCCAGGATTGGCGGTGCCGACGCGAATACTGCAATTTCGCGCCGCAATCTCTTAAGGGCCGCGGCGGCGGCCGTCGGCGCAGCGGCCGGCAGCCAGGTGATCGGTGCGCCGACGATCTGGGCGCAGGAAATCAAGGATATCGAGCTGCGCCATGTCGGCGTCTCCTATTCGGTGGTGAAGGCGATCGGCGACCAGGCGTCGAAGGATCTCGGTTTCAAGGTGACGATGCAGAATCTCGACACCTCGGCCGCGATCACCCGCTTCATCACCCAACCCCAGACCGTCGACATTCCCGATCTCGAGGGCTGGCAGACCAAGGTCGCCGTCGCCCGCGGCATCCTCCAGGGGATCGAGGTGAAGCGGATCAAGGAATTCGACAACATCCTGCCGATCTTCACCAAGGGTGAATACGAGGGGAAGAAGGTCTCACGCCAGGGCATCTCGCCCTATGAGGCGATGTATATCGAGAAGAAGGATTCGACCAAGATCGTCGAGGGCGTCCATGACTGGATGACGTTCCTGCCGCAGGTCTACAACGCGGATTCGATCGGCTACCGGCCGGACATCGTCGGTCATCCCGTCACGCGCTGGAAGGATCTGATCGACCCAAACTACAAGGGCCGCTCGGCCATCCTCGACGTGCCGAATATCGGCATAATGGATGCGGCGCTGGCGCTCGAGTCGCGCGGCGACCTGGTTTACAAGAACAAAGGCAACATGACGCGTCAGGAGATCGACACCACGATCAACGCGCTCATCGCTCTCAAGAAGCAAGGCCAGTTCCGCGCCACCTGGACGACGTTCGAGCAATCGGTGGAGCTGATGGCCTCGGGCGAGGTGGTGATCCAGTCGATGTGGTCGCCGGCGGTGACGGCGGTGTTGGCCAAGGGAATTCCTTGCATCTACGCGCCGGTCAACGAGCAGCCCGACGGCAAGGAGGGCTATCGGGGCTGGTGCAACGGCATGGGGCTGATGCGCCATCTCAGCGGCAAGAAGCTCGAAGCCGCCTACGAATATCTGAACTGGTACTATGCCGGCTGGCAGGGCGGGTTCGTCGCGCGCCACGGCTATTACAGTCCGGTGCCGAAGACGGCCGAGAAGTTCATGACGGCCAACGAATACGGTTACTGGTATCTCGGCAAGCCGGCAGCCGACGTCATCAAGGACCCGTACGGAGCGGCCATCGCCAAAGCGGGCGCGGTCCGCGACGGCGGCTCCTTCATCGAGCGCTTCACCAACATCGCGTGTTGGAACACGGTGATGGACGAGAATCAGTACATGATCCAGCGCTGGAACGAGTTCAAATCGGCATGACGCGCACCAGCCCGAGCGGCGAACGCGCATCGCCGGCCAGACCTTATCTGCTGGTGGCGCCGCTCCTCGTGGTGCTGCTCGTCTTCGTCGTGGCGCCGCTCGCCTTTGTCGTGGCGGTGAGCTTCTTCCACTACGACAACTTCGCCATCATTCCGGCATTCAGCTTCGAGAACTATGCCGATGTGCTGACCGCGCATCTGACCTACGACCTCTACTTGACGATGATCTGGTTCTCACTGCTCACCTGGTTCTTCACGCTGATCATCGGCTTCACCGTCGCCTATTTCCTGGTCTTCCACGTGCGCAACCCACTCATCGCGATCGGACTCTTCCTTGTCTGCACGGTGCCGTTCTGGACGTCGAACGTCATCCGCATGATCTCGTGGCTGCCGCTGCTGGGAAAGCAGGGGCTGATCAACAGCGCCTTGCTCGCGACCGGCGCAATCCGCCAGCCGCTGCAGTTCCTGCTCTTCTCCGATTTCTCGGTCGTGGTGTCCTATGTGCATCTCTTCACCATCTTCATGATCGTCCCGATCTTCAATTCGATGAGCCGCATCGACCGCACGCTGTTCGAGGCCGCGGCGGATGCCGGATCGAGCCGCTGGCAGACCTTGCTTCATGTCGTGGTTCCGCTGTGCAAGAGCGGCATCGCGCTTGGCTCGATTTTCGTCGTCACCCTGGTGATGGGCGATTTCTACGTAGTGAAGGTGATGAGCGGCGGCAGCCGTGCCTCGATCGTCTCGGCGATGTATGACGACATCTCCACCTTGCTCTTTCCGCACGCCGCGGCAAACGCCGTCATCCTGATGATCATCGTCGTGATCATGGTGAGCCTGATCCTGCGCGTCGTCGATGTGCGCAAGGAACTGGCCTCGCAACGCTAGACCACCCGCACTCCGGAGCCCCCCTTGCTCACCGCTGCCGGCCGCCGGCCCTGGACCTTCTATGCGCTTGCCGCCTTCTTCGCGCTCTACGTCGCCTTTCTTTACGGCCCGATGATCTGCATTTTCGTGCTGTCGTTCCAAGGTCCGCAGGGCGCTCTGGTCTTCCCGATGCGCGGCGTGAGCCTGCATTGGTTCGCCGAGCTGGTGACCCAGACCGAGACCGGCGACATCCTCGGCGCCATCTCGCGCTCGATCCCGCTGGCAATCATCGTCATGGCGGCGACGGTGGCGGTCTCGGTCGCCGGCGGCCTCGCCTTCCGCGATCGCTTCCGCGGCGGCGCCGCGCTGTTCTATGGCGTCATTGTCAGCCTGGTGGCGCCGGGCTACGTGCTGGGCATCGGCATCGGCCTGATGTTCCAGCTGCTCGGCCTGCCGGCCCACTGGTACAGCTCGGCGCTCGGCGCCCAGCTGACCTGGACGCTGCCGTTCGGCCTGCTGATCATGTTCGCCGTGTTCGGCCGCTTCAATCGCTCCTATGAAGAAGCGGCGCGCGATCTGGGCGCCGGCGCCGGCCAGATCCTCCGCCTGGTGGTGATCCCGATCGTGCTGCCCGGCATCATCGCGGTGGCGCTGTTCGGCTTTACCCTCTCTTACGACGAATTCGCTCGCACGCTCCAGACGTCGGGGTCAACGAACACATTGCCGCTCGAGATCTGGAGCATGACCACCAACGTGACCTCGCCCGTGATCTACGCGCTCGGCACCGTGACCACCGCATTTTCCTTCATCGTCATCGGCGTCGCGCTGTCGGCGATTGCGCTGATCCAGCGCCGCCGCTACGGCCGAGCGCTGCCGGCCGGCCGTCACTGACCGGTCGCGTGCAGGGAGACCCGACGATGCATGGCACTTACGAACGCGACACCCGGACCGGCGCGGGACGCGTCGAGCTTGTCGGCCTCTATAAGCGCTATCCCGACGGCACGGTGGCGGTCGACGGCGTGAACCTCGCCATCGAGGATGGCAGCTACTGCTGCCTGTTGGGACCGAGCGGCTGCGGCAAAACGACGATCCTGCGCATGATCGCCGGACACGAGACGCCGACCGACGGCGAGATCGTCATCGGCGGCGAGACCATGGTCGGTCGGGCGCCGCGACAGCGCGGTACGGCCATGATGTTCCAGAACTACGCCCTGTTCCCGCATCTCTCGGTGCGCGACAACATCGCCTTCAGCCTGCGCGTACGCGGCATCGGCAAGCGCGAGCGCTACCGCGAGGCGGACCAGGTGATCGAGCAGGTGCAGCTTTCGGCGCTTGCCCATCGGCTGCCGGCGCAGCTCTCGGGCGGCCAGCAGCAGCGCGTCGCGCTGGCGCGCGCCATCATCACGCGGCCGCGGGTGCTGCTGCTGGATGAGCCGCTCTCCGCCCTGGATGAATTCCTGCGCCTGCAGATGCGCAGCGAATTGCGCCAGATGCAGACGCGGCTTGGCATCACCTTCATCCACGTCACCCATACTCAGCTCGAAGCGGTTGCGGTGGCCGACCAGGTCGTGGTGATGGAGAAGGGCCGCATCGAGCAATCCGCGACCGCCCGTGAAATCTATGCTTCGCCGCGTAGCGCCTATGTCGCGCGCTTCATGGGCGGGCAGAACGTCTTGCGGGGCACGGTCGAAACCGTTGCCGGCGGCGTCGCCACGCTGCGCGGGCCTGGCGGCGAGCGCTTCGCTCTGCGGCTGGCGACAGAGCGCTCGCTCGCCGGGCGAGAGCTGTACTTTGCCGTGCGCCGCGACCATCTACGCCTCACCCGCGCCGACGCCGCGCCGCCGAGCATCAACGCGGTGAGCGGCAGGGTCCGCGCCGTGGAGTATCAGGGCACCTACGTCAAGGTGGCGGTTGATCCGGCGACGCCTGGAGCGAAGGCGGAGGGCGGCGACGGATTCGTCGCCTATGTCGAAGAGGGCGACTATTTCCGCGATCCCGTCGTGCCGGGAACGACGGTGGTGGGATCATGGCAGATCGACGAAGCCCACGAGCTTGCGAGCGGACCTGCTACCGCCCCGGCAGTGTAGCGGCTCGGCCGCTGAGGACAGGAGGCAGCGACCCATGGACATCACGGTGACGGTGAACGGGCGGCAGATCAAGGCGACGGTCGAGCCGGTCACCTTGCTGGTGACCTGGCTGCGCGAGACGCTGGGCCTTACCGGGACGCATATCGCCTGCGATACCAGTCAGTGCGGCGCCTGCACCATTCATGTCGGCGGCCGCTCGGTGAAGAGCTGCACCATGCTCGCGGTCGAAGCCGACGGCGCCGAGCTGGTCACGATCGAAGGGCTGGCCGGGCCGGATGCGCTTCATCCGATGCAACAAGCCTTTCATGAGCATCACGGCTTGCAATGCGGCTTCTGCACGCCGGGTATGGTGATGAGCGCGGTCGACCTCGCCAAGACCATCCCCGATGCCTCGGAAGCCGAGATTCGCGCCTGGCTGAAAGGCAATCTCTGCCGCTGCACCGGGTATCAGAACATCGTCAAGGCGGTTCGCGCCGGGGCGGCCGCGCTGCGCAATTCCTGAACAGGAGAGAGCCATGGCTCAAGACGGCATTGGCGCCGCGGTCCGCCGCAGGGAAGATCGCCGCTTTCTGACCGGGCGCGGCAAGTATGTTCACGACATCGTCCTGCCGCGGCAACTCCATGCCGTGTTTCTGCGCTCGCCGCACGCGCATGCCGAGATCGTCGCCATCGACACGGCGGCGGCAGCGGCGAGCCCCGACGTCGTCGCGGTCTTCACCGCCGACGATGTCGCTGGCCTCAACGGCGTTCCCTGCGCCTGGGGCATCGCCGGCAAGGATGGACGGCCGATGAAGGAGCCGAAGCACCCGCTGCTCGCCTCGGGCAAGGTGCGCCATGTCGGCGATCCCGTCGCGATGATCGTCGCGGAGAGCGTTGCCGCCGCCAAAAACGCCGCCGAGCGCATCGCGATCGAGTACCGTGCTCTACCGGCGGTGACCGAAGTCGCCGAGGCGGCGAAGCCGGGAGCGCCGCAGCTCTATGCCGACGTGCCGGGCAACCTCTGCTGCGACTGGGCGGTCGGCGACGCGGCAGCGACGGCGGCCGCCTTCGCCAAGGCCCATCACGTCGCCAAGCTCGACCTCGTCAACACGCGACTGGTGCCGAACGCCATGGAGCCGCGCGCGGCGCTCGCCGATTACGAGCCGGCAACCGGCGATTTCACGCTCTATACGACAACGCAGCTCCCCCATGTCGCCCGCGTGCTGATCGGCGTGCTGATGCTCGGCATCCCGGAGCGCAAGCTGCGTGTGGTGGCGCCGGATGTCGGCGGCGGCTTCGGCAGCAAGCAGGTCGTCTATTGCGAAGAGGGCCTCGTCACCTGGGCCGCCGGCCGGCTCGGCCGGCCGGTCAAATGGGTGGCGGAGCGCAGCGAAGCCTTCGTTTCCGACGCGCAGGGGCGCGACCACGTGACCCATGCCGAGCTCGCCCTCGACCGCGACGGCAAGTTCCTCGGCCTGCGCGTTTCGACCCTCGCCAACATCGGCGGCTATGTCTCGACCTTCGGCCCCAACATTCCGACCAATCTCTATGGACCGCTTCTCGCCGGCGTCTACACCACGCCGGCGATCTATTGCGAAGTCAAAGTGATGTTTACCAATACGGTGCCGACCGACGCCTATCGCGGCGCCGGCCGTCCGGAAGCGACCTATGTCCTCGAGCGCCTTGTCGACGTCGCGGCGCGCGATCTCGATCTCGATCGCGTCGACATCCGGCGGCGGAACTTCATTCCGGCGAACGCTTTCCCCTATCAGACGCCGGTGATGCTGCATTACGACACCGGCGATCACGAGGCGACGCTGGCGAAGGCGCTCGAGCTGTCGCGCTGGAGCGGCTTCGCGGAGCGGCGCAGGGCGGCGGCGGCGCGTGGTCGGCTCCGCGGCATCGGCATCGTCACCTATATCGAGGCCTGCGGGCTGGCGCCGTCGCGCATCGCGCAGCAGCTGGGAGCGCGCGGCGGGCTCTTCGAAAGCGCCAATGTCCGCGTCAACCCGTCGGGAGACGTGACGGTCTTCACCGGCGCGCACAATCACGGCCAGGGCCACGAGACGGTTTTCGCTCAGCTCGTCGGCGAGTTGCTGGGCGTGCCGAGCGACAGCGTCGAGATCGTCCATGGCGACACCGCGCGCAGCCCCTTCGGCCTCGGCACCTATGGCTCGCGCTCGGCCGCGGTAGGGGGCGCCGCCATCGCCAAGGCGGTGGGCAAGATCATCGACAAGGGCCGGAAGATCGCCGGGCATCTGCTCGAAGCGAGCGAGCAGGATATAGAGTTCAAGGAGGGCTACTTCGGTGTCGCCGGCACCGATCGCCGCAAGAGCTTCGCCGAGATCGCCGGGGCCGCCTATACCCCGCCGCCGAGCTATCCGCTCGAAACCCTGGAGCCGGGCTTGGAGGAGACGGCTTTTTACGATCCCGTCAACTTCACCTTCCCCGGCGGCTGCCACGTCGCCGAGGTCGAGATCGATCCGACCACCGGCGCCCTGGAGGTCGTTTCCTACGTTGCGGTCGACGATGTCGGCACTGTGCTCAATCCCATGATCGTCGAAGGGCAGATCCATGGCGGCGTCGTGCAGGGTCTGGGCCAGGCGCTGGGCGAGAACTGCGTCTACGACCGCGCCAACGGTCAGCTCCTCACCGGATCGTTCATGGACTATTGCATGCCGCGCGCCGATGATCTGCCGAACATCGTCGTCGCGACGCAGAGCACCCCGTCGCGCCACAACCCGATCGGGGTCAAGGGCTGCGGCGAAGTCGGCACCATCGCCTCGCCCGCGACGTTGATGAACGCGGTGGTCGATGCGCTCGCCGAGTACGGCATCGTCCATGTGGATATGCCGGCGTCGCCGCAGCGCCTCTGGCAGGCGATTCAGACAGCAGTGCCACGCCGAGCCGCGCAATAGCGGGCCGCGGAACAGAACAACAGGAGGTTCGCGCGTCATGTATCCCTTCGCCTATCATCGTCCCGCGACCGTCGCGGAGGCCGTGGCCCGGCTGCGCGACAGCGAGGAGGCACGGCCCCTGGCGGGCGGCCAGACGCTGATCCCCACCTTGAAGCAGCGTCTCGCCAGCCCCGACGCGCTGGTCGATCTCAAGGGCATCGACGGTCTCGACGCGATCGCCGCCGAGGGCGACGGGCTGCGCATCGGCGCGCTGACGCGGCACGCCTGCGTTGCGGCGTCGCCTCTGGTGCAGGACCTCATTCCGGCGCTTGCTCGCCTTGCTGCAGGCATCGGCGACCCGCAAGTGCGCAACCGCGGCACGCTGGGCGGCTCGATTGCCAACAACGATCCGGCGTCCGACTATCCCGCGGCGCTGGTCGGGCTCGGCGCGGTGATCGGGACGAGCGAGCGCCGCATTGCCGCCGAGGATTTCTTCACGGGCCTGTTCGAGACTGATCTCGAGCCCGGCGAGATCGTCACCGAGGTCTGGTTTCCGCGGCCGCGCCGCGCCGGCTATGCCAAATTTCCCAACCCCGCCTCGCGCTACGCCCTCGCCGGCGTCTTCGTTGCCGACGCCGCGGCGGGCATCCGCGTCGCTGTCACCGGGGCCGGGCCTTGCGTCTTTCGCCTCGCCGAGGCCGAACGGCTGCTATCCACGTCCTTCGTCCCGGCAGCGCTCGAGCCGTTGCGCGTCCCGGCGACGGGGCTCAACGCTGACATTCACGCCGATGCGAACTATCGTGCGCATCTGGTCGCGGTAATGGCGCAGAGAGCGGTCACTGCGGCGCTGCTCTGAGGGGGCGCACCGAAGGGGAACGCTATGAGCCTCTATCGCTCAATGGATCGCCGCGCGCTCGACGCGGCCTACAACAATGCCGCGGCGGTCGCCGACAGCGCCGGGTACATCGAGGATTGGCAGCGCCGCAGCGCGGCGCTGCGCACCCGTCTGCCGGCGCATCTTGACCTCGCCTTCGCGGCTGCATCGCCAGCGCGGCTCGACTTTTTCTCCTGCGGCGTTGCCGGTGCGCCGGTTCTGCTCTTCTTCCATGGCGGCTATTGGCAGCGCAACGCCAAGGAAGGATTCGCTTTCATCGCCGAAGGGCCGCTCGCCCGTGGCATGCACGTCGCGCTCGCGGGGTATACGCTCGCCCCCGAAGCGCGGCTCGACCAGATCGTCGGCGAGGCGCGTGCGGCGCTGCGCTGGCTGCATAACGGGGTCGCTGCGCTGGGCGGCGATCCCGCGCGGATTTTCGTCTCGGGATGGTCAGCGGGCGGCCATCTCGCCGCCATGCTGATGGGCGAGGCAGCGGCGCGCGGCGGCCTCGCGCTCAGCGGCATCTACGATCTCGAGCCGGTGCGCCTCAATTATCTCAACGACAAGCTCCACCTCGACGTAGCCGAAGCGCGGCGCAACAGCCCGCTGCTTCACCTGCCATCCCGTGCCGGGCAACTCCTCGTCGCCGTCGGCGCCGAGGAGCTGCCGGAATTGAGGCGACAATCGCAGGAGTTCGCGGCCGCCTGGCGCGCCCATGGGCTTGCCGGCGAATTGCGCGAGCTGCCGGGATGCCATCACTACAGCGCGCTCGAACAGCTCGCCCATCCCGAGGGCGCGCTGGCCAAAGCCGCGGCGACGCTGGCCGGTAAAACCGCGTAAGCGCGCTCAGCGCGCCGCGGCGTCAGGCGTCATTGGCCGCGGGCAGCGCGCCGGGGCCGGCGAGGATGCGGATGTTGCGCGCGGTCACCTTGCCGCCGCAGGCGGAGCAGCACATCACGGGATCGAAGATCGCGCCGCAATCGAGATGCTCGTAGAGCGCGGGGCGGCCGCGCTTGCCCGCCATATGCGTGTCGCCCCAATGCACCATCGCCAGCAGGACGGCGTTGAGGTCGAGGCCTTTCTCGGTGAGGCGGTATTCGTAGCGCCGCGGCCGCTCCTGATAGGGAACGCGCTTCAACACGCCCGCCTTGACCAGCTTCTTGAGGCGGTCGGCGAGACGGTGGCGGGTGATGCCGAGCCGCGCCTCGAATTCCTCGAAGCGGCGCACGCGCAGGAAGCAGTCGCGCAGGATCAGCAGGCTCCAGCGGTCGCCGATCACCGACAAGGTCCGCGCCACCGAACATGCTTCCCGGTCCAGCTCAGCCCAGCGCATGGCCGCCCTTTCCGTTTTGCCGTTTGACAAGTTCCAATTTAGAACCCACTCTAGCAGCAACTGGCTCCGAAACTCAAGGGGAGGCGCCGATGCCCGGCGTGGTCGAGTTCTATTTCGACTATGGCAGCCCCTATTCCTATATCGCCTATGGCCGGCAGCCCAAGCTGCTGCGCCGCAGCGGCGCCCGCGCCGCGTACCGGCCGATCCTGATCGGCGCCGTCTTCCAGGCGACCGGCAACAGCAGCCCGGCGCTGATCGAGACGAAATGGACGCATGCCCGGCGCGATCTCGACCGCTTCGCCGCCAAATACGGCGTCCCCTTCCGTTTCAATCCGCATTTCATCGTCAACTCGCTGAAGCTGATGCGCGGCGCGGTGGTCGCGGCGGAGGAAGGCTATCTCGAGCGCTACAGCGACGCCGCCTTTGCCGGCATGTGGCGCGAGGGGCTCAAGATGGATGACGAGACGGTGATCGCCGGCGTGCTGCGCGACGCGGGTCTCGACGATCGCCGCATCCTGGCGCGCATCGCCGAGGACGACGTCAAGCAAAAGCTCAGGGCCTGGACCGAAGCGGCGGTCGCGCGCGGCGTCTTCGGCGCGCCGACCTGCTTCGTCGGCGAAGAGATGTTCTTCGGGCAGGACCGGCTCGATTTCGTCGAAGATGGGCTGGCCGGGCGCCTCTGGCGGCTTCCGGCCTAAGCAAGGGAGGCGGTGATGAGTAAGAAGAGAACGGCGCTGATCGTCGGCGTCGGCGCCAGCAACGGCGTCGGCGCGGCGACGGCACGGCGCTTTGCGCGCGAAGGGCTGCTGGTGTTCATCGCCGGCCGCACGGCGGAAAAGTTGGAGCAAGTGGTCAAAGAGATCCGCAGCGCGGGCGGCGCGGCAGAGATGCTGATCGGCGATGCGGCAGCGGAGGAAGATGCCGCGCGCTTCGTCGCCGCGGCCGAGGCGGCGGCGCCGCTCGCGGTCGCGCTGCACAATGCCGGCAGCAATCGCCGCGACAGCATCCTCGAGCTCGAGCGCCGCGATCTCGAGCAGCTCTGGCGCGATCACTGCCTCGGCGGCTTTCTCACCGGGCGCGAAGTGGCACGCCGCATGGTGCCGCGCGGCGAAGGCACGATCCTCTTCACCGGCGCGTCAGGCTCGCTGCGCGGCCGCGCCGGCTTCGCCGCTTTCGCCGTCGCCAAGGCGGGGGTGCGCGCCCTTGCCCAAAGCATGGCGCGCGAGCTCGGCCCCAAAGGCATTCACGTCGCCCATCTCGTCGTCGATGGCGGCATCGACGGCGCGCGGCTGCTGACGCGTTATCCCGACCGCCGCGAGCAAGCCGGCCCCGACGGGCTGGTGAGCGTCGAAGCGATCGCCGAAAGCTATTGGCAGATTCACCGCCAGCCGCGCAGCGCCTGGACGCTCGAGCTCGACCTGCGCCCTTGGGCGGAATCCTTCTGAGACGATGGCGATGGACGCTGCGCTCGCGCTCGATGCGCCGATCTTCGCGCGCGACGGCGCGCAATGGCGCCCGGACCCGGAAGCCGGCGGCCCGTTCGGCGGCCTTCATGGCGGCGCGGTGTCGGGATTGATCGTCGCCGAGATGGAGCGCGGAGGACGGGAGCGCGGGCTCGGCTTCCTGCTCAGCGTCGCCGTCGTGCTGCTGCGGCCGGCGCCGATGGCACCGCTGGAGACGCACACCGAGCTGTTGCGCAAAGGCGGCAGGGCCGGCGCGCTCGAAACGCAGCTCAGCGCCGGCGGGAAGCTCATCGCCAAAGGCATGGGGTCCTTCGTCGCGCCGACAGCGGTGGCGGATACGCCAGCCGCGCCGCCGCTGCCGGCCGCGCCCGATACCTTGCCGCCCTGGCCGCTGAAGCCGCGCTTTCCGCACCAGACGCTGTTCGACGCGCTCGATCTCCGCATCGATGCCGAAGGCCGCATCTGGGGAAGGTTGATGCGGCCGCTGGTGCCGTTCGCGAGCGCCATGGCCAATGCCTTTGCCGTCGCCGATAACGGCCAGCCCTTCTCGCTCGGCGGCCGGCACGATGTGCTCCGGCGCTTCACCTTTCCCAATATCGACATCGCGCTGCACCTGTCGCGGCCGCCCATGGGCGGCTGGATCGGCGTCAAGGCGCGCTCGGATTGGCGGCCCGAGGGCATGGGCCTTACGGAATCCGAGCTGCGCGACGAGACCGGACCGCTCGGCCGCTGCTGCCAGACGATCGTGCTGATGCCGCGCGGGTAGAGACGCTGCGGCGCGGCCGCTACACTCGGCCGCGTCATGGCCGATGATCCCAAAACGCGACCCATCATCATGCTGCAGCCCGGACGCCATCGCCGCGCCGAGGCCGGGCATCCCTGGGTCTATTCCAACGAAGTGCAGATGGATGCGGCGGCGAAAGCGCTGCCGCCCGGCAGCCTGGTGACGCTGCGCAGCGCCGGCGGCGATCCGCTCGGTGTTGCCAGCTTCAACCCGCACACGCTGGTCAGCGCGCGCCTCTTCGATCGCGACGCCAAGCGCCGCATCGACCACGAATTCTTCATCGAGCGGCTCGAGCGTGCGCTGAGCCTGCGCCGCCGGCTTTATGCCGAGCCCTATTACCGCCTCGTCCATGCCGAGGCCGATGGCGTGCCGGGGCTCGTCGCCGACCGCTTCGGCGAGGCGCTGGTCCTGCAGCTCAACACCGCGGGCATGGCGCGGCTCGACAGCGAGCTGATCGCCGCCTGCGAGGCGGCGCTGGCGCCCGCCATCATCCTCCTGCGCAACGACAGCCCGGCGCGCGCGCTCGAAGGCCTCGAGAGCGAGGTGCGACTTGCCAAAGGCGAGCTGGCCGGGCCGATCGAGCTGATCGAAAACGGCGCGCGCTTTCTCGCCGATGCGCGCGAAGGCCAGAAGACCGGCTGGTTCTTCGATCAGCGCGACAATCGCCGCTTCGTCGCCGCGCTCGCCGCCGGCGCTAGAGTCCTCGATCTCTATTGCTACACCGGCGGCTTCGCCGTGGCGGCGGCGCGGGCGGGCGCCGATGCAGTGCTGGGGCTCGACCGCTCCGAGCCGGCGCTGGCGCTCGCCGCGGCTTCCGCCGATCTGAACGGCGTCGGCGACCACTGCCGCTTCCAGCGCGCCGACGCGTTCGGCGAGCTGGCGCGGCTCAGCGGCGAGGGCGCGCGCTTCGACCTGGTGATCGCCGATCCGCCCGCCTTCGTGAAATCGAAGAAGGATCTGGGGCCGGGCTTGCGCGGCTATCGCAAGCTGGCGCGGCTCGCGGCGAGCCTGGTGGCGCCGGGTGGCGTGCTCTTCCTCGCCTCCTGCTCGCACAATGTCGAGCCGCCCGATTTCGCCGAGGCGGTGCGGCGCGGGCTCGAAGATGCCCGGCGCACCGGCCGCATCCTGCGCAGCGCCGGCGCCGCGCCCGATCATCCCGTCCATCCCTGGCTGCCGGAAAGCGCCTATCTCAAGGCCGAGGTGCTGCTGCTGGATTGAAGTGAGAAAGGGGATAAGGGGATTATTGGGGATGAGGGGGATGAAAAATGATGGCGCCGAAGGCGCCGTTCACCCATC
>DATIYL010000291.1:0-15443 GCA_035517635.1 Allostellaceae bacterium | reverse complement strand
CTGAGGACGCGGGCGCGCCGGCTGCTGCGCCAGCAAGGGCTGGGACTGATCATCGTCGATTATCTGCAGCTGCTGCGCGGTGGCCACGACGGCCGCGGCGCCGAGAACCGGGTGCAGGAGATCTCGGAGATCACCCGCGGCCTCAAGGCGCTCGCCAAGGAGCTCAACGTGCCGGTGCTGGCGCTGTCGCAGCTGTCGCGCGCCGTCGAGCAGCGCGAGGACAAGCGGCCGATGCTGTCCGATCTGCGTGAATCCGGCTCGATCGAGCAGGATGCCGACGTCGTCATGTTCGTCTTCCGCGAGGAGTACTATCTGAGCCGCAGCGAGCCGACGCGGCGTCCGGAAGAGAGCGACGACAAGTTCAACGAGCGCTATTCCCGCTGGCAGGAGCGCCTCGAGGAGGTGCACGGCACCGGCGAGGTGATCATCGCCAAGCAGCGCCACGGCCCGATCGGCAAGGTGACGCTGCGCTTCGACGGCGAGACGACCAAGTTCGACAATTTCGTCCGCGGCGACCACATCCCCGATGAGCGCTACTGACCGGCCGCCGCGCGCGGTCGCCCGCGCCGGCGCCGTGTTGGAGATCGATCTCGCCGCCATTGCCGGGAATTGGCGGCGAATTGCAGCGCGCCTCCGCCCGGGCACGAGCTGCGCCGCCGTGGTCAAGGCAGATGCCTACGGCCTCGGCATGGCGCGCGTCGCGCCGCACCTGGCCGCCGCCGGCTGCACGCTGTTCTTCGTGGCGACGATCGATGAGGGCATCGCGCTGCGGCGGTATCTGCCTGGTGTCGAAATCGCCGTGCTCGACGGCCTGCTGCCCGGAACCGGCGGCGAGTTCCGCCGCGCCAAACTCATCCCGGTGCTCAACGCACTCGACGAGATCACCGCCTGGCGCGGCGGTGCGGGCACGCGCGACCTGCCGGCCATGATCCACGTCGATACCGGCATGTCGCGATTGGGCCTCACGCGGCAGGATCTTGCGGTGCTCGCCCGCGCGCCGGACATGCTGGCGGGCCTCACGCTGCGCGCCATCCTCAGCCATCTCGCCTGCGCCGACGATGCCGCGCATCCCCACAACGAAGCACAGCTTTTGGCCTTCCGCGCCGCGCTCGCCCAGCTGCCGCCGGCCCCGGCGGGCCTCGCGGCCGGCTCGGGCGTCTTTCTCGGCACGGATTACCACTTCGATTTCGTCCGTCCGGGCGCCGTGCTCTATGGCGTCAACCCGCTCGCCAGCCGCCCCAATCCGATGGCGCAAGTCATTCGCCTCAAAGGCAGAATCCTCCAAGTGCGCAACGTTGACAGGGGGGAAACCGTTGGATATGGTGCGGCGCATCGCATGGACCGTCCGGGCCGTATCGCCACGGTCGCCGTCGGTTATGCCGATGGGTGGCTCAGATCGGCGAGCCATCGTGGCAGCGCCGGCATCGCCGGTCGGCGGGTTCCCCTCGTCGGACGCATCTCGATGGACCTCATGACGTTCGACGTGACGGGCATCGACCCCGCGCTCACCCGGCCCGGCAACTTCGTTGATCTCATCGATGAGAGCTACGGCGTGGACGCGGTCGCCGCGGCGGCCGGCACCATCGGCTACGAAATGCTGACCGCGCTCGGGCGGCGCTATCATCGGCTTTATCGCGGCGAGGCCGGCTGAGCATGCTCGATTTCCTCGCCCGGGTCGGCCGCGTCTCCATCGCCTTTCTCGCTGCCGCCGGGCGGCTCGCGCTCTTCGCCTTGAACGCGCTCAGCCACTGCCTCAGGCCGCCCTTCTATCCGCGGCTGATCGCGCGGCAATTGATCGATATCGGCTATTACTCGCTCCCGGTGGTGGGGCTGACCGCGCTCTTCACCGGCATGGTGCTGGCGTTGCAAAGCAACACCGGGCTGGGCCGCCTCAATGCGCAATCCGCCATCGCGCTCATCGTCGTCCTGTCGGTGACGCGCGAGCTGGGACCGGTCATCGCCTCGCTGATGGTCGCGGGCCGCATCGGCGCGGCCATGGCCGCCGAGATCGGCACTATGCGCGTCACCGACCAGATCGATGCGCTGTCGACGCTGGCGACCAATCCCTTCAAATATCTCATCGTGCCGCGCCTCGTTGCCGGGACGATCGCCGTGCCGGCACTGGTGTTCGTCGCCGACATCATCGGCGTCTTCGGCGGATTTCTCGTCGGCACGTACAAGCTCGGCTTCAACCCGGCCTCCTATCTGTTCCAAACCGCCGATTATCTGCACGCCGACGACGTGATCTCCGGCTTGATCAAGGCGGCGGTGTTCGGCTTCATCATCGCGTTGATGGGCTGCTATCACGGCTACCACTCGCGCGGCGGCGCGGAGGGCGTCGGCGCCGCCACGACCTATTCCGTCGTCTCGGCCTCGATCCTCATCCTGCTGTTCGATTCGGCGCTCACCAGCGTGCTGTTCTAGGTTCTCGCCATGAGCAAATCGCCGAAAATCGCCATCAGCGGCCTGAAGAAATCCTTCGGGCGCAAAGTCGTGCTCGACGGCATCGATCTCGATATCGGCGAGCACGAGAACCTCGTCGTCATCGGCGGCTCGGGCACCGGGAAATCGGTGCTGGTGAAGTGCGTGCTCGGCCTGCTCGAGGCCGATAGCGGTTCGGTCAAGATCGACGGGCGCGAAGCGATCGGCATGGGCACGCGCGAGCGCGAAGCGCTGATGCAGAAGTTCGGCATGCTGTTCCAGGGCGCGGCGCTGTTCGATTCGCTGAGCGTCTGGGAAAATGTCGCGTTCGGCCTGATCCAGGGCCGCGGCATCGAGCGCCGCCGCGCCAAGGAGATCGCGCTCGAGAAGCTGGGAGCGGTCGGATTGGGTCCCGAGGTCGGCGCGCTCGCCCCGTCGGAGCTCTCCGGGGGCATGCAGAAGCGCGTGGCCCTGGCGCGCGCCATCGCGGCGGAGCCCGAAATCGTCATCTTCGACGAACCGACGACCGGCCTCGACCCGATCATGGCCGACGTGATCAACAACCTCATCGTCCAATGCGTCCATGACCTGGGCGCGACGGCCGTGTCGATCACCCACGACATGGCCAGCGTGCGCAAGATCGCCGACCGTATCGCGATGATCTATAAAGGGCGTATCATATGGTGCGGGGCGAAGGACGAGATCGACCGGTCCGGCAACCCCTATGTCGACCAGTTCATCCACGGCCGCGCCGAAGGGCCGATCAAGATGGAGGTGCGCGCGCTGTGACCGGTCGAGGAGACTGATTTGCCGCGGGCGCAGGCCCATTTCGTCTGTCAGGAATGCGGCGCCGCTCATCCGAAATGGGCGGGGCGGTGCGACGCCTGCGGCGGCTGGAACAGCCTGGTCGAAGAGGTCCTGCGCGACAGCACGCCCAAGGGACTCGGCGGGGGAAAAGGCCGCAAGCTCGCCTTCGCCGGGCTCGAGGGGGCAGCCGAGGCGACGCCGCGGCGCCTGTCCGGCATCGCCGAATTCGACCGCGTCTGCGGCGGCGGGATCGTCCCCGGCTCGGCGCTGCTGGTCGGCGGCGATCCCGGCATCGGCAAATCGACCGTACTGCTCCAGGTCGTGGCCGCGCTCGCGGCCGGCAAGGGCGGCGCCCGCGCCGGCTGCGCCTATGTCTCGGGCGAGGAGTCGCTCGATCAGGTGCGGCTGCGCGCGGCGCGCCTTGCCATCGCCGGATCGCCCGTCCGCCTCGCCGCCGCGACCAGCATTCGCGACATCGTCGCCTCGCTCGACGGCGCCGACGCGCCCGACGTCGTCGTCATCGACTCGATTCAGACGATGTATCTCGACACGCTCGACAGCGCGCCCGGCACGGTGAGCCAGGTCCGCGCCTCGGCGCAGGAGCTGATCCGCCTCGCCAAGCAGCGCGGCTTCTCGGTGATCCTGGTCGGCCATGTCACCAAGGAAGGCCTCATCGCGGGACCCCGCGTGCTCGAGCACATGGTCGACACCGTGCTCTATTTCGAGGGCGAGCGCGGCCATCAGTTCCGCATCCTGCGCGCCGTCAAGAACCGCTTCGGCCCGACCGACGAGATCGGCGTCTTCGAGATGACCGATGCCGGCCTCGCCGAGGTGCCGAACCCTTCCGCGCTCTTCCTCGCCGAGCGGCACGGCGAGACGTCGGGCGCCGCGGTCTTCGCCGGCATGGAAGGCACGCGGCCGCTGCTGGTCGAGATCCAGGCGCTGGTCGCGCCGTCGAGCCTCGGCACGCCGCGCCGCGCCGTCGTCGGCTGGGACGGCAGCCGTCTCGCCATGGTGCTTGCCGTGCTCGAAGCGCGCTGCGGCGTGCAGATCGGCCTCAACGACATCTACCTCAACGTCGCCGGCGGGCTGCGCATCGCCGAGCCGGCCGCCGATCTCGCCGTGGCGGCGGCGCTGGTCTCGGCGCTGAGCCTGCAGCCGGTGCCGGCGGAAACCGTCGTGTTCGGCGAGATCGGCCTTTCCGGCGAGGTGCGGCCGGTCGGCCAGTCGGAGGCGCGGCTCAAGGAGGCGGGAAAGCTGGGCTTCACCGCGGCCTTGGCACCGCCCTATCGCGGTCGCGGCAAGGAACGGACGCCGCCCGGCGGCCTCACGCTGCGCGAGATCCGCCATTTGCGCGACCTCGTCGGGCTGTTCGAGGACCGGCCGCGGCGAGCGCCGCGCAATCTGGCGATGCCAGGAGCTGAGCGATGAACCTGCTCGACATCGTCGTCATCGCCATCGTCCTGCTCTCCGGCCTCTTCGCGTTCGCGCGCGGCTTCGTCAAAGAGGCGCTGTCGGTGGCCGCCTGGATCGGCGCCGGCTTTGCCGCGCTCTACGGTCTTCCCTATGCGACGCCGCTGGCGGAGCGCTTCCTGCCGAAAGGCGCGGTGGCCGAGGCCGCGGCGGGGCTCGTGGTCTTCCTCGTCGCGCTCATCATCCTGTCGCTGCTGACCTCGGCGATCGCCAGCCGGGTCAAGGACAGCTCGCTCTCCGCCATCGACCGCACGCTCGGCCTGGTTTTCGGGCTCGTCCGCGGTCTGGTGGTGGTCTGCCTCGTCTATATCGCGTTCTCCTGGGCTTTGCCGGCCAAGCAGCCGCAGCCGACATGGATCGCCGAGGCCAGGACCTTGCCGCTGCTGGCCACCGGCGCCGAGCGGCTGCGCGCGCTCGTGCCGGCCGTCTATCGCGCCAAGGCGGCGGCCACGGCCGACGATACGCGCCGCGCCGCCGAGCAGATGCAGGAAGCGGCCGGGGCGATGGGCGCGCTCAGCACGCCCCACCCGCCCGGCGCGCCGGCGCATGGCCCGGGCTACAGCACCGAGGATCAGCGCGATCTCAACCGATTGATCCAGCAACAGCAGGGCGCGCAATAGATGGTTGCATCCCCTGGCGGCGGCCGCCGCTTCGGCGTAGAAGGGGCGCGCGGCGCCTCGACATCCGCCGGTGCGATGCCCATTTTAGCGGCGGGATGCCCGAGCCCATCTCTTGACCAAAGCGGTGCGATGCTGACCACCCATCCCCTGGACGACGACCATCTGCGCGAGGAATGCGGCGTTTTCGGCATCTATGGCCACGCCGAATCGGCGGCCTTGGCGGCCCTCGGGCTGCACGCCTTGCAGCATCGCGGGCAGGAGGCGGCCGGCATCGTCACCTATGACGGCGAGCAGTTCCATGCGCATCGCGGCATGGGTCATGTCGGCGAGAATTTCAGCTCCAAGGACGTGATCGGCCGGCTGAAGGGCCATTCCGCCATCGGCCATGTGCGCTATGCCACCACCGGCGAGGTGGCGATGCGCAACGTGCAGCCGCTGTTCGCCGATTTCGAGTTCGGCGGTCTCGCCATCTGCCACAACGGCAATCTGACCAATTCCTATCACCTGCGCCGCAAGCTCGTCGGCCGCGGCAGCCTCTTCCAATCGACGAGCGACACCGAGGTGATCGTCCACCTCATCGCCACCAGCCGCAAGAACACCGTCGAAGAGCGCATGGTCGATGCGCTGCGCCAGGTGGAAGGCGCCTATTCGCTGGTCGCGCTGAGCCAGGACGGCGTCATCGGCGTCCGCGACCCGCTCGGCGTCCGGCCGCTGGTGCTGGGCCGGCTCGGCGATGCCTGGATCCTGGCCTCGGAAAGCTGCGCGCTCGACATCATCGGCGCCGAATTCGTGCGCGACGTCGAGGCCGGCGAGCTTGTCACCATCAATGCGTCCGGCGTGCGCAGCAGCCGGCCCTTCGAGCGCGCGAAGCAGCGCTTCTGCGTCTTCGAATACATCTACTTCGCCCGACCCGACAGCATCGTCGACGGCATCAGCGTTTATGAGGCGCGCAAGCGCATCGGCGCCGAGCTCGCGCGCGAGAGCGGCGTGCCCGCCGACATCGTCATTCCCGTGCCCGATTCGGGCGTGCCGGCGGCGCTGGGCTATGCGCAGGAGAGCGGGCTGCCCTTCGAGCTCGGCATCATCCGCAACCACTATGTCGGCCGCACCTTCATCGAGCCGACCGACCAGATCCGCCATCTCGGCGTCAAGCTCAAGCACAACGCCAACCGCGTCAAGATCGAGGGCAAGCGCGTCATCCTGGTCGACGATTCGATCGTGCGCGGCACGACCTCGACCAAGATCGTCGAGATGGTGCGCCAGGCCGGCGCGCGCGAGGTGCATATGCGCATCTCGAGCCCGCCCACCAGCCATTCCTGCTTCTACGGCATCGCCACGCCGGAGCGCGAGAAGCTGCTCGCCTCGCACATGGACGTGGAAGAGATGGCGCGCTTCATCGGCGCCGACAGCCTCGCCTTCATCTCCATCGACGGGCTCTATCGCGCCATGGGCCATATGGGGCGCGACCCGGCCGCACCGCGCTTCTGCGATGCGTGCTTCACCGGCGACTATCCGATCGGGCTCGTCGATCACGATGCCGGCAAGGTCTCGACGCAGCTGTCGCTGCTCGCCGAGACGGCGTGAGCGTTAGCGCCGACTATCGCGATTCTCCGGTTGCGCCCCACCTCACCCCGACCCTCTCCGCCCCTCAGGGGCGGAGAGGGAGGGACCCGCGTAAGCGGGAGGGTGAGGTGGGGCGTCGACCGTGAGGCCAGGCAGCAGAAGCAATGACTGAGACCAGCAAGCGCCTCGAGGGCCGGCTCGCGCTCATCACCGGCGCCTCGCGCGGCATCGGCGCGGCGGTGGCGCGGCGGTTCGCCGCCGAGGGCGCGCATGTCATCTTGCTGGCGCGCACGGTCGGCGCCCTCGAGGAGCGCGACGACGAGATCCGCGCCCTCGGCGGCAGCGCGACCTTGGTGCCGCTCGACCTGCGCAATTTCGACAAGCTCGACCAGATGGGCGCCTCGCTCTATCAGCGCTTCGGCAAGCTCGACGTGCTGGTCGGCAATGCCGGCGTGCTCGGCGCGCTGTCGCCGATGGGGCATTTCGACCCCAAGACCTGGGCGCAGGTGATCGAGACCAACCTCACCGCCAATTGGCGCCTCATCCGCTCGCTCGATCCGCTGCTGCGCCGGTCGGACTCGGGACGCGCCATCTTCACCACCTGCGCGGCGGGGCGCGAGACCAGGCCCTATTGGGGCGCTTATGCCGCGAGCAAAGCGGCGCTCGAGACGATGGTGCGGATCTATGCCGGCGAGGCCGCCAATACCGCGCTGCGCGTCAATCTGGTCGATCCCGGAATCGTCGCCACCAAGCTCCGCCTCCAGGGCTTCCCTGCCGAGGACCGCGCGGCGCTCAAGACGCCCGACGAGGTCGTCGAGCCGTTCGTTGCGCTCGCTTCGGCCGAGTGCGCGCTGAACGGCGAGCTTCTGCACCGCTGACGCCGGACGCGGGCGCCGCTCACAACGGCAGCTCGAGCCGCGCCGAAAGCCCGCCTTCGCTGCGATTGGCGAGCGTGACGTCGCCGCCATGGCCACGGGCGACGGTGCGGGCAACCGCGAGGCCGAGCCCGACGCCGCCGGTATCGCGGTTGCGCGAGCGGTCGAGGCGATAGAACGGCGCAAACACCTTTTCCTGTTCCTCGGGCGGAATGCCGGGCCCGTCATCATCGACGGCAATGACGACGCGCTCGGGCTCCGCATTGACGGCGACGCGGGCCGAGCCGCCATATTTGACGGCGTTCTCGATCAGATTGGCGACGGCGCGCCGCAGCGCGTTGGGCCGGCAGGAAACGTCGATGCCGCGCGGGCCGGTGAAGCTGACGGCGCCACCGGCGTCGGTTGCGTCCTCGCACAGGCCTTCGACCAGGAGGCCGAGATCGACCTGCGTGCGCGGCTCGCTCTCGCCGTCGCCGCGGGCAAAGGCGAGGGTCGATTCGACCATCGCGCTCATCTCGTCGAGATCGGCCAGCATCTTGCGCTGCAGCTCGGCATCATCGATGAACTCGGTGCGCAAGCGCAGCCGCGTGAGCGGCGTGCGCAGATCGTGCGACATCGCCGCCAGCATCTGGGTGCGGTCGGCGATGAAGCGGCGCAAGCGCTCCTGCATGCGGTTGAAGGCGCGGGTCGCGGCGCGCAGCTCGCGCGGTCCGCGCTCGGCGAGCGGCGGCGCGTTGGTGTCGACGCCGAGGCGCTCGGCGGCCAGGGCGAAATCGGCGATCGGCCGCGCCAGCCGCCGCGCCGCGAGCATCGAGAGCAGGCCGATGACGAGAGTGAGAAGGCCCAGCCGAACCGCGAGCTGCATCAGCGAAAAGCGCACGAAGAAGCGGTGCGGCGCGGCGAAGATCAGCCAGCTGCCATCGCGCAGCCGCACCTCGACCGAAGACTGCGGTCCCGCTCCCGGTGCAACGGCGTCCGCACCGCCGGGCGGCGCGCCCTCGTGGACCAGGATCCGGTAATGGTGATCGCCGAGAACAACCCGAAGCCGGCGTCGCAGCAGTTCGAGATTGGTGTCGCTTTCGGCCGGGACCGCTGCCGAAGCGGCCTCCGCGGTCCGCACCTGCAGCGGACCTTGGATGTGAGCGAGAATTCGCGGCCGCTCGGCTGGCGATACCGCGTCGAGGACCTCGGTGATCGCAGCGATCCGGTCCGGCAGCTGCAGTCCGGTCTCGATGACGGCGGTGCGTTCGAGATAAAGCAGCGCGAAATTCACCAGCTGGAACACCACCAGCCCGAGGACAGCGGTAAAGGCAATCCGCGACGCGATGGTGTTGGGACGCCAGCGCATCAGCGTTCTTCCCCGGTCGCCGTTACCGGCACCGCGAAGATGTAGCCGCCGCTGCGCACCGTCTTGATCAGGCTCGGCTGCTTCGGATCGGGCTCGATCTTGCGGCGCAGCCGGCTGACCTGCACGTCGATGCTGCGCTCGAAGCTGTTGGCGGCGCGGCCGCGGGAGAGGTCGAGGAGCTGGTCGCGCGTCAGCACGCGCTGCGGCCGCTCGGCCAGGGCAAGCAGCAGCTCGAACTCGCCGGCGCGCAGATAGACGAGCGCGTTGCTGGGCGAAAACAGCTGACGGCGGGCGACGTCGAGCCGCCAGCCGGCGAATTCCAACACGCGGCCGCCGCCGCCCAACGGCGCCGGCGCCTGGCCCACGCGCCGCAGCACCGCACGTATCCGCGCCAGCAGCTCGCGCGGATTGAAGGGCTTCGCGACATAGTCGTCGGCGCCCATTTCGAGACCGACGATCCGGTCCATGTCGTCGCCCATGGCGGTGAGCATGATGACGGGAAGCGTCGTGTCGGCGCGCAGCCGCCGGCAGAGGCTGAGCCCGTCCTCGCCCGGCAGCATCAGGTCGAGGATGATGAGCTGGATGCGCGCCGTATCGAGCGCGCGCTTCATCGCCTGCCCGTCATGCGCGGTCGAGACGCGGTAACCATGCCGGGCCAGGAACTTGCTCAGCAGCGCGCAGATTTCCTTGTCGTCATCGACGATCAGGAGGTGCGGCATCGGGCTCATGGCGGGCCGAGTATCCCGCGCGCCCGGCCCGGCGTAAGCCGGAATTTTGTAACCTATTGTTGCAGGCCGCCCCAGGGCAGCAATCGGTAACAAACCGGCGGGCCGGCGGACATCGACCGGACAAGAAGACGCCCGACACTCCCTTCGTCCGCGAGCGATAAGGGGAGTTCAATCATGAGGCGAGTGATCTGGGCGGTTCCGCTAGCCGCTTTGGCGGTGCTGGGAGCCGCATGGGCAATGGCCCAGACCGCGCCATCCGCCGCGCCGCCGCCCTTCATCGCGCGTTTCCACGGCATGGCGCCGCACCGCATGCTGTGCGAGAACCGCGACGCGTTGCTGGCCGGCGCACTCGCCTTCGTGCGCACCAAGCTCGAGGTCACCACGGACGAGGAGCAGGCCTGGCAACGCTTCAGCGCCGCGGCCCGGCACAGCGTCGGGGCGCTCGCCGCGCCTTGCGCCGCACTGGCGCAGCAGCACCAGCCGGTGACCCTCCCCGACCGCCTCGCTCTGGCGGAGAAGATGGCGGCGGCGCATCTGCAGGTGATCCAGTCACTCCAACCGGCGCTCGCCGAGCTCTATAGCGCGCTCACGCCGGAGCAGCGCCAGCGGCTCGATGCCCTGCCTTTCGGCAACCGATAACGCGACGCAATCCCCGGGAGCCGCGCATGCGACAGGAAAAACTGGCCGGCGCCGCGCTGGCGCTGCTGCTGCTGGCGACGGCCTGGACGGCGGTCACCATCGGCGCCAGCGCCCGCTCGCTGTGTTGGCAGAGATTGCCGGGCGCCGCGGCCCTCCTGCCCGGTTTCAAGGATGAACACACCGTCGATCCCTTCGACGAGTTCGATGCCCTCGCGTTGAGATATGGCGACGGCACGACGCCGGCGACCACGGCTCCCCGCCCCTTCTGAACGGAGAAGATACGCATGTTCGATCGCCGCCGGCGCCGGCGCGTTGCCGGTTTTGTGCTTGTGACCGCCGCAGCCACGCTCGCCGCCGCCACCAGCCGCGCGCAGACGACGCTGACTGAGCAGCAGCTCGAGCAAGGCGGGCTGCAGCCGCCAAGCCAGGGCCCTTGGGATGTCTCTCTCGGCGTCGGCGTCGCGGGCATGCCGACCTATGACGGCGCCAAGAACTATCGGGCGCAGCCGGTGCCGCTGGTGTCGATCCGCTATCGCGATCTCATTTTCCTCGGCCCGGGCGGGCTCGGCGTCAATGTCGTCCATTGGGGCGGCCTCAGGATGGGACCGGTGATCGGCTATGGCGGCGGCCGCCGGCAGAGCGATGATCCGCACCTGTCCGGGCTCGGCGATATCCAGGCCGCCGTCACCGCGGGCGCGTTCGCCAACTACACCGTCGGCCATTGGGTTGTCGCCGGCACCGTGCGTCAGGCGGTCACGCACACCGACGACGGGCTGCTAGGCAATGTCAGGCTCGACTACCGGCAGGTGCTCGTCCCCGGTAAGGTCTATCTCATGGCCGGCCCCGAGCTCGGCTTCGCCAATGGCCGCTACGAGCGGACCTATTTCGGCGTGACCCCGGCGCAGTCGGCGAGCTCCGGCCTGCCGGAGTTCACGCCGCATGGCGGGCTCAAAGAGGTCGGGCTCAATTTCGGTCTCACCTATCGCTGGAGCCAGCATGTGCTGCTGCGCTCCTTCGGCGGCGTGCGCGAGTTGGTGGACGATACGGGATCGAGCCCGGTCGTGCAGAGCCGGACGCAAGGCTTCCTCGGCGTCGGCGCCGCCTATCACTTCTGAGACGGCGCCTCACGCTTCGGCGAAGGGATTCGTCCCCTTGCGCAGCATCATGCGGATCGGGACGCCGGGCAGATCGAAATCCTGGCGCAGCAGATTGATGAGGTAGCGCCGATAGGTCTCCGGCAGGTCGCCCGGCTTCGAGGCGAAGAGCGCGAAGGTCGGCGGGCGGATATTGGCCTGCGCCATATAGCGGAGCTTCAGGCGACGGCCGGCGACGAGCGGCGGCGGATGGCGGTCCTGCACGCGGGCGAGCCAGCGGTTGAGACGCGGCGTCGGGATGCGCCGGTTCCAGGCCTCATGGGTCTCGACCACCGCCGGCATGAGCTTGGCGATGCCCGCGCCGGAAAGCGCCGAGAGCGTGACGTAGCGCAGCCCCTGCAACTGCGGCAGCGATGCCTGCAGCCGATCCTTGAGGCGGCGCGAGGCCGCCTGCTTGTCCGCGACGAGATCCCATTTGTTGACCGCAAGCACCAGCGCGCGGCCCTCCTCCTCGACCATCTCGGCGATGGTGAGGTCCTGCTTCTCGATGCCCTGCGTCGCATCGATGACGAGGATCACCACTTCGGCGAAGCGGATGGCGCGCAGCGTGTCGGCGACCGAGAGCTTCTCGAGCTTCTCCTCGACCTTGGGACGGCGGCGCAGACCGGCGGTGTCGATGAGCCGCACCGCGCGCCCGCGCCAGTGCCACAGCGTGGCGATGGCATCGCGCGTGATGCCGGCCTCGGGTCCGGTCAGCACGCGCTCTTCGCCGAGCAGCTTGTTGATCAGGGTCGATTTTCCGACATTCGGCCGGCCGATGACGGCGAGCTGCAGCGGCCGCTCCCGTTCCGCCGCCGGTGCCGGTTCTGCCTTGTCGGCCAACGGCGCGAGCGCGGCGTAGAGCTCGGCCATGCCCTCGCCATGCTCGGCCGAGACGGCGATCGGCTCGCCCAGCCCCAGCGCGAAGGCTTCGTAGATGCCGCTGGCGCTGGCCCGGCCCTCGGCCTTGTTCGCGACGAGCAGCACGGGCGTCTTGCCGCGCCGGAGCCGATCGGCGAAATGGCGGTCAAGCGGCGTAATGCCGGCGCGCGCATCGATGAGGAAGAGCGCGACATCGGCATCGGCGAGGGCGCGCCCGGTCTGATCCTGCATGCGGGCGCCGAGGCTGCCGCGCTCGGCGTCCTCGAGCCCGGCGGTATCGATGACGCGGAAGCGCAAATCGCCGAGCGCCGCCTCGCCCTCGCGGCGATCGCGCGTCACTCCGGGCGTGTCGTCGACCAGCGCCAGGCGCTGTCCGACCAGCCGATTGAACAGCGTCGACTTGCCGACATTGGGCCGGCCGATGATGGCGACCGTCAGGGCCATCGCGCCTCGTGCGCCGTCACTTCAGCGCGATGAGATCGGCGTCGTCGGTCAGCACGTAAAGCGTGTCGTTGGCGACGATCGGATCGAGGAAGACGCCATCGGGGAACTCGACGCGGCCAAGCGCCTTGCCGGTATAGGGCGAGACGGAAATGGCATCGCCCGTCGAGGCCACGACGATGAGCCGGTCGCCGGCAAGGACAGGGCCCGACCACCGCATCGGCCCGCTCTGATCTTCGGGGTCCTTATAGCGCGGCAGCTCGGTCGACCAGCGCACGCGGCCATCCGCCCGCATCAGGCAGAGCAGATCGACGTCGTTGGCCAGCACATAGATGTAGTCGCCGGCGACCCACGGGCTATGCGTGCCGCCGACATCCTGTTCCCAGACGCGGTCGCCGGTGCGCAGGTTGATCGAGACCATGCGCCCGCCATGGCTCACGGCGTAAACGCGGCCGCGATCGATCACCGGCCGGCCGCGGATATCGGCGAGGGTCGAGAGCGCGCCGAGCGGCCGCGCGGTGGCGAGATTCTCGGTCCAGAGCGGCCGGCCGTTCTCGGCCCTGAGCGCGAAGAGCTCGCCCGAGCTGTAGGGCACGATGACGATGTCGCCCTCGACCGCGGGGCTCGCCGCGCCGAGCAGGCCCGCCGTCTCCGGCAGGCCGTTATGCGTCCACAAGCGGTGGCCATCCGTCGTCGACAGCACCTGGAGCTGGTTGTCGACGGTGACGGCGAAGACGCGCCCATCGGCCACGGTCGGTGCGCCGCGCACCGGCGCGGTCACCTGCTGACGCCAGATCTCCTTGCCGCTGGCCGCATCGAGCGCCAGCACCTGGGCGTAGCCGGTGGTGACATAGACCCGATCGCCAACCGCGGCGACGCCGCCGCCATAGGTGTGGGTCAGCTCCGATCCCGGCTTCACGTCGTTGCGCCACAGCTCGCGACCGGTCTTCGCATCGAGCGCCACGACCACGTCGCGCGCATCGATCGCGAAGATGCGGCTGCCTTCGACCACCGGCTGCGACAGCACGGCGCCGTAGCGCGACCCGCCCTGGCCGATGCTGCTGCGCCACTCACGCTTGAGCGGCCCGTCGAGCGCCAGGTGCTGCATGGCATGCGAGGGATAGCCGCCGGCCTGCGGCCAATCGGTGTTGAGCACCGGCCGAGGCAGCGCCACGACGGCGCTGGTGAGCGCGGGATCCGGCTCCAGCGTGCGATCGAGGGTCAGCACCGAGACGCGCTCGCCCTTGAGCGCCTCCTTGGAATGACTCTGAAAGATCTCGTTGCAGCCAGCAAGCGCCACCAGCGACAGCGCCACCAGCCCCGCCCGCGCCAGGACCCGCATCGTCAAGGACCTCACTCCGCGAGAGCCGTGATCATCTCGGTGGCGCGCGCGCGTAGATTCTGCGGTGCCGACAGGTCGTCGGCGATGCGCTTGTAGGTCGCCCGCGCGGCCGCCTTGTCGCCGCTCTTGAGCTGAGCCAGCGCCGTCAGCTCGAGCGCCGTCGGGTGCCACGGGTTCGTTGCCGAGGTCAGCGGCGCGAGCTGAGCAATGATCGCCTTGGGATCGCCGGTGTCGAGCCCGTATTGCGCCGCAAGCAAGGTGGCAACGTCGCGATAGGTGGAATCGACCGACGTGTCGGCGGCGACCGCGTCATAGAGCTTGACCGCGCCGGCGGCATCGCCCGAGCGCGCCTTGAGGGCAGCCTCTTCGAGGCGCGCCAGCAGGCCGTGGCCGCCGCCCGCTTGCCGCGCGATCACGGAAAAGGCGTCGGCCGCGTCTTTGTCCTTGCCGGCGCGCGCGAGATCGAGCGCCGCGACGTAGCGCGCGCCTTCCGCTTCGCGTTGATGCTTCTGATATTGGCGCCACTGCGTGACGCCGGCGGTGCCGAGGATGATGAGGACGCCGAGGGCGATCACATACTTGCCGAAGCGCGCCCAGAGCTTGGCGAAGTTCTCGCGCCTCAGATCCTCATCGACTTCCTGGAAGATATCGCTCACGAAATGCTCCAACCCGCGCCGACGCGCGCCAGGCGGCCGGTACCATAGCCCCTCACTCCGGGCGAGGCAAACTTGGCTGGACCTCAGCGTCGAAATGAGGAAAACTGCCGATCGTGGCAATCCCGTGACGAGCTTCTCCAGCGGCGGTCGATGGCGACATTCATCCGGCTGAGCGATTACCGGCGCAAACACAAGTCCGTCTTTTTCAGTCGCCCCGAGCTGAATCAGCTGCTTTCGCTGTACAGCCGTCAGGTCGCGCGCGGCGAGTGGCGCGACTACGCGATCGATCAACGCGAAGGCGCGGCACTGTTCTCGATTTTCCGCCACACCCAGGAAAGCGCGCTCTATACCGTGGTCAAGACGGCACCGGGGTCGGGCCGTCAGGGCGATTTCGCCGTGCTCACCGGCCGCCATCGCCTGGTCAGCGGCAAGACCATGTCCGAAGTGCTGTCAGGGCTGCAGCGCAATTTGCGCCGCAAATCCGCGCGGCTCGACGGCGAAAGCGCGGGCTGACC
>DATIYL010000290.1:0-7352 GCA_035517635.1 Allostellaceae bacterium | reverse complement strand
ATGCAGCGTCCCCGGGGCCACCGGCAGATCGTCGATGAAGCGGCCGGCACCCATCAGCAGCGCCGCATCCTCGAGGCGCTCGAGGGGTAGGCCGAGGAGAGAGCCGTCCGCCGTCGTCACCCCCTCACCCTCCCGACGCTTCGCGCCGGGCCCCTCCCTCTCCCGCAAGGGGAGAGGGATGAACAGCGCATCGGCGATGGGGCCGCAATGATCAGAGGAACAGCGTCTCGGCCTCGACGCCGAGGAGGTATTTGCCCACGGTCTCGTAATGCGAGCGGCGGCCCTGGAGCTGTTGCGAGACGGCGTTGATGTCGCGCAGGCGCCGCTCGAAGCCGTTGCTGGCGAAGACCGAGGTGGTGCCGACGGCGTTGTAGGCATCGCTCGCGATCGCCCGCGCCTCGCGGATGCAGTGCGTTGCGGCAAGGCGGATCGACATGCGATCGTCGATCGTAAGCTCGCCCTGCTGTGCCGAGCGCCAGGCCGCCTCGAGCGTGCCCCGGATGTAGTGCCGCGCCGAACGCAGCCGCGCTTCGAGCTCGGCAATTTCGGTCTGCGTCACCGCGTTGAGCCGCATCGCCGATTTGTAGCCGCGCGGCGTCTTCTCATTGGCGGTGGCGATGAAAGCGTCGAGCATGCCGCGGGCGATGCCGAGCGCGACGCAGGCAAAGCCGCTGGAGTAAAGCTGATCGGTGCGGAAGCGATAGAGCGGCCCCTGCTGGCGCCGCTCGCCGGGAGCATCGCGGTTGAGGCTGAAGGCATCGGGGACGAAGAGGTCGGTCACCGAATACATGTCGCTGCCGGTGCCGTTGAGGCCGATGACGTCCCAGATATCGGTCCAGGTCACCTTGGCCGCCGGGAAGAGCAAGGTCCGCGGCAGCGGCGCGCCGTTGGCGCCGCGGCGCGGCGTGCCATCGGCATCGGCGGCGACGCAATGCGCGCCGATCCAGGTGGCGTGGTGGCCGCCGCTGGCAAAGGACCACGAGCCGGTGACCCGCCAGCCGCCTTCGACCGCGATCGCCTTGATCGGCGGCCCGGCGCCCCAGGCGAGAACGCCGCGCCGATCGCCCCAGATCTCGCGCGCCGAAGCCGGCGGCAGATAGGCCGAAGCGATGGCGCAGACGCTGGTCTGGCCGAGACACCAGGCGGTGCTGGCGTCGTGCCGAGCGATTTCTTCCAGCACCTGCACGAAGCTCGGCGGATCGATCTCGGCGCCGCCGAAATCGCGCGGCAGCAGCATGCGGAAGAGCCCGGCATCGATCAGCGCTTCGACCACCGGCGGCGTCAGGCGCCGCTCGCGCTCGATCGCGGCCGCCTGCTCGGCGAGCAGCGGCGCCAGCGCCTTCGCCCGCGCGAGATGGTCGGAACCGGCCGCAGCCTCGCGCGCGCTCATCGAGGGCTAATCGCCATAGGCCATCGCCCAGCGCCAATCCTCATGCCCGGCGGCGAAGCGGCGGTTGCTTTGCGCCGGGTTGCGGTTGACCAGCGGCCGCGCATAGAGCGGATGGGTCATGCTGCGGATTTCGTGCTCGACGGTGTAGAGCAGCTTGCCGCTGTCGAGGTCGACGAAGTCCTTGAAGCGATACTGCCACTGATCGCTTTCCTCGAAGACGAGGCCGCGCTCGCGCAGCTTGCGGTGCGGACCCGAGAAATCGGCGAGGTAGACCTGGACGTGGTGGCCGTCATAGGCGGGCAGAGCGCGGTCGGTCTCGCGATAGATGAAATGCTGATGCTGGCCGACGGCGGCGCGGGCGAAAGCCCCCTGCCCGTCCTCGCCGGTCTCGGCCGAGGTCGCCAGGATCTCGCGATAGAAGCGGGCGATGCCGGCGGCGGTCCCCATCGGCACCTCGAATTCGACATAGGGCATGCCGAGAGTGATGCGGCCGAAGCGCGAATCGGGTGTGTAGCAGCGCAGCCGGTTGCCCCAGGGCGAGGTCGCCTCGACATAGGCATTGTGCTCGGCGAAGGAAAACTGCGTACCCTCGAGCTCCTTGCGCACGCCGCCAAGCCGCCGCAGCAGCGCCTCGCGCTCCGGTAGCACCAGTCCGACATGGCCGCGCAGCACCTGCGGGTTGCCGGTCGGCATGTGGAATTGGCTGCGCCCGACATTGATCCACATATTGTCGATGCCGGTCATGAGATAGGGGTCACGGGTCAAGCCCATGCCGCTGACATAGAAGATCGTCGCGATGCGCTGGTCGGGAACACGCACATTGACGTGCTCCAATGCGACGACATTGCCGAGATCCTCGGCGCCCCGGTCGTATTGCTGCTGCTCCATGATCGGCCTCGCTGGCTCGGGTCCCATGGGAATGACCAGTGTAAGGGCAGGCGTGCCCGCTTTTCCAGCCGCTCGCGAGGGGCTAGGCTCTGCCCTGCGATTACCTCATGCCCGCCCCCCGGAGAGCGCCATGCAGTTCTCGCCGCTGGTCGGCCGCATCGCCGGCAGGGGCGCCCGCGCCTGGAGCATCCATTTCGACGCCGTCCGCCAGCGCGGCGCGGGGCGTCGGGTCATCCTGCTCACCGTCGGCGACCCCGACCAGCACGCGCCGGAAGCCGCGGTCGAGGCGACGATTGCCGCACTGCAGCAAGGCCGGACCGGCTATTCGCCGATCCTGGGATTTCCCGAGCTCCGCGCCGCCATCGCCGCCCGCGTCGAGCGCCGCAGCGGCGTCCCCTGCGCGGCGGAGAATGTCGCCGTGGTGCCGGGAACCCAGGCAGGGCTCTATGCCGCGCTGCAATGCCTCGCCGGGCCGGGCGACGAAGTCGTTGCTTTCGAGCCGACCTACGCGACCTATGAAGCGGTCGTCGGCGCCGCCGGGGCGCGGCTCGTCACCGCGCCGCTCCGCCCGGAGACCGGCTTTCACCCCGATCTGGCGGTGCTGGCCGAAGCGGTGACGCCGCGCACGCGCGTCCTCTGGATCAATAGCCCGCACAACCCGACCGGCGCCGTCTTCACTCCGGCCGAGATCGAGGCCATCGCCGCGCTCGCCCGCCGCCACGATCTCTGGCTCCTCTCGGACGAGGTCTATGAGGATCTCGCCTTCGCCCGGCCGCATCTCAGCCCGCGCAGCCTGCCCGGCATGGCCGAGCGCACCGTGGTGGTCTCGAGCCTTTCCAAATCCCATGCCATGCCGGGCTTTCGCCTGGGCTGGGTCGTCGGCCCGGCGGCGCTGACGGGCCATCTTTTCAACTTGCTCCTCTCGATGCTCTATGGCGGGCCGCCCTTCATCCAGCTCGGGGCGCTGGCCGTGCTCGAGCGCGAGCTGCCTGAAGCCTCGGCGCTGCGCGAGGATTACCGCCGCCGCGCCGCGCTCTTCGCCGGCATTCTCGGCGAGGCGCCGCGCTGCCGGGTGATCCCGCCCGAAGGCGGCATGTTCCTCCTGCTCGACGTGCGCGGCACCGGGCTTTCCGCCGACGATTTCGCCCGCGCGCTGCTCGAAGAGGAAGGCGTGGCGACGCTGCCCTGCGACGGCTTCGGACCGAGCGCCGCGGGGCATCTTCGCCTCGCGCTCACGCAAGCGGACGCCGTTCTCGCCGAGGCCGGCGAGCGCATTGTCCGCCAGGCGCGCCGGCTGGCCTCGCGTAACCCGCCATGACCACGCTCACTCGGGCCGACTGCGAAAGGCGCGATGCCGCCGATCCGCTCGCCGCCTGGCGGGCGGAATTCGTGCTGCCCGAAGGGATCATCTATCTCGACGGCAATTCGCTGGGCGCGCTGCCCAAGGCGACGCCGGCGCGCATCGCCGAGCTGGTCGAGCGCGAATGGGGCCAGGATCTCATCACCAGCTGGAACAAGCATGGCTGGATCGAGCTGCCGCGGCGCGTCGGCGACAAGCTGGCCCGGCTGATCGGCGCCGGTCCCGGCGAGGTGGTGGCGGCGGATTCGACCTCGGTCAATTTGTTCAAGACGCTCGCCGCCGCGCTCAGCCTCAATCCGGATCGCCGCACCATCCTGTCCGAGCGCGACAACTTTCCGACCGATCTCTACATCGCCGAAGGGCTGACGGCGCTGCTGGCCAAGGGCCACCGGCTCCGCCTCGTCGACGGCGATGCGGTCGAGGCCGCGATCGACAGCGACACCGCGGTGGTGATGCTCACGCACGTCAATTACCGCACCGGCGCGATGCACGACATGGCGGCGGTGACTGCTGCGGCGCAGCGCGCGGACGCGCTCATGCTGTGGGATCTGGCGCACAGCGCCGGCGCCGTGCCGGTCGATCTCACCGCCGCCGGTGCCGATTTCGCCGTCGGCTGCGGCTACAAATATCTGAATGGCGGGCCGGGTGCGCCGGCCTTTCTCTGGGTCGCGCCGCGCCACCAGGAGCGCTTCGTCCAGCCGCTGTCGGGCTGGCTCGGCCATGCCGCGCCTTTCGCCTTCGAAGCCGCGTATCGCCCGGCGCCGGGCATCGGCCGCTATGTCGCCGGGACGCCGCCCGTCCTTTCCATGGCCGGGCTCGAAGCCGGCATCGATCTGCTGCTCGGCGTATCGCCGCCGGCACTGCGCGAGAAATCGCTCGGCCTTACCGAGACCTTCATCGCCGCGATCGATCAGGAAGCGGCGGGGCTCGGCGTCACCCTCATCACGCCGCGCGATGCGGCGCGGCGCGGTAGCCAGGTGAGCTTCCGCCACGAGGCGGGCTATCCCGTGATGCAGGCGCTCATCGCGCGCGGCGTGATCGGCGATTTCCGTGCGCCCGACATCCTGCGCTTCGGCTTCGCGCCGCTCTATACGCGCTTCGTCGATGCCTGGGACGCGGCGGCGACGCTCGCCGAAGTGCTGCGCCAACGCGACTGGGACCGGCCGGAATTCCAGCGGCGTGCCGCCGTGACGTGAGCGAGGTGTCGATGGCGAAGAAGAGCAAGGACAATCTCGGCGGTGCACATACCGATTTCAGCGCCGAGATGAGCTATGGCGACTATCTCCGGCTCGACCGGCTGCTCGACGCGCAGCACCCGCTGTCGGCGAACCACAACGAGATGCTGTTCATCATCCAGCACCAGACGACGGAGCTGTGGCTGAAGCTCGTCATCCACGAGCTGCGCGCGGCGATCCGGCAGATCGAGCGCGACGATCTCGCCCCCGCCTTCAAGATGATGGCGCGCGTCTCGCGCATCATGGCGCAGCTGATCCAGGCCTGGGATGTGCTGTCGACCTTGACGCCGAGCGAGTACATGGATTTCCGCGCCGCGCTCGGCCGCTCTTCCGGATTTCAGTCGCACCAGTTCCGTGCCATCGAGTTCCTGCTCGGCAACAAGCGCGCGGAGCTGCTGGCGCCGTTCGGGCATCGGCCGCAGATCCATGCCGAGCTCGAAGCGCTGCTCGCGGCGCCGAGCCTTTACGACCACGCGATCCGCCTCTTGGCGCGGCGCGGTCTTGCCATCGACGCGGCCGCGCTCGAGCGCGATTGGCGCGAGCGCTATCGCGCCAATGCGTCGGTCGAAGCGGCATGGATCGCGATCTATCGCGACACCGAGCGCTATTGGGATCTCTACGAGCTCGGCGAGGAGCTGGTCGATCTCGAGGATTTCTTCCGGCAATGGCGCTTCCGCCACGTCACCACCGTCGAGCGCATCATCGGCGGCAAAAAAGGCACGGGCGGCACCGAGGGCGTCGCCTATCTCCGCGGCTTGCTCGAGATCCGGCTGTTTCCGGAGCTGTGGGATCTCAGAACGGCGCTCTGACGCCGAGAGCATTCCGCTTCACGTGAAACGTCGGCACACAATATCAAAGAGGGCGGAAGTCGGAGATCTTGTCACAGCAGCCCTCAGCTCCGTTCGCGCCGCAAACCCTCACCCTCCCACGCTTCGCGTGGGCCCCTCCCTCTCCCGCTGTCGCGGGAGAGGGGCGCGCGGCGGCGTCAAGCGAAAAGCGCCGGGAGGGGCCTACGCCGCCGGTGTACACCAGGAGCATTTTTTTCCTGCACGATGTCAAAGAGCGCGGTGGTGGGAAGAGGGTAACACGGCACCCCTCACCACCCCTCGCCCTCCCGTCGCTACGCGACGGGCCCCTCCCTCTCCCGCAAGGGGAGAGGGGCGTTCACGCTTGACCTTGTCGGCTCGGCGTCTCTATAGGCGGGTGGGGAGGGGGACGGTGCGGCGCAGGCTCTTCGGCATCTATGCGATCCTGGTCGGCGCCAATCTCGGCGCCTGGGCGTGGGCGCTCATCGCCTTTCGGGGATATCCGGTGCTGCTTGGCACGGCGATGCTGGCTTACAGCTTCGGTGCGCGCCATGCCGTCGATGCCGACCACATCGCCGCCATCGACAATGTCACGCGCAAGCTGATGCAGCAGGGACAGCGCCCAGTCGGCGTCGGCTTTTTCTTCTCGCTCGGGCATTCGACGGTGGTGGCGCTCGCTTCGGCCGGGATCGCGCTGGCGGCCGCCGCGCTACAGACCCGCTTTGCCGATTGGCGCGAGGTCGGCGGCCTCGTCGGCACCGGCGTCTCGGCCGGCTTTCTCTTTCTGATCGCGCTGCTCAACCTCGTCGTGCTGCTGCAGCTCTACCGCACCTTCCGGCAGGTGCGGCGCGGCGGGCGCTATGTCGAGGAGGAGCTCGATCTCTTCCTGTCGCAACGCGGCTTCCTCGGCCGCATCTTCCGGCCGCTCTTCCGCTTCATCGGCGCGAGCTGGCAGATGTATCCGCTCGGCTTCCTCTTCGGCCTCGGCTTCGATACCGCGACCGAGATCGGGCTGCTCGGCATCTCGGCCGCGGAAGCGGCGCGGGGCCTTTCGCTCTGGTCGATCCTGGTGTTTCCGGCCCTCTTCACCGCCGGCATGTCGCTGATCGACACCACCGACGGCGTGCTCATGCTCGGCGCCTATGGCTGGGCCTTTATGAAGCCGATGCGCAAGCTCTACTACAACCTCACCATCACCTTCGTCTCGGTGCTGGCGGCGCTGGTCGTCGGCGGCGTCGAGGCGCTCGGCCTCGTCGCCGATCATCTCAATCTCGAGGGCGGCTTCTGGCGCGCCATTGCCGCGCTCAACCGCAATTTCGGCAGCCTCGGCTTCCTCATCATCGGCCTCTTCATCGCGAGCTGGCTCGTCTCGATGCTGGTCTATCGCCTGAAGCGCTATGACGAGATCGAGGTGACGCGGGGGTGATGACGGTTGCGTCTCGACGCGAAAGCGGCGAGCGAAGTCGTTCGGATCATTGATTTTCCCCGCAAATGCGCGGGATTCGGCGCAAATTAGTCACGGCCCGCGACACGAACGGACTCGCGTCCATCCGCACCTTGTAATATATGACGTGGCTCTGCCACCGATAGCGTGTCGGGCGGAGAGGGTCGATGACGTGCCCGAGTTGTGGCGCCAAGAACCCGCCAAGCAACCGATATTGCGGCCATTGCGG
>DATIYL010000289.1:0-36352 GCA_035517635.1 Allostellaceae bacterium | reverse complement strand
GCGATGCAGACGACCCGCATCCGCCTCGGCACCGGCGTGCTCATCCCCTCGAACCGAATTGCGCCCTCGGCGGCGAACGCGCTCGCCTCGCTCAACGCGCTGGCGCCCGGCCGGATCGATTTCGGCGTTTCCACCGGCTTCACGGCGCGGCGCAGCATGGGCCTGCCGGCGATCACGCTGGCGCGGCTCGAGGAGTACATCCGCGTCGTCCGGGGCTTGCTGCGGGGCGAGACGGTCGAGTGGTCGGAGGAGGGCGGTCCGCACAAGATCCGCTTCCTCAATCCCGAGCTCGAACTGATCAACCTTCGCGACCCCATGCCGCTCCACGTCTCGGCCTTCGGGCCGCGCGGGCGCCGGCTCGCGGCGAAGCTGGGCGCCGGCTGGATGGTCGCGGCGCGCGATGCCCACGGCGCCCGCGCCGCGCTTGCCGATATGAGGAAGGCTTGGCAAGAGGTTGGCCGCGCGCCCCAGGAGCTCTACGCCACCGCCTTCGGCGGCGGCTCAGTGCTGCGCGAGGGCGAGCCCGCCGACAGCCCGCGCGTCAAGGCACAGGCAGGGCCGGCGGCGGCAATGATCTTTCACAACTTCGTCGAGGAGGCGGAGTTCGGCTCGATGGGCTTCCCGGCGCCGCCGCCGCTCAAGCCCGCGCTCGACGCTTATCGCGCGCTCTATCAGGGGTATGAGCCGGAGGATGCGCGCTACCTCACGGTCCATCGCGGGCACCTCATGTTCCTGCGGCCGGAAGAGGAGCCGCTGGTGACCGGCGCGGCCATCCGCGCGCTCACCTTCACCGGTACTGCGGCAGAGCTGGTCGAGGGAGTGCGCGAGCTCGAGGCCGCAGGCTTCAGCCAGTTCGGCGTCCACATCCGCCACGGTCACGAGATGGCGATGCTGCAGGACTGGGCCGAGGTCTTCGCCAAGGTGTGATCACCGGCCGCCAAGGGAGCTTGGTCACGTGCTCGTTAGCCGCGGCAGAATGCGCAGAGCGTTGGCGCGATCGATGTTCCTGAGGTCCGTTCCGCTGAACAGGGCCGAGACGCCCTTGGTATGCTCGGCCGCGGTCCGATACGGAAAATCCGTGCCGTAAACGATCTGGGTCGTGGGAACGAGCTTGGTTAGAGAGGCGAGCGTCCCGGCCAAAGCGACCTGGGCCGTGTCATAGTAGAAACGATCCAGCTCGGCTTGAACGATGTCGCGCGTGAATCTGCCCTGGTAGGGCGGCCGGCTTACCGCCTGCACAAGGATGCGCTCTGCGATCGCCACGAGCACGCCACCGCCATGGGAGAAGATCCAGTTGATGTCGGAATATTTCCGCGAGGTGCCGCTGAAGATGAGATCGCAAATCGTCCGCGTCGTGTCGGTGCCCCATTCGACGATCGAGGAGTGAAGGCCCTGGACCAGATTGACGCAGCAATTGGCGTCGGTCGGATGGGTGTATACCGTCGCCTTGCGGCGGTTGAGTTCTTCCCAGATCGGCGCGAAGTACGAATAGCCGAGCCATTTGTCGCCGTAGTTCGTCATCACGCCGATGCCGTCGAGTTTGAGCACGTCGAGCGCGTAGGCGGCCTCTTTGAGACTCTCATCGATGTGAGGCAGCGGAAGCATGGCAAACGCGCCGAACCGTCCGGGATGATCGGTCATGAGCTTCTTGGCGAATTCATTCGATTCGCGCGCGACCCGCACGGCGGCTTGTTTGCCAAGCGGCGTCACCTGCGGGGTGGTGGGGGACGCAATCGCGATCGCGACGCCGCCCTTGTCCATGTCGTCGAGACTTTTCTGCACCGACCAACCGCCGATCATCGGGTCGGTGCGGCCGATGATGTCCATCGCTGCGAGCCAGGTTGGCGGCACGATGTGGTGATGCACGTCGATGCGATGTGGCTCTGTCATGGTCGATTCTTCGGCTGGAAGCGCGGGCGAGGGCGCGAGCATGGCCGTCCCGAGGAGTGCGATGAAATCTCGCCGGTTCATCGGTAAGTCTCCCTCGGCTTAAATTTCTTCAGAACACCGCAAGAATAGGTATCATTCTGGCCCGCTCGCAACAAGGTCTGCGGCGGGCGTGGACGGCTTGCCACGGGCGGTCATTCGGCCCGCCGAGCCATAGAGATGGAAGCGCGAGCCTGCCGCGTTCAGCAAAGGGGGGCCGCGCCGGAAGTGGAATAGCGGCCAGCGTCTCCTGACGAGAGCGCCGCGCACCCGTCTCCGCTCACCCCGGCAACACCTCGCGTATGACCTGCGCAAGCTCCGCCACTTCCGCCGGCTTGCGCACGAAGGCCGCAAAGATCTGCTGCCGCACGGCCGCCTCGATGGCCTGGTCATCGACACCGGTGTAGAGGATGACCGGCAACTCCGGCCGCAGCGTTCGCAGCGCAACAGCCAAGGCGAGCCCGTCCATCTCCGGCATCAGATTGTCGGTGACCACGACGCTCCAGCCGGCTGGATCGTCGCGGACCGCCTGCAGCGCTTCGCGCGGATCGTTCACCGCCGCCACCTCGTAACCCAGGCGCTCGAGACCGATCGACAGCGCATCCGTGATATTGACCTCGTCATCGACCACCAGCACCCGCCCGCGTCCGCGCCATGCGCCGCCTTCCGCGGTGGTCGGGTGACCCGCTGGGGCGGCCGCTTCGCTGAGCGGCAGATAGACCGAAAACCGGGTGCCTCGGCCAGGCGTGCTCGCGACCGAGCAAGCGCCGTCATGCGCGGCAATGATGCCGTGGACCACCGCGAGCCCGAGCCCGGTGCCCCGGCCGCGCTCCTTGGTGGTGAAGAATGGTTCGAAGATCCGCCGCAGGGCTGCGGCCGGAATCCCCTCGCCGGTATCCGTCACATCGATCCGGACATAGCGTCGCCCCTTCTCCAGGCGCCCGACCAGCGGCGCGTGCTGCCCGTCCGCGTCGCCGGGCCCGAGCGCGGCGGCGCTGATACTGATCTCGCCCGCCTGTCCGCGCAAAGCGTCCTGCGCGTTGACGCAGAGGTTGACGGCGAGCTGGATCAGCTGGGACTCGTTGCCGCTGACAACCAGCGGCTCCTCGGCGAGCGACAGGCTGACGCGCGTCGTTGCCGGCAGCATGCCCGCCAGAAGCTCACGCGCATCGCGCAAGGCAGCGCGCAGGTCGAGCGAACGCCGATCCGGCGGCTGCGCCCGCGCGAACGCCAGAATCTGGGCGACCAGGTCTTTGCCCTTGATGCAGGCGCTGTGGATGCGTCGCGCGAAATTATGTTGCGGCGAGCCCGACGGGAGGTCCTCTTCGAGGAACCGGGCGAAATTGATTGCCACCCCGAGAACGTTGTTGAAATCGTGCGCGATTCCGCCCGCGAGCCGGCCGATGGCCTCCATCTTGCCGGCCTGCTGCAGCTGCGCTTCCGCCTGCTTGCGCTCGGTCAGGTCGAGCGCGAAGGTGACGCCCTGGTCGGGATTGCCCGCGAAAGCCGCGCCGCCGACGAGCACCGGCACGCGGCTGCCATCCTTGCGGAAATACTCCTTTTCATAGGGTTTGCAGCTCCCGGTCGCTTTGATCTGAGCCATCGCCCGGAGCGTATCCGCGCGCCATTCGGCGGGCGTCATCTCCAGCCACCGCACGCGTCCGGCGGCGAGATCCTCACGGTCATATCCGACCATCCCGAGAAAGGCGTCGTTCGCCTCAATGATCCGGCCCTCAAGATCCCAGACGACGATGCCGACGATGTTCGCGTCGACGAGCCTCCGGATTCTCGCTTCGCGCTCTTGGACCTCGCTGTAGAGCCGTGTGTTCTCGAGCGAGATTGCCGCCTGCGCCGCCAGCAGTTCGAGCAGCGCGATCCGATCTGCGGTGAAGGCGTGCGACGTGAGGGTATTTTCGAGGTAGAGCAGACCGGCAAGCCGTCCCTGTCTTACCAGGGGAAGACAGAGAACGGATTTCGGCTGCAGGCGCTGCACATACTCGTCTTCGGAGAACAGGTTGGGCTTGGAGGCATCATCGAGGATCAAGGTCGTTCGCGTGCGGATGACATAACGCAGAAGGGTCTCGGGCGAGGCGGGAGCGGCCATCGACCTCTGGCGCGGCACGAGTTCGACCCCGTCGCGGTTGACCCGCGCCTCGGCCTCGATCGCGTAGCTTTCCCCTTCCCCTTGGGGGAGAGCCAACAATCCGCGATCGGCGCCGGCGCTTTGCAGCGCAATCGACATCAGCGTCTCGATCAGCTTGGGCAACAAGATCTCGCCGGACACCGCTTGAGAAGCTTTGACGACATTCGTCATATCGAGCTGCGGGACGCGAGCGCTCAGTGTCGCCGTGGGAAGCCGGTCCTCGGGATCGGCGAGCGGGGGATAAACCTGCTCGAGCTGCCGCACCTTGCCGTCGGCACCCCAGAGGGCATAGCAGGCGCGCGCGTTGCGCAGATGCGCATAGCCGTTCGTCTCGAGGCCGCGGCTGAGATAGAAGCGGCCGGCGAGTTCGTTGGCGAGAGCTTCATTCTGAAGGAAGCCATGATCGTGCGCCGAGCGGATGGCCTCCTCGTAGAGACGCATCGCCTCCATGTCCCGGCCGTCGATCCGGGCGACTTCGGCGGCGAGCAAGGCGTGGCGGTTGGCAAAATTCTCCGGGCAATTGTCAGCCCAATGTCGATGCCGACGCAGCGCCTCCTCGACACACCGCCTGAACTCCAGCCGCTGGGCGGCGCTTGCGCGCGGGTAAAGCGCCGTCATCGACAAGGCGCGGTAAAATTGCGACATCGCGACGAGCGGCATGGCGACGGCGCCGCGCAGCGCGTCGGCAGCCCGCGTCGCCGACTCGAGCGCTGCGTCATAGTCGCCGAAGAGGAATAACACCGTTTGTTTCAGAACGTGAAAGCGCCAGACCGCGAAACCCGCGAGCTTGTCGGCTTCGCTGAACTCCTCATCCTCGAAGCTGGTCGGGGCGCGCGTCAGTCCTTTGAGGCAGGCGGAGAACTGCAGTTGAACGCGGAACGTGTCGCGGATTGCGTCATTGTGGCTCTGCGTGCCGACATCGGCGAAGCCCCGGCAGGTTTGCACAAGCGTATCGAGAGGGTCTCCCTTCTCGCGGGTCATCTCTGCCAGATAGAGGGCCGCATAGCCCGCATAGAGGAAATTGCCCAGCTTCGCCGAGCCGGCATAACTCTCATGCAGATAAGGCAGGCTGGTTGCGATGTGCCTTCGCCAATGATTGACGAAGAAGCCGTGGCGCAGAAGCAATATCGCCTGAAGGCCGGGGTTGTCGAATTTCGCAACGAGGCGGACCGACATATCGGAAAATTCGAAGGCCGACTTGAAATCGCCCCTGCCCACGAGCACCAGCGCATATCCGTTGTAGACCGCGCTCGCTTCGACCGTATTGCCGTGCCGCAGGCAGAGATTGACGCCTTTGGCTGCGAGCAAGGGGAAATAGCGCTGCGTTGCGTAGATCGGCGCGATGGCCTCGACGATCAGGCCGATGATCATCCGGACGGTCGGATCCGTGGCAGGCGGAGCATCCGCCAGGTCGGCGATGCCGCGGCCACGCAAATTGTTGGCAACCTCGCGCTCCTCCGTTTCGATTGCCGCCGCTATCGCCTCGTCCGATTCCGGTAGCTCTATCCCGAAAAGCCGCAGCGCGTCGCGCAGCGCCGTCATCGCGTCGTCGGATCGACCCGCAAAGTCGCTCATCCTGATACGCAAGCGATAGATTTCGGCACGGTCGATGGCCGAGCGCGCTTCCGCGAGAATGACGCCCGCGAGTTCCGCCGCAATGTCGGGATGCCCGGTGAGATACTCGCACTCGCATCGCTGCAGCTGGAGGGAGAACGTGTCCTCGTACTGGGTGCGCCAAGCGTCCGACGGCAGCAACGCGGTCGCCTGGGCCAGATAGCGGCGCGCCGCGGCGTAGGCGATGGCTCGTCTCGCTTTTCGGCCGGCAAGGGCGTTCAGTTGCCGAAGTTTTTCCCTTTCCCCGTCATCCCTGATCAGCGCGACGCCACGGTTCAGCTGAGTCGCGATCTCGAACACGCGCTCGCTGACCGCCTCCGGCGGCAGATGCGACAGCAGCAGGCGGCCGATCCGCAGATGCCGCTCCACGCGCTGGTCCTCCGGGATGAGCGCATAGGCCGCCTCCCGCACGCGGTCGTGCAGAAACCGAAAGGAATCTCCGGCGCGGAGCACGACCCCCTCGCCCACGGCGTCCCAGAACGCGGCATCGACGGTCGCTTCCGTTCCGCCTTGCGTCGCGACCAGCGTGGCGACATCCGCGCTGTTGCCAAGACAGGCGAGGTCTTCCAGCACCTTCCGTGTCGCAGCGGGAAGCCGCTTCAGCCTCGCCAGCATGAGGTCCACCACATTGTCGGTGAGACCCCTGCCGCGAATCTCGTCGATGTTCCAGCGCCAGCCGCCTCGGGCGGCATCGAAGGCAAGCAGGCGTTCCTCGCACATCGCGCTGAGGAACTGGACGGCGAAGAGCGGGTTGCCCGCCGTTCTCTCATGAATGAGCTGCGCCAAGGGCGCGGCGTCATGCGCCGCGCAGCCCAGCGACTCCGCAACCATCCGACAGAGGTCGTCACCGGACAGCGGCCCGAGTGCGATGTGGGTCACCGCCGCGCCGTCCTCCCGCAATGCGTCCACGATCGCGGTCAGCGGATGGGTGGGCTCGACTTCGGCGTCACGGTAGGCGCCCACCGCCAGGAGATACCCGGCGTTGGGGGACGAAACGGCATGCGCGAGGAAGTTCAGAGTGGCCGCGTCCACCCATTGCAAATCGTCAAGGAACAGCACCAGAGGGTGCTCGCGGCGGGCAAACACCCGAAGAAAATTGTCGAGGACTCCGAGGAAGCGGGGTTCTCTTTCCCGCGGCGACAAATTCTCGGCCACGGGCGGCTGCGGGCCGATGAGCAGTTCGAGCTCGGCAACGAGATCCACGATCAGCCGACCATTCGCGCCGACCGCCGCCCGGATGGCGTCACGCCATGGAGCGAGGTCCATTTCGCTCTTGACCAGGAGCTGACGGATCAGGCTCTGGAAGGCCTGCGCCAAGGTCGCGTAGGGGATGTCGCGCTGATACTGATCGAACTTGCCGGAAGCGAACCAGCCGCGTCGCGGCACGAGCGCTTTGTGCAGCTCGTTCACGACCGACGACTTGCCGATGCCGGAAGATCCGGAAACCAGCACGAGTTCGGGCGTGCCGCGCGATGCGACGCGCTCGAAGGCGGCGCGCAGGCCGTCGATCTCCTGCTCGCGCCCATAGAGTTTTTCGGGAATGCGCAGCACATCGGGTATGTCGTGCGTGCCCGGCGCAAACCACGCGATGCGGCCGCTGCTTTCCCATTCACCGAGGCAACGTCTGAGATCCGTGGCCACGCCGATAGCCGTCTGGTAACGATCCTCCGGTGCCTTGGCGAGCAGCTTCATCACGATGTCGGAGACGGCGGCAGGCAAGCCCGAGAGACGCTCGGCGGGCGGTACCGGTCGCCGCGCCAGATGGCAATGCACCAGTTCCATCGGGTCAGCGGCGGTGAAAGGCAGCGCGCCGGTGAGCATTTCATAAAGCGTGACGCCGAGCGCATAGAGATCGCTGCGCGCATCGACCGAGCGGTTCATCCGCCCGGTTTGCTCGGGCGCCATATAGGCCAGCGTGCCGGCGATGATCTCGGGCGGCTCGGGGGCCGACCGCTCCCGCCGAAGGCGGGAGGCGATGCCGAAGCCGGTAAGTCTGACCTCTCCGCTCCTGCGACTGACGAGGATGTTGGCCGGCTTTATATTCTTGTGAATGAGGCCGCGCGCGTGAAGCTCGGCGAGGGCAGCGGCGATGGCGCTGGCCAGATGCAAGAAGCTTTCCACCGCCATCGGGAGGCCCAGTTGACCGACGAGCGGCTCACTGCCGGAATCCTCGAGCACGAGCATGTTCCGCCCGTGCTCGCGCACGAACTCCAGGGGGCGCGCCGCCCACCCGCTGTCCAGCTCGTTCCTGAGCCCAAATTCGTGAGCGAGGTGATCAAGGCAACTCGGCGTCGGATGGTCTGAAGCCGGAACCACGGCGAGCACCGCGGTCCGCGTGCCCTCATCCGCGCCGCGCCAGGTTCGGCAAAAGACTCGATCACCGTCTGCCCACAAGACCTCCAGCTTGCTTTCGCCATCGCCTCGCCAGGACGAGGTCTGGTTCATGTCGAAAGCACCGAGTCGCGGCCAAGGGACATTTGCAGGGCTGACAAGGTCTGGCGAGCGCGCAGAACGTTGCCGCTACACCTATGGGAAGCAAATATAGCAGAGCGTCTCCCCTTATACTAGGAGACGCCCCCGGGCGAGCCAGCGAGTTCACACTGATTGGAAGTGGATTTGCCCTTTGGGACAATAAAAAGGAAAAGCCGCCCCAACGCTCGAGAGGTGACGAGCCCGCGGTTCACATCGCTGCAAACTCAACCTCCTGCGCTCCCTGCCACAGCACCATCTTCCCCAGCTCCGCGAGGCGCTGGTTGCCTTCGATGATCGTCAGGAAGTGGTTCCCCGCGAGCTGCCCCACCTTGCTCGCGAATTGGACGCTGCCATAGGCGAGCAGGATTTCGGTTTCGCTGATGCCGCCGGGATGGAGGATGATCTCGCCGGGCGCGGGATAGCTCGTCGCATTCTCATAGCCGAGAGCGAGATCGAGGTCGCCGAGCGGAATCCAGCACGCCTCGCCGCTCCAGCGCACATGGATGAGGCGCTGGCGGAAGGGCAGCAGGCTTTCGAATTTGGCGCAAGTGCGCGGCGCGACCTGCCGCTCCCAACGGGCGGCAAAGGTGAACGGGCCGGCGGTGATGCGAAGATCGGCCATGTGAGCCTCGGTGAGCAATGGGGCGCGAGTTTTAGCACAGACCGAGAAAATCCCTCACCCTCCCAGCGCTTCGCGCTGGGCCCCTGCAGCGCCTCGAAGCCCCTCTTCCCTTGTGGGAGAGGGAGGGGCCCATTGCGAAGCAATGGGAGGGTGAGGGGGCGCTAAACCAAGCGCACAACGCCAGCGCCTTCCCTCGAGGTGTGCTGTGGTACCCTTTCCGCACAGAGGGCCAGTCATGATTCCCACGATCCAGATTCTCGTGCTGCTGCTCATTGTCCTTGCCGCGGTCGCCGTGATCAGCATCCGCAGCAAGGTCCCGCCGGCGATCCTATTGGTGCTGGCGGGCGTTGCGCTGGCGCTCGTACCCGGCCTGCCGACGGTGACGCTGGCGCCCGAAGTGGTGCTGCTGCTGGTGCTGCCGCCGCTCATCTATAGTGCCGCCGTCGCCATGAGCTGGCGCGAGTTCCGCTTCAATCTTCGTCCGATTTCGCTGCTCGCCGTCGGCTCCGTCATTTTCACCACGGTCGCGACGGCGGCGGCGACCCACTACGTGTTGGGCCTCGGCTGGCCAGTCGGGTTCGTCCTGGGCGCGATCATCGCACCGCCGGACGCGGTGGCGCCGCTTTCGATCGCGCGCCGGATGCAGCTGCCGCGGCGCATCCTGGCGGTTCTGGAGGGCGAGGGGCTCGCCAATGACGCGACTGCGCTCATCCTCTACCGCTTCGCCGTCACCGCCGTGAGCGTCGGTGGTTTCTCGCTGAATGAGGCGGTGTGGGAGTTCGCCGCCATCGTCGTCGGCGAGATCCTCTGGGGCATCGGCGTCGGTTGGCTGATGCTGCGCCTCCGGCGCTGGTCCGCCGATCCCATGGTGGAGTTGACGCTCTCCATCATCACGCCGTTCCTGGCGTTCTGGCCGCCCGAGCATCTCGGCGGCTCGGGCGTGCTCGCCACGGTGACGACCGGGCTTTACATCAGCTGGAACGGGCGCCGCCTGATCGGCGCCGCGACGCGCCTTCAAGGCATCTTCTTTTGGGGCTTTTTCATCTATGTCATCGAAGGCATGGTGTTTCTCATCACCGGCCTGCAAGGTCGTCCGCTCATCGCCAGCACCTCCGACTACCTGGCCGTCGAGCTGGTCGTGCCGACCGTGCTGGTGAGCGCGATCGTCATCGCGGCGCGATTCATCTGGGTCTTTCCCGCGATCTATCTTCCGCGCTGGCTCGTTCCCGCGATCAGGCGCAAAGACCCGTCGCCCCCCTGGCAGTGGGCCTTCATCATCGGCTTCACCGGCATCCGCGGCATCGTCTCTCTTGCCGCCGCGCTCGCGATCCCGCTCACGACCGCGGACGGGACCCCGTTTCCCTACCGCAGTCTCATTATATTCCTCACCTTTTCCGTCATCCTGGTCAGCCTTGTCGGTCAAGGCCTGCTGTTGCCCTGGGTGATCCACCGTCTCGGCCTCGCGCATGCCGGCCGTCGCGAGCACGTGGCCGAGCTCGCGGAAGAGCGCAAGGCCCGGCGGCACGCGATCGAGGCGGTGATCGAGCGGCTCGACCATATGGCGGTCGAGCGCAAGCTCTCCGACAGTATCGTACAGCCGTTCCGCTCGCGGCTCCGCTACCGGCTCAGCCATATCGAGCATGGCAGCGATGGCGATGGCGCGCGCCGCAAGCTCGCCGAGCTTCACGACGAGATCGAGCTGCAGCTGATCACGGCGGAGCGCCACTCCATCAATGAGCTCTTCAGCGACGGCGAGATCAAGGACGAAGCGCGGCGCCACATCGAGCGCGAGCTCGATCTGCGCGAAGCCGATCTCGCCAATCATCAAATGTCCGAGGAATGAGCCCCGTGATTTTTGTGTCCCTGGTGTACACCAGAGGCGTACACCCCTCCCGGCGCTTTTCGCTTGACAGCGCGGTCGCGGTGCTAAGGCGTCGGCGCGAAGCGCAGGAACACCAGCCGCGCCGCGCCGTAGCGCCGCTCGTCGAGCAGCGTGAATCCGGCGGGCGGCTCGAATTTTCGCTTCGCCGCCAGCTCCACCACCGCCAGCGCGTTCGGCGCGAGCCAGCCGGAAGCAGCCAGCGCGGCGAGCGCTGGCGCGGCGATGTCCTCGGCATAGGGCGGATCGAGAAAGGCGAGGGAGGCCGGCGCACCGGCTTTGGGTGGATGGAGCGCATCGCCCGGCAGCACTGCGGCGTGCCGCTCTTCGCCGAGCGCTGTGATGTTGGCGCGCAGCGCTGCCAGCGCCGCGCGGTCCTTCTCGATGAAGCTCGCTTGCGCCGCGCCGCGCGACAGCGCTTCGAGGCCGAAAGCGCCGGTGCCGGCGAACGCGTCGAGCACGCGCGCTTCTTCGAATACCGGCCGGTCGGCGAAACGGCCATGGGCGAGAATGTCGAACAGCGCCTCGCGCGCGCGGTCGCTGGTCGGGCGCACGCCGCTTCCTTCGGGCGCGGCGAGGGCGCGGCCGCGATGCTTACCGGCGATGATCCGCATGGCGCTTCGCCTTCGCTGTCGCCGGCGATGCCTGGCCGAGCTGCTCGCGCAGCACGCGGCGCGGCACTTCCTCGAGGGCACCGCGCGGCAGATCGCCGAGCTGGAAGGGCCCATAGGCGATGCGGATGAGCCGCGTCACGCCAAGCCCCAGATGCTCCATGACGCGGCGGATCTCGCGGTTCTTGCCTTCGCGCAAGCTCACCGTGAGCCAGGCATTGCTGCCCTGCTCGCGGTCGAGCGCGGCGCGGATCGGGCCGTACGCGATGCGGTCGATGGTGACGCCCTCCTCGAGCGCCTTGAGCCGTGCCGGATCGACCGCGCCATGAACGCGCACGCGATAGCGCCGGAGCCAGCCCCGCGCCGGCAATTCCAGCCCGCGCGCCAAAGCGCCGTCATTGGTGAGCAGCAGCAGCCCTTCGGAATTGAGGTCGAGCCGCCCGACCGAGACGAGTCGCGGCAGCTCCGGCGGCAGCTTCTCGAACACCGTCGGCCGGCCGCGCTCGTCGCGATGCGTGGTGACGAGGCCTGCCGGCTTGTGGTAGCGCCAGAGCCGCGCCGGCTCCGCTTCCGGAATCGGCTTGCCGTCGACGCGGATGTCGTGCACGCCCGTGAGCGCCAACGCCGGGCTCGTCAGCACCTTGCCGTCGACGGAGACGCGGCCTTCGGCGATCCAGCGCTCGGCATCGCGGCGCGAGCACAGGCCGGCGCGCGCCAGAAGCTTGGCGATGCGCTCCCCTTTCTCGGCGCTCTCGGCCATAGGCGCTCAGCGCCGCGCGGCGGCGATGAAGGCGGCGAACAGGCGGCTGTCGCCCTCGCTGATGAAATATTCGGGGTGCCACTGCACGCCGATGAGAAAGCGCTTGCCCGGATCCTCGATGCCTTCGACGATTCCGTCCGGCGCCACCGCATCGACGACGAAGCCCGGCGCCAGATCCTTCACCGCCTGGTGATGCGCGCTGTTGACCGGCAGCTCCGCCATGCCGGTGACGCGGTGCAGCAGCGTGCCCGGACTGACCGCTACGACGTGACCCGCTTCGGTGCGCGGGTTCGGCTGCTCATGCGCGAGCGCGCCCGGCACCTCGTCGGGGATGTGCTGGATGAGCGTGCCGCCCAGCGCGACGTTGAGCAGCTGCTGGCCGCCGCAAATGCCGAGCACCGGCTTGTCGGCGGCGACCGCGCCGCGTGTGACCGCCAGCTCGAAGGCGGTGCGGCGGTCTTTGGTGGTGACGGTCGCATGCCGACTCGTCGCGCCGAACAGGATGGGGTCGACGTCGAAGGCGCCACCGGTGACGACGAGCCCGTCGATCAGGTCGAGATAGGCTTCGGCCTGCTCGGGCTCATGCGGCAACAGAATCGGCAGCCCGCCGGCGCGCGCGACCGCGTCGCAGTAATTCTCGCGCAGTGCATACCAGCCATGCGTCTTGGAGTAGCCGCCCGGCGGCTCCGAATCGAGCGTCAGCCCGATGACAGGTTGTACCATGGTGGTGGCGATCCTAGGGTGACTTGTCTGATGCCGCAACCAAGCACGAGTCTTTTCGCGCGATGAACGACGCCGGGCGCAGCCCGATGGTGGGGGCGCTGGCCGAAGCGGAGCGCGCCGGCGAGCGCGGCGAGGTGCCGGTGGGCGCGGTGCTGGTCGATGCGGCGACGGGCGCGGTGCTGGCGGCCTCGGGCAACCGCACCGAGGAGCTCGCCGATCCCACCGCGCATGCCGAGATGCTGGTGCTGCGCGAAGCGGCGCAGGCGGGGGGCGCGGCGCGCCTCGTCGAATGCGATCTCTATGTCACGCTCGAGCCCTGCGCCATGTGCGCCGCGGCGATCTCCTTCGCCCGCATCCGCCGCCTCTATTTCGGCGCCTACGATCCGAAGGGCGGCGCGGTCGAGCACGGCCCGCGCTTCTTCCACCAGCCGACCTGCCATCACCGCCCCGAAGTCTATGGCGGCATCGAGGAAAGCCGCGCCGGCGCTTTGCTGCGCGACTTCTTCCAAAAGCGGCGCGGCTAGCTCGCGTTCGGCAGCCCGGTGAGCCAGCGCTCGGCGGCGGCGCGGCCGCTTTCCTTGAGACGCAGAAAGAACGCCCGGTCGATGGCAAGCGCGCTGGCGCGGTCGAGGCCGTCGACCTCGTCCTCGGCGGCGATGCGGTGGAGGCGGAGGCGCTGCAGCTTGCGGCAGAAGCGCGAGCGGAAAAGCCCGTCGCGCCGGCTCATGGCGCGCAGATCGGCGAGCGCCTCGACCTCGCGGTGGAGCGGCCCGTTGAAGGTGATCTGGCTCATGCGCCGCGCGATGTCGGGCGACAACATTGGCAGCTGCTCCAGCGTCTCCGGCGTCAGCTGAACCAGCAGGATGTCGTCGGCGCTCGACTCGAGGACGAGCTGGCGCAGCGGCGGGTTGGCGCTGTAGCCGCCATCCCAATACCACTCGCCATCGATCTCCACGGCATGGCGCAAGAGCGGCAGGCAGGCCGAGGCGAGCACCGCCTCCAGCGTGACGTCCGCGGCGCGGAAAAAGCGCGGCTGCCCGGTCTTGACGCGCGTTGCGGCGATGACGAGCCGCACCGGCGAGTCCGCGCGCAGCCGCTCGAAATCGACGAGATCGGCGAGACAATCGCGCAGGGGATCGAGCTTCAGCGGGTTGAGCTGGTAGGGCGAGACGAAGCGCGTCAGCAGATCGACGGCGAGCGCGGCCGAGTCGTTCGCTGCGCGGCCGAAGCGGATCGCGGGAGCGGCATCGCTGACGCGCATCCAGAAGCGCTCGAGCCGCCGCTGTGCTTCGGCCCGCCCGCCCGCCGCGAGGCCGCTGGCGAGAACGACGGCATTGACCGCCCCGGCGCTCGCGCCGCTCACCGTGTCGAGCTCGAGATCCTCCTCCTCGAGCAAGCGGTCGAGCACGCCCCAGGTGAAAGCGCCGAAAGACCCGCCGCCCTGCAGCGCCAGCGACAGGCGCCGCTTGGGCTCTGCGCGGCGCAACGGCGCGGCGATCGCGCGCGCAAGGAAACCAAGGCTGCCATAGGAACTGGCTCTCGTGGCGTGCTTGTGTTGCATGAAATGCACCAGTGACGTGTCAGAACGCGCTTTTCAGCGCGGCCCGCCGTGAGATGCGGCGAGAGGCGGGCGAAGTAAACCCGCCAATAGTTAATAGGATGTTTGCCCATCTTGAAAGATCACGGTGGATGCCCGCGAAACCAGATCGTTTCAGGAGGCTTCAGCGCGCGCCCAAGGAATAAAGACGCGCCCGCGCCCAATTTTTACGCAGTAGCGCGCGAATCAGGAGCGCACAAATTTCGGACAAGACGACGAGGTACTCATGGAATCGGCACTCATCCCAGACACGAAACTCACCGTCTCGCGCATCGCGCTCGGCACCTGGGCGATCGGCGGTTGGATGTGGGGCGGCACCGACGAGAAAGCGTCGATCGCCACGATCGAGCGGGCGGTGGCCGGCGGCATCAATCTCATCGACACGGCTCCCGTCTACGGCTTCGGCCGCTCGGAAGGGATCGTCGGCAAGGCGCTGGCCGAGGCCCGCTTGCGGACGAAAGTCCAGATCGCCACCAAGGTCGGGCTCGACTGGCGCGACGGCAAGGTGTTCCGCAATGCCAGCCGGCAGCGCATCTTCTGGGAGATCGCCCAATCGCTGCGCCGGCTGCGCACCGACCATATCGACCTCTACCAGGTGCATTGGCCCGATCCGCAAACGCCGATCGAGGAGACGGCCGATGCCATGCGCACGCTCTACGATCTCGGGCGGATCCGCGCCATCGGCGTCAGCAATTTCTCGGTCGAGCAGATGGAGCGCTTCCGCCAGGTGGCGCCGCTGCACAGCGTCCAGCCGCCTTACAATCTTTTCGAGCGCGGCATCGAGGCCGAAATCCTGCCTTATTGCCGCGCGCATGGCATCGCCATCCTCGGCTATGGCGCGCTCTGCCGCGGCTTGCTCTCCGGCAAGATGCGGCCGGCAACGCGCTTTGAAGGCGACGATCTCCGTCGGAATGATCCCAAGTTCCAAGCGCCGCGCTACGCTCAGTACCTGACGGCGGTCGAGACTCTCGATCGCTTGGCGCAACGGCGCTATGGCAAGCGGGTCATCCATCTCGCGGTGCGCTGGATGCTCGATCAGGGCGCGACGGCGGCGCTGTGGGGCGCGCGCCGTCCCGATCAGCTCGACCCCGTGGGCGAGGTGATGGGCTGGTCGCTCGACGATGCCACGCGCGCCGAGATCGACCGCATCCTGCGAGACTCTATCTCCGATCCGGTCGGCCCCGAATTCATGGCACCGCCTGCCCGGTCCGCGGAGCACTTCGCCGTGTCGGCCTGACTCACGTCGCGAGGGCCGCCGCCATTGCCTCGTCTTCGGTCCAGCGCGCCCCCGTCTCCATCAGCGCGGCGAGCCGGTCGGGCGGCAGCGAGCCGCGCAGCTCTTCCAGCAGCCGCTCGTGACTCTCGAGCTTTGCCGAGATGCGTCCCTCGAATTCGGCGGTGAAGAAAGCGTGGGCATAGCCGAGGAACCGCGCCGCCCGCTCGCGGCGCTCCTCGCTGAGCGCGATCGCCGCCAGATGCTGCAGTCCGCCTGCGACCATGGCGGTGCCGAGCTCGCTCTGCCGTGCCATGGGCAGGCCTTCGCGCAGCGCCGAGCGCGCTTCGTCGATCTCGCCATGTGCGATGAGGTAGCCCGCGAGATTGCACAGCGCATGGCCGCGCAGGCCGCTGCGGCGCATCGAGCGGCACAGCGCCACCACGCCGCGCGCCTCGGCGATCGCGCGATCGACATGGCCCTCGGCGAACTCGACCTCGGCCTTGTAGACGAGAGCCCGCAGCACCCAGAAATCCGCCTGCGCCGCGCGGCCGAGCGCCAAGGCCTCGTCGAGCAGCAGCCGCGCCTCGTCGCCGCGCCCGGCGACCATGCGCGCGATCGCCAGATTGGTGAGGCACCGGGCAAGGCTTTTCCGGCCGCCGCTCGCCACCAGCAAATCGCGCGCCTCTTCCAGCGCCGCCGTCCCGTCCGCGACGCGGCCGGCGCGCACCAGCGTCAGGCCGCAAAGCCCGAGCGCACGGCCCAGCATGAGCGGATCATCGAGCTGCCGGCAGAGCGCCACGGCGCGTCGCAGCGCCGGCAAGGCGCGTCCGCGCGGCTCGCCGGTGGAGAGAAAGCCGTAGCCGTACCAGAGCTCCGCCTCGATGCTCTTCGGCGTGGCCGGGGTCAAAGCGGCGATGGCGCGCTCGAGCCGGCCGCGCCCTTCGTCGATCAGCGACATCAAATACCAGAGAATGCGCGAGGCGGCGGCGAGCTCGATGCCGAGCGCCTCGTCGCTGCCGCCGGCGAAGGCCCAATCGAGCGCGGCGCGGACATTGTCGATCTCGGGCGCATAGGTCGCCAGCCACTGCACGGAGGGCAGCGTCTCCCAGGCAAGAACACCCGTTGTCAGATGATCGCGGAAATAGCCGGCATGACGGCGCGCGAGATCGGCGAATTCGCCGCTATCCGCGAGCTTTTCAAGGGCATAAGCGCGCATCGTCTCGAGCAGGCGGTAGCGCCGACCGGCACTGGCGGAATCGGCCACGACCAGCGAGCGGGCGACGAGCTCGGCGATGCGCTCGACCACCTGCCATTGCGCGAGCTGCTCGTCCGCAACGACGCTCGCTGCTGCATCGAGCGTGAAGCTGCCGGCGAAGACAGCGAGGCGGCGCAGCACGATCCGATCGGTCTCGCTCAGAAGGTTGTGGCTCCAATCGAGCGTCGCGCGCAGCGTCTGGTAGCGCGGCAAGGCGGTGCGGCGGCCGCCGGTGAGCAAATGGAAGCGGTCGTCGAGCCGCTGCGCCAGACCTTCGATGCCGAGCGTCGCGGCGCGCGCCGCGGCAAGCTCGATGGCAAGCGGAATGCCGTCGAGCCTGCGGCAGATCGCGGCCACGGTCGCCATGCGCTCCTCGAGCGCCAGCTGCGGATCGGCCGTCCGGGCACGGGCGACGAAAAGGCGCACGGCGTCGTGCTTGAGCGCATCTTCACCCGGGGCTTCCTCTTCGCCGGGCAGCCCGAGCGGATGAAGGCGGTCGAGACATTCGCCTTCGATGCCGAGCGGCTCCTGGCTCGTCGCCAGGATGCGCAGGCCGGGTGCGGCATGGAGGAGGGCCTCGGCTTCGGGCGCAACAGCCGCGACGACATGCTCGCAATTGTCGAGAACGAGGAGCAACCGCTTGGCGCGAAGCGCGGCGGCAAGCCGCTCCGGCGACCATTTCGCATCACCCGCCTGAAGCCCGAGCGCCGCCTTGATGGCACTCGATGCCAGCGCCGGATCGGCGAGCGGCCCCAGCTCGGCGAGCCACACGCCGTCGGGAAATTCCGGCAGCAGCCCGCGCGCGACTTCGAGAGCGAGCCGCGTCTTGCCGATGCCGCCGGTGCCGGTCAGCGTCACCAGGCGATGGCGCCGGACCAGCTCCGGCAGCTCCTGCCGCTCGCGGTCGCGGCCGATGAAGTCCGAGACCGCCGCAGGGAGATTGGTGAGCGCTTGAACCGTCGACGCGGCGGAGGGCGCCGGCGGCGCTGCCTCTTTCTGCGCGTCGCCTGGCAAGGCTCGAATCGCAGCGGTGAAGCGGTAGCCGCGCAGCGGTACGGTGAGGATGAGGTTGCGGTCGGCGCCGAGCGCGCGGCGCAGCGTCGAGATCTGGACCTGGATGTTGTTCTCTTCGACCACCGTGCCGGGCCAGACCCGATGCAGCAACTCGTCCTTGGTCACCAGCTCGCCCGCGGCCTCGATCAGCACCATGAGGAGATCGAAGGCGCGCGTGCCGAGCTCGACCGGCACGCCATCAACGAGGAGCTGCCGCCGCCGCGGCAGCACGCGAAAGCGGCCGAATTCCAAGCCCGATTCTTCCGCCTCGACCGACGTCATGAACCGCGCTCCTTCAGAAGGTCCTATCCGGCATTGAGTTCGGTGCTTCACCCACGGCTTTCAAGCGGTCCCACCGTAACCCGCTATTCGGCGGGATGCGGCAAGGCCGCTGCGCCGGGACTCGCGCCGCGCCGGCGCAGGCGGGCGAGGAAATTGCTCAGGCGGTCGAGATAGAGATAGACCACCGGGGTGGTGTAGAGCGTCATCACCTGCGAGAGCAGCAGCCCACCCACGATGCTGTAGCCGAGCGGCTGGCGGATCTCGGAGCCGGTGCCCGTGCCAAGCATCAGCGGCACGCCGCCCAGCAGGGCTGCCATCGTCGTCATCAGGATCGGGCGGAAACGCCGCACGCAGGCCTGATAGATGGAGTCCTCGGGGCTCAGCCCCTCATTGCGCTCGGCATGCAGCGCGAAGTCGACGAGCATGATGCCGTTCTTCTTGACGATGCCGATGAGCAGGATGATGCCGATGAGGGCGATGACGCTGAGATCGAAATGGAACGCCATCAGCATCAGCAGCGCGCCGATGCCGGCCGAGGGCAAGGTCGAGAGGATGGTGATGGGATGAACGAGGCTCTCATAGAGCACGCCCAGGATGATGTAGATCACCACCAGCGCCGCGGCGATGAGGATGGGCTCGCTTGCCAACGAGGAGATGAAGGCCTGGGCGTTGCCTTGGAAACTCGTCGCCAGCGAGGCGGGCTTGCCGAGCTGCGCCTCGAGCGCATGGATGGCGTTCACCGCCTGGCCGATCGAAACCCCCGGCGCGAGGTTGAAGGAGAGCGTCACCGACGGGAACTGGCCCTGATGGTTGACGCTGAGCGGCGCCACCGTACTTACCGTTTTGACCAGGGTTCTGAGCGGCACCTGCTGGCCGGTGGCGGAGCTGACATAGATGTTGCTCAACGCATCGGGGCTGTATTGGAATTGCGGCTCGACCTCGAGGATCACGTGATACTGGTTGAGCGTCGTGAACATGGTCGAGACGATGCGCTGGCCGAATGCATCGTCGAGCGTGTTGTCGATCGTCGCCGGCAGGATGCCGTAGCTGGAAGCGGCATCGCGATTGACCGTGATGTCGAGCAGTGGTCCGGCATTGGCCTCGTCGCTGGCGACATCGGTGATGCCGGGCAGCTGCTTGAGCCGCTGATAGAAGATCGGCGCCCAATGGGCGAGCTCGCCCGCATCGGCATCGACCAGCGTGTACTGGTACTGCGTCCGCGCCACGCGGGCGCCGATGGTGATGTCCTGTGCCGCCTGCATGTAGACGGTGATGCCTTCGAGCTTGGCGAGCTGCGGCTGCAGCCGGTTGATCACCTGATCCGCGCTGGCCCTGCGCTCCGATTCCGGCTTCAAGGCGATGAACATGCGGCCGTCATTGAGCGTCGTCGTTCCGGTCGCGCCGATCTGCGAGCCGATCGAGGCCACGGCGGGATCCCTGAGGATGGTGCGGATCACCGCCTCCATCCTCTGCTCCATCGCGGGGTAGGAGATGTTCTCGCTTGCCTCGGCGATGCCGATGATCATGCCCGTATCCTGCTGCGGGAAGAATCCCTTGGGGATCACGACATAGAGGTAGCCGGTGACAGCGATCGTCGCGAGCATCGCCATGAGCGTGATGAAGCGATGCCGCAGCACATGCCGCAGGCCGCGCTCGTAGAGCGCGAGCATGCCGTCGAAGACGCCTTCAAGCAGGCGATAGAGCCGCCCATGATCCGTCTTCGCTTCGGGCTTCAGCAGGCGCGCGCACATCATCGGCGTCAGCGTCAGCGCGATCACGAGCGAGAGGATGAGCGCCGCGCTGACGGTCACCGCGAATTCCCGGAACAGCAGCCCGACGAAGCCGCTCATCAGGAAGAGCGGAATGAACACCGCGATGAGCGACAGCGTGATCGAGACGATGGTGAAGCCGATCTCGCCGGCGCCTTTGAGCGCCGCCTGCACGGGCGTGAGCCCCTCTTCGAGATGGCGCACGACGTTCTCGATGACGACGACGGCATCATCGACGACGAAGCCGACAGCGATGGTGAGCGCCATCAGCGAGAGGTTGTCGAGGCTATAGCCGAGGACATAGAGCACGGCAAAGGTGCCGATCAACGACAGCGGCACCGTGACCGCCGGGATCACCGTCGCCCAGAGATTGCGCAAGAAAAGGAAGATGACCATCACCACCAGCGCCACGCTCAGCAGCAACGAGAACTGAACGTCGCTCACCGAGGCGCGGATGGTCTGGGTGCGGTCCGACAGGATCGAGACATGGATCGTCGGCGGGATCGACGCCTCGAGCTGCGGCAGCATCGCCTTGATCCGGTCGACCGTGGCGATGACATTGGCGCCGGGCTGGCGCTGGATCGGCATGATGATCGCGCGCTGCTGGTTCATCCAGCCGGCAAGCAGATTATTTTCCGGCCCGTCGATCGCCCGGCCGATATCGCGCACCCGGACCGGTGCGCCATTCTGATATGCGATGATGAGCGAATTGTAGGCGTCGGGGTTCAGCAGCTGATCGTTGGTGTTGAGCGTGTAGGTCTCGCGTGGACTGTTGAGCGTCCCTTTAGGCAAGTCGACATTGGCCTCGCCGAGCACATTGCGCACGGCCTCGAGGCTGATGCCGCGCGCGGCGAGCGCTTCCGGGTTCACCTGCACGCGGATCGCCGGCTTCTGCTGCCCGCCGATGCTGACAAGACCGACGCCGGGCACTTGCGAGATCTTCTGCAGGAGAATGTTCTCGGCATAGGCGTCGACGGTGGTGAGCGGCACGGCGTCGGAGGTGACCGCCAGCACCATGATCGGCGTTTCCGCCGGATTGACCTTCCGGATCGTCGGCGGATAGGTCATGTTCGGCGGCAGCTGCCCGCCCGCGGCGTTGATCGCCGCGAGCGTGTCCGCCGCGGCGCCGTCGACGCTGCGGCTGAGCTCGAATTGCAGCGTGACGGAGGTGTAGCCCAGCGTGCTCGACGAGGTCATCTGCACGAGGCCGGGGATCTGGCCGAACTGCTCTTCGAGGGGCGTCGCCACCGACGAGGCCATGGTCTGGGGATCCGCGCCCGGCAGCTGGGCCGTCACCTGGATGGTGGGATAATTGACGTCCGGCAAGGGCGATACCGGCAGCAGCCGATAGGCGGCCAGCCCGCATAGCAGCAGCCCGACCATCAGCAGCGCCGTGGCGATCGGCCGGTTGATGAAGGGTTGGGAAATATTCACGGAATTTCCGCCTGCGCCGCGCTGTCGCGGGCGAAATCCTCCGCCGCGCGGCCGTGCAGCAGGGCGACGCGGGTGCCATCCTGGAGGCGCGACTGCCCGTCGACGACCACCTGCTCCCCGGGTTTGACGCCGCTATCGATGAGCGCGCGGCCGTCCCAGATCTGGCCGACCTTGACGGTGCGGCGCTCGACCGTGCCGTCCGGCTTGATCGCGTAGACATAAGTGGTCTTGGGCCCCTGCTGCACGGCGGTCGCGGCGACGGTCAGTCCATCCTGCCGGGTCTCGAGCAGCAGCCGCAGATCGACCAGCTCGCCCGGCCAGAGCCGATGGGCCGCATTCGGGAAGTTGGCCTTGAGCCGGACCGAGCCGGAAGTCTGCAGGATCTGATTGTCGACGAGGGCGAGCGTCCCCTGGTCGAGCTCGATCGTATTGTCCTGGTTGTAGGCGAGCACCGTCAGCGCGCCTTTCGCCATCTGCTGCTGGATCTGCGGCAGGTTCGCTTCGGGCAAGGTGAAGATCACCGAGATCGGCTGCAGCTGCGTCAGCACGACGAGGCCGCTGGGATCGGTCGGATGGATGATGTTGCCGACATCGATCTGCCGGATGCCGGTGACGCCGTTGATCGGCGCGGTGTTGCGGGTGTAGCCGAGCTGCACCTGGGCGGCCTCGATGACGGCTTCGTCCGATTTCACCGCGGCCTGGAGCTGCTCGACTTGCGCCTTTTGCGTGTCGACGAGCTGCGGCGTCGCGTAGCCTTTTGCTTGCAGCGGCACGTAGCGGCTGAGATTGGCCTCGGCATTGGCGAGTTGCGCCTGATCGCGGTCGCGGTTGGCGAACGCCTGGTCGAGCTGCGCCTGGTAGGGGCGGGGATCGATCTGCGCCAGCAGATCGCCCTGATGCACGGTCTGCCCTTCGGTGAAGGGGATGGCGGTGAGCTGTCCCTGGATCTGGCTGTGGACGACGACGGTGTTGTAGGCCTGAACATAGCCGATGCCGGTGAGATAGATCGGCACATTACCGCTCTTCACCGTCTCAGCGACGACCGGCACGGGTGGCGCGGCGGCCTGGGCGGTCGCCGCCGGCCGACCGACGGAGCCCTGGCTCAGGGCGAGCGCGCCGCCGCTCGCCGCTGCGAGCACCGCAATCGCGGTAACGATGGCGGTCCGGCGGCGCATCCGGTTGCTCCTTCCTTCTATCGTGTCAGGGCAGCGTGCCCGGTTGCATGCCGGGCATGGTCCCGAGGCCGCCGATGCCCGATCCCGCCGGTGATGCCGGCAGCGGGCTCAACCCCGTGCCGAGCCCGGGCATGACGTTCGGGCTGGCGCCCAAGGGCGCAAGACCCGGCACCGCGCTGCCAGGCAGCGGGCTGAGCCCCGTCGTGCCGAGCTCGGTGGCGCCGAGCGGAATGTTCACCGGCGGCACGCCCGCAGCTCCCGGTACGCCGAGGGTTGGCGTCCCCGGCGCCATGCCGGCGAGCTGGGCGTGCGCGCCGGCGCTCGCCAACAGCCATGCCGCAGTTGCGACGAGCACAAGCAGGCGACTGCGATCTCCTCTGCCGATCATGCCAAGCATCAAACCCTCCATGCCCTCCTGCCCGCCCGCCTCTGTTCTGTCATAGGAGGGGATCGCGCCGGCGATTTGTTCGCGTCCGCCGAAAAGTCCATTTGGGATTGCCGAAAAGTCCCGTCGGAGGAGCGTCCACCGCAAAAGTTGGGAGCTCCCTCAGGCGAAGTCCTGAAACCAGCGCTGAATCTTTCTGAAATGCTCTGCTGCTGTCGCCGTATGGCGCGGCGGGTCAGGTTTTGGGATAACCGACGGTCTGCGCGAACGTGACGAACTGTTCGCCGGGAAGCTGGAGCGCCTTGCCAAGCTTTTCGCGCTCGACCGAGCCGCGAAACACGGTGGCGAGCCCTGCGGAAGCGCAGAAGAGATAGACGTTCTGGCCGATGAAGCCGGTATCGGTGAAGGCGTAGAGCCGTTTCTCTTCGGCGGAGACGTTCCCCATACGGGCGCCATCGGCAACGTAGACGAGGTTGAGTGGCGCCGTGCCGACAAAATCCTGGGTTCCGGTCAGTGCCCGCAGATCGGCGGCGAGATGCGGCAGCAAGCGATGCTCCGCAGGATCATAAAGCCAGACCCCGTCCGGCAGCGCGAGATAGATCTTCTGCTCTATGCCGTGGCGCCAGGACGGCGCCGTCCGGTCGCCGCTTTGTGGCCGGTTGATGCCGTAGGCCGACCAGAGCAGGCCCGACAGCATGGTCAGCGAAAGCGCCTCGCTCGCGAATTCGCGGGTGGATCGGCGCGCGCGCAGCGCCTCGGCCAGCGTTTTGCTGCCGCCTGTTACCGGCTGGGGCAGCTCGATCGCTTGTGCCGCGGCTGGGGCTGGCCAGGCACCCGCCGCCGTAAGCGATGCGGTCGCGATCAAGCCGATGCCGGCTTCGCGTCGCGTGATCATGGCCATCTCTATCTCTCCTACAGTGGTGATCGGGCCGCCGATCCCGGCGACAAAGCGCGGCGGCGCTCGGCGGCACGCTACGTACAAACCCTTAGGTACTACTCCTAATTTCGCGCTGGTCGGCGATCCGCGATCATCCCCGCATAACAGACATCTATCGAGGGGATCGACCCATGCTCGCCACCGCCATCCGCACCGAAGCCGCCCCGGACAGAAGTTTCGCTGCGTCCGTGTTTACCACCTGCCCGGCCGGCAATGGCGATCTCGCCGCCCTCGATCGGATCGGCACGCTCGTCTCGCTCCGCCGCGACCAGGCCCTCTTCGGCGACGGCGACCCGGCGCAATATTTCTACAAGGTGCTCACCGGCGCGGTGCGCAGCTGCCGGCTGCTTGCCGATGGCCGGCGCCATATTGCCGAGTTTCTGCTGCCCGGCGACTTCGTCGGGATCGAGGCCGCCGGCGCTCATCGTTCCACCGTCGAGGCGGTGAGCGACACGACCTTGATGCGCTATTCGCGCTCGGCGCTGGACCGATTGGTCCAGCAGCAGCCGCGGCTCGGCAAAAGCCTGTTGGGCCTCATCTGCGGCGAGCTTTACGCCGCGCAGGCGCAGCTGCTGTTGCTCGGGCGCAAGAACGCCGTCGAGCGGCTCGCCTCGTTCCTGTTGGCCATGGCGGAGCGGTCGGGCGAGGCCGATCGCGTCTCGCTGCCGATGACGCGCTGTGACATCGCCGACCATCTCGGACTCACGACGGAGACGGTCAGCCGCATCTTCAGCCAGCTCAAGAGCCAGGGGGTGATCCGCCTCGTCGCCGGCAGCGAGGTCGAGCTGAAGGACCGTGACGAGCTCGAGGCTCTCGCCGAAGCGGCGTGAGTTCGGTCCACCATTGGGACAAAAGGAGGGGATCATGGCTGCATTGATCGTGAAAGATGACGGCGAGCTGCGCCGGGTCCAGCGCACCATCGCCGAGTTCGAGGCGCGACCGCCGATGGAGCGCCTGCGCAAGAGCTGCCTGCTGCAGGCGCTCTATGCGGAACGGGAGGAGCTGCTGCGCGTGAGCCCGCAGCGCCGCCACTCGTCGCGCGCGCTCGCGGCATAGGCAGGAACACCTACACGTAGTCGCCCGTATTCTTTCTCACCGCCGCGTCGGCGACAATCGGGCGACGCAACCGGCGCCTATGGGAGGCCAGGATGATCTCGCCAGTCAATCTCGATCTCGACCGCCCGAGAGCGCTACAGGCGCAGCGTCGCGCCGCGCCTCGCGCGATTGCCCTTGCCGCAGCGCCGCCGGCGTCGACGGACGTGTTCGCCGATGGCGCCATCGCTGCCGCAATCGTGTTGGCGATCACCGTCGCGGCGGCCGTCGCTCTACCATTTCTCACGGCGCTGTAACCGCGCGACTCCTGACGAGACCAACCATGTTCCATCGACGCTTCAAGCGCAGCAAGCCCGCAACGCGAGCCGCCGTGCACGCCCATCACTTCGATGCGCTCACCGATTTCTGCATCCAGTGCGGCGTGCATCGCAGCAGCGTCTGGCTCGACGAGTGGCCCTCGACCTGTCCGGCCGGCGCCAACGTGGTCGGCATCTCGCATCTGCTGGCGCTGCGCCATCTCGCCGCCGGCGTGCAGAGCGCCCCGTTGCCATCTCCTTCGCGGCTCTGAAGAAGACGCGTCCTAAGAGGCCGATATGCGCAGCGGCGAGCGAAGCCACTCCCTGCCCACGGCGAGCTGCGCCGCGATGGCCAGCACGCCGTTCACCGCCAAAGCGTAGCGCACGCCCAGCAAGCTGACCGAGGTCCCGGTCACCAGGCTGCCGATCGAGACGCCGCCGCGCAGCGCCAGCATATAGAGGCTCACCGTCTGGCCGCGCAGGCGCGGCAACGCAGCGGATTGCAGCAGCGCATTGGCTGAGGTGTTGCTGACGCTCATCGCCACCCCCGCGAGGACCAGAAGGACGGGCAGCGCTGCCGCGAAGGCCGTGCGGCGGGCGGGTGAGGAATGGAGGGGAGCGAGATGGAATCGGTGACCGGGCGGCTCGCCGGAATGTTGCGGCGCGTCGGGGGCAGGGCTCTGAGCCGCGGTGCGAGATGTCTCGTGCCGCTGCTGGCGATCCTGCTGACGCCCAGCTTGGCCGCGGCTGCCGGCCTAACGGACTCAGATTACCGCTATCTCAAGGCGGAATTCGGCCTCACCCGGGACAGCTTCACGCTGAGCAACGTCAGCGCCGACGACGCGGCAAAGCTGCATCAGCTGATTAATGCTGCGAAAGCGAAGGCCGGCCCGAGGCGGCGCGATCTCGACGTCGCAGACTATCTTTTCGATGTCGAGATGCGCACCTGCCAGGCTTGGGAGCTGGCGCATTCCACGCATCCCTGCCCGCAGGTGAGCGATGAGCGGTTGAAGCCGGGCTGGGAGATCGCCGAGCAGAACTGCATCGCCTGCCATCTGACCGGCACGACCGCCGCGCCTTCCTTCTTCAAGCTCGCGCAGTCCGGCACGATCGACGAGGCGCGGCTGGCCGCGGCGCTGAAGAGCGGGCATCAGATGTCGCCGATTATCCTGGCGCCGCAGCAGCTTCAGGATCTCGCGCGCTACATAAACTCGCTGCGCTAACTCGCTTCGCTGATCCGGCTCGCCGTCAGGCGACCCGCGCGGCGCTTCGCGCCGTGATCGCACGGCCGCTGCGCCAGAGAGCGAGGCTGACCACCTTCTTGCCCTTTTGCGCACGTCGGATCTCGATCAGCGACCGGAGGAAGCGGCGGCGGCCCGCAAGCCAGCGCAGGTCGTCGAGATCGATCTCCTCGGCGCCCCGAGATGCGTTCAGAGCGGCGATGAGCCCGTCGATATGGCCAAGCTCGCGCAGGATTTCCTCGGAGGTCATGGGATCGCGGCCTTGCAGCGATGCGGTCTCCATGACATCTGAAAGGCATCGGCCGTCGCGCGCCTTGAGGCAGATCAATCCGCCGCGAAAGCGTGAATTGATGCAGATCAGAGCCGCGCCTGGCCCGTGCGGTGAGTATGCGCCGGGACGGGCGAGCCGGCATGCGGTTTCGGCCGGAAAGGAGATCCCTCATGATCACCAATTTTCCCGAGCGGCGGAAAGCGCTCAACGCGCTGATGGCCGGGCTTTCGCGCGACGCGGCGGGTCCCTTGGCGGGCTTCGCCCATCTCCACAAGGAAGGCACCGCGCCGGGCGCGCTTCCTGCGAAGATGAAGGAGCTCATCGCGCTCGGCATCGCGGTGGCGCAGCGCTGCGAGAATTGCATCGCCTATCATGTGCATGACGCGCTTCGCGCCGGCGCGAGCCGCGCCGAGATCCTCGAGGCGCTGGGCGTTGCGATCATGATGGGCGGCGGACCCGCGGCGATGTATGCCTGCGAAGCTTACGAAGCCTTGCAGCAATACGAGGCGCAAAGCGCCGCGCGGTAAGAGAGGCCGCACGCCGTCATTTTTTTGCTACGAGTCGCTCCAGCGCATAGAGCAGAATGCCGGCGCTGACGGAAACGTTGAGCGACTGGACGAGGCCGGAGCCGCCGATGGTGACGATCTCGTCGCAGGCCGCAAGCGTCGCGCGCGGCAGCCCCGTCTCCTCGTTTCCCAGCACCAGCGCGAAAGGCCGGTCGGCGGGGGTGAGCGATCCGAGCGGTCGTCCGCGCTCGAGCGCGGCTCCCAGCACGCAGAAGCTGCGCCGCAGCCGGCGCAGCACATCGGCGATGCCGGTGGCGCGATAGACGGCGACATGCTCGAGCCCGCCTTCGGCGACGCGATAGCTCGCATCCGATGGCATCGCCTGCTCCGGATGGTCCGAGAGCACCAGCCGCTTCGCGCCGAAGAACGCCGCCGTCCGCGCGATCGCACCGAGATTGTGCGGATTGCCGACGCCGTCGAGCAGCAGCAGGGGCTTGTCCTCGTCGGCCCAGCGCGCGGCCTCGGTTGGATCGAGCGCCGGCATCGGCCGCGGCTCCGCCACCGCGACGATGCCGCCATGGAGCACCGTGCCGGCGACGCGCTCGAGCTCCTCAGGCTTCACCAGCCGGTAGGGCTTGTGCGCTTCGGCGAGCCGCGCACAGAAGCCGCCGGCCGCCAGCTTCATCCGATCGTCGAAGAAGAGGCGCTCGACCCGCTCAGGCGCCGTGGCGAAAAGCGCCGACACCGCCGGCAGCCCGGCGATGCGCAGCAACGTCCGCGGCTCGCGCCGTTGGGCGCGCGGCGGCGGCCGCCTTATCGCCGGCCGATGGCGCGCCATCCGATATCGCGGCGGCAGAAGCCGCCCGGCCACTGGATGCGGTCGATCGCGGCGTAGGCCTTGTCGCGCGCCGCCGCCACGTCGGAACCCAGCGCCACGACGTTGAGAACGCGGCCGCCATCGGCCAGGAGCCGCGTCCCGTCGCGCCTTGTGCCGGCGTGGAAGATCTTGACCGCGGGGTCGAGTGCCGCCTCTGCCAGCCCGGCGATTTCGGTGCCCTTCACCGGCTCGTCGGGATAGCCCTTGGCGGCGAGCACGACGCAGAGCGCGGCCTCGTCGCGCCAGCGCAAGTCGAAGCCGTCGAGCACGCCGTCGCGCGCGGCGACGAGCGCCGGCAACAAATCGCTTTTGAGCCGCGGCAGCAGCACCTGGCACTCGGGATCGCCGAAGCGGACATTGAATTCGATGAGCTTCGGACCCGCCGCGGTGAGCATCAGCCCGGCATAGAGCACGCCCTTGAAGCTCCGGCCTTCCGCCGCCATGCCGCGCATGGTCGGCGTGATGATGCGCTCCATCACGTCGCGCTCGAGCGCCGGCGTGAGGCACGGCGCCGGGGAATAGGCGCCCATGCCGCCGGTATTGGGACCGGTATCGCCGGCGCCGACGCGCTTGTGATCTTGCGCCGTGGCGAGCGGCAGCGCATGCGAGCCGTCGAGCAGCGCGAAAAAGCTCGCCTCCTCGCCCTCGAGGAACTCTTCGATCACAAGCTCGGCCCCGGCCGCGCCGAAGCGCCGCAGGGTGAGCGCCGCGTCGATGGCGGCGTTCGCTTCTTCGATGGTAAGGGCGACGGTGACGCCCTTTCCGGCGGCAAGACCGTCCGCTTTGACGACGATCGGCGCGCCGCGGCGGCGCACGAAATCCTTGGCCGAGTCGGCGTCGCGGAAGCGACCATAAGCGGCGGTCGGGATGTCGTATTTGGCGCAGAGGTCCTTGGTGAAGCCTTTGGAGCCTTCGAGCGCCGCCGCCGCGGCGCTGGGGCCGAACGCGCCGATTCCCGCCGCTTCGAGTCGGTCGGCGAGCCCTGCGACCAGCGGCGCCTCGGGGCCGATGACGACAAAGTCGATGCGTTCCCGCCGGCAGAGCGCGAGAATGCCGTCGCTGTCGCTGGCGGCGACGGCAACGCAGCTCGCCTCCTCGGCGATGCCGGGATTGCCGGGGGCGCAGAACAGCGCGTCGCACAAGGGCGAAGCGGCGATCGCCCAGGCGAGCGCATGCTCGCGGCCGCCCGATCCGACGATGAGAACCCGCATGCCTCTTCCCGGCCCTCCCTTGGTTCCTTAGGGCCCGGCGCTCTTGTATCATAGCGGGCGATGGCAGGAACCCCCCTCGCATCGTCCGCCTCCGAGCTTCGGCCGAACCTTCCGGAATATACCGTGAGCGAGCTCTCGGCCGCGCTGAAGCGGACGATCGAGCAGGGCTTCTCCTATGTGCGGGTCCGCGGCGAGATTTCCGGATTCAAGCGGCACGGCTCGGGTCATTGCTATTTCGCGCTCAAGGATACCGATGCGGTGCTCGATGCCGTCTGCTGGCGCGGCACGGCGCTGCGGCTCGCGATCAAACCCGAAGACGGCATGGAGGTGGTCTGCACTGGCCGGCTCACGACCTATCCCGGCCGCTCGAAATATCAGCTCGTCGTCGACCGGATCGAGCTCGCCGGCATCGGCGCGCTGTTGAAGCTGCTGGAGGAGCGGCGGCAGCGCCTTGCCGCCGAAGGGCTGTTCGCCGAGGAGCGCAAGAAGCGGCTGCCTTTCCTGCCGCGCGTCATCGGCGTCGTCACCTCGCCGACCGGCGCCGTCATCCGCGACATCCTGCATCGGCTCAACGACCGCTTTCCGCGCCACGTCCTGATCTGGCCGGTGGCAGTACAGGGCGAGGGCGCAGCGCAGCAGGTGGCAGCGGCGATCCAAGGCTTCAACCGGCTCGTGCCCGGCGGCAAAGTGCCGCGGCCCGACCTCCTCATCGTCGCGCGCGGCGGCGGCAGCCTCGAAGATCTGATGGCGTTCAACGAGGAGATCGTGGTGCGCGCCGCCGCGGCGTCGGAGATCCCGCTCATCTCCGCCGTGGGCCATGAGACAGACACGACGCTCATCGACCATGCCAGCGACCGGCGCGCGCCGACGCCGACCGCCGCGGCGGAGATGGCGGTGCCGGTGCGGTTCGATCTCGTTGCCGAGGTCGACGGCAAGTCGGTGCGGCTCGCCGGCGCGCTGTCGCGGCTCCTCGGCGAGCGGCGCTCGCGCATCGAGGGTTTGGCGCGCGGCCTCCCCGATCCCCGCAGCATTCTCGATACGGCACGCCAACGCCTCGACGATCGCGCCGAACGGCTGCTTCTCGGCTTCCGCCAGCTCGTCGCGATTCGCCGCCACAAGCTCGACAGCGCCGGCGAGCGGCTGAGCCGCTCGGCGCTCAGGAGCCTTGTCGAGCGGGCGCGGCAGCGGCTCGACGACGCGCTGCCCCGCCTCGAACGGGCGATGACGCGCTTCATCGTGCATGAGCAGCACCGCCTCGCCAGCGTCGGCGGCCGGCTCGAGACCTTCCACCAGACCGTCACCAAGGCGCTCGAGCGCGGCTTCGCGCTCGTCCGCGATGCCACCGGCAAGGTCGTGATCTCCGCTCAGGAGATCGGCCCCGGCGATGCCCTCAGCATCGAGTTCCATGACGGCAAGGTTGGCGTCACGGCAGACGGGAAGCGGCCAGCCGCAAAGCCCAAGAAGCCAGATTCGCCCGATCAGGGGTCGCTGTTGTGAGACGCTGCATGTGTGTTCGTGCGTCCTTCGACAGGCTCGGGATGAGGCAACTTTCTTTTCGGCATCTTTCAGGGGCGATGATGAACCGTCCTCATCCTGAGCCTGTCGAAGGACGCACTACCGTCCTGCAGCTCATCGCCACAGCGATCGCCGTCGTTCTGGCATCCCCGGCCCTCGCCGACACGCTCGTGCTCGAGGGGCCGGTCGAGCAAGGCGGGCTGGTGCACGGCAAGACCGATCCCGGCGCCACGGTGACGCTTGATGGCCGCGCCGTTCGCGTCGCCGACGACGGCAGCTTCATTTTCGGCTTCGGCCGCGATGCGCCGGCCGCAGCGCGGCTCGATGTCGTCTTTGCCGATGGCAGCAGCGCGCATCGCGACCTCAAGGTCGCGGCGCGGCAATACGATATTCAGCACATCAACGGCTTGCCGGCACAGCAGGTCACGCCCGATGCTGCGACCCTGGAGCGCATCAAGCGCGAGCAGGTCACGATCAACGCGGCGCGCGCCGTCGACAGCAGTCTGCCGTTCTTCGAGCGGGCTTTCGTCTGGCCGGCGGTCGGGCCGATTTCCGGCGTCTATGGTAGCCAGCGCATCCTCAATGGCGAGCCGCGCGCCCCGCATATGGGCCTCGACATCGCCGCACCGCGCGGTTCGCCCGTGCTCGCCGCCGACGCCGGCACGGTCACCTTGGCCGAGCGCGATCTCTTCTTCACCGGCGGCACCGTGATCATCGATCACGGCTACGGCCTCGCCACGACCTACCAGCATATGGACCGCATCGACGTCGCCGTCGGCCAAAAGGTGGCGGCGGGTCAGCCGATCGGCATCGTCGGCGCCACCGGCCGCGTCACCGGCCCGCATCTCCATTGGGCGCTCAACTGGTACGAGGTGCGCCTCGACCCGGCCCTGGTGATGGGGCCGATGCCGACGGCGCAACACTGAGCGACTACGAATCCGGCCAGCGCCGGTGCACCCAGAACCAATGGTCGGGCCGCTCGCGGATCCAGCGCTCGATCACCTGGTTCATCTTGGTCATGATCGCGAGCGTATCAGCCTCGGCATGGCCGCTCAGCGCGACATCGAGCGGCGGCTCGCAGGTGATGCGGAAGCGCGCACCCTTCAGCCGGTCGACGCGCACCGGCACCAGCGCGCAGCCGAAGCGCTGGGCGAAGACAGCGGGGCTCGGCATGGTCATGGCGTAGCGGCCGAAGAAGGGAACGGCGATGCCGTCATTCGCCTTCTGGTCGATGAGCATGGCGATGTGGCGTCCGGCCTTCATCGCCGCCAGCATGCGGCGCGCGCCGCTGCTGCCCTTGGCGGCGAGCTCGGAGCCGACGAAGCCGCGCGAATGGCTGATGAGCCGATCGACGATCGGATTGTTGGCGGCGCGATACATCTCGACGACGTCGAGCCCGGCCTGGGTCAGCGCCAAGGTCGGCACTTCCCAATTGCCGAAATGGCCGGAGAAGAAGATGGCAGGCTTGCCCTGCGCCGCCTGGGCGCGGATATGCTCGGCACCGACGATCTCGATGCGGCCGCCGCGCTCATAGACGCGGTACTTGCCGAGATGCGGGTATTCGGCAACGACGCGGCCGAGATTGTCCCACATGGCGCGGATGATGCGCCGCTCTTCCGCCTCGCCGAGCTCGGGCAGTGCGCGGCGCAGATTGCGGTGCGCACGCCGGTTGAAGGCGGCGCACTGGCCGAGGGTTCGCCCGAGCAAGCCGCCCAGCGCCGAGGCGAGCTCGAGCGGCAGGATGCGGAAGAAGGCATAGAGCGCAACGGCGCCGGCGCCCTCGACGATATGCAGGAGCCGAGTCTCAGCCACTCGCCACGCGCTCCAGCAGCCGGTCGAGCATCGCCTCGTTCTCCCAGAGGACGGCGACCTTCAACACCTCCACCCGCGCCCGCCAGCCAGGCGGAAGCCGCGCTGCGTCCTTGGCGGTGGTGACGAGCGCGGCGCCCGATGCGCCTGCTTCGGCGGTAAGGCGCGAGAGCTCGGCCTCGTCATAGCGGTGGTGATCGGCAAAGCCGTGTCGTGCCACAAGCTGCGCGCCTGTCGCCTCCAAGGTCTCGAAGAACTTGGCAGGCCGGCCGATGCCGGCAAAGGCGACGACGCGCCTGCCGGCGAAGCGCTCTGCCGCTTCCGGCACGAGCCGCGCGCGAAGCAGCGGCTTGCCGCGGAGCCGAGCAGAGATTCCCGTCCGGTCCTCACCCATCAGCACCGCGGCATCCGCGCGCGCGAGACCGGCCGCCAGCGCCTCGCGCAGCGGACCCGCGGGGAGGATGCGGCCATTGCCGAAGCCAAAGGCACCATCGATGACCAGGAGCGACAGGTCCTTGACGAGACGCGGATTCTGGAAGCCGTCATCGAGCAGCAGCAGCGCCGCGCCGGCCGCGAGCGCGGCGCGGCCGCCGGCAACGCGGTCGCGAGCGACCCAGGTCGGCGCCATCTCGGCGAGCAGCAGCGGCTCGTCGCCGACCTCGGCCGCGCCGTGCCGCGCGGGATCGACGCGCAGGGGACCGGCGAGGCTGCCGCCATAGCCACGGCTCAGGATATGGATACTCCGACCGCGCGCGCGCAGCCTTGCCGCGAGCGACAGCACCACCGGCGTCTTGCCGGCGCCGCCCGCCACCGCATTGCCGATGCAGATCACCGGCAAGGGCAAGCGCTCCGGCCGCGTCCAGCGCTGGCGCACCGCGGCGCCTGCCGCGTAGCTCCAGGCAAGCGGCTGCAGCAGAGAGGAGAGCAACCCCCGGCGCGCCCAGAACTCAGGCGTAGGCGGAGCGGGCATGCGGTGTCAGCCGGTCGAGCCAGGGCGCGATGCGGTCGAGCACGGCGCGCAGCACGGCGCGGTTGTCGGCGGCGACGTCGAGGCCGGCGGCGGCGCGGCGCGCGCGCTCGGCCGGGTCGGCGAGAAGCGTTGCCACGGCGGCAGCGAGCTCTTCCGCGTCGCGGATCGCGAGGCTCGCGCCGGCGGTGGCGAGATCGCGGGCGATGGCGGCGCAATTGCTCATATCGGGCCCGTGCAGGATCGCACAGTCGAGCAGCGCCGCTTCGAGCGGGTTGTGGCCGCCCTTCGGCACCAGCGAGCCGCCGATGAAGGCGATGGCGGCCAGCCGATAGAAGAGCCCGAGCTCGCCCAGCGTGTCGCCGAGATAGATGTCGGTCGCTTCTGTGATCGGCGCGGCCAGCGAGCGGCGCGCGACGACGAGGCCGCGGCCGCGCAGCAGCTGGGCGACGGCGCCGGCGCGGGCCGGATGGCGCGGCACCACCAGGGTCAGCAAATCGGGCCAACGCTGCCGCAGCCTGCGATGCGCTTCCGCGGCCGCTTCCTCCTCGCCGTCATGGGTGCTGGCGGCGAGCCAGAGCGGCCGCCCCGCCGCCTGCGCCGCGAGCTTTGCCAGCTCGGTCTCGCTGACCGGCAGCGGTCCGGCGGCGGATTTGAGGTTGCCGACGCAGAGCGCCCGGCGCGCGCCAAGCTGGCGCAACCGCTCGGCCTGGACGACGTCCTGCGCCAGGCAGAGATCGAAGGCGCCGATTACCGCGCCGACGAGGCGCGGCCAACGCCGCCAGCGCTCGAAGGATTGCTGCGACATGCGGCCATTGATCAGCAGCAGCGGAATGTCGCGCGCCACCGTCTCGGTGATGAGGTTGGGCCAGAGCTCGGATTCGACCCAGAGCGCCAGATCGGGCTGCCATTGCTCGAGAAATCGCCGCACATAGGCCGGCCGGTCGACCGGGACGAATTGGTGGAAGGCGCGTTCGGCCGGCAGGCGCGAGGCGAGGAGCCGCGCCGAGCTGACGGTGCCGGTGGTGACCAGCACGGTGAGCGCCGGGCGTTCGGCGAGGAGCGCGTCGATCAGCGCGAGCATCGACACCGCTTCGCCGATGCTCGCCGCATGCACCCAGACCAGCGGCCCGCGCGGCCGCTCGCGGCTGGGCGTGCCGAAGCGCTCGCCGAGGCGCGCGCCGTCCTCTTTGCCGCGCGAGAGCCGGCCGAGGAGATAGAGCCGCACCAGCGGGCCCGCCAGCGTCGTCGCGGCGCGGTAGACCCTTAGCGCGCTCATCGGCTCTCTCCCGGCGCCGCCCGGCGCATCGCGCGCAGATCGTCGCGGGCGAGCAGGCCCGGCGCCGTGGCTTCGCGGCCGACGCGCCGGTCGGCTTCCGCCGTCTGCGCGATCATGCGCTCCTCGATGAGGCGCCGCCACTGCTCGACGCCGGCTTCGTCGAGCTCGGCCGGCACGGCGATCGGCTCGCCCCAGAGATAGATGCCGCGGCTGAAAGGGAAGGGCAGGTGGAAGCGGTCCCAGGTGGCGAGGATGCGCCGGTGGCGCGTCGCATAGGTGACCGGGATGATCGGTGCGCGGGCGAGGCGCGCGGCGGCGACGATGCCGCTGGTTGCGCGCATGGCCGGCCCGTTCGGCCCGTCCGGGGTGATGCCGACGCAGTCGCCGTCGCGGATATGGCGCACCATGGCGCGGAGCGCGGTGCTGCCGCCGGCATTCGACGAGCCGGCAATGGAATCGACATCGAAGTAACGCACCGCATCGGCGATGATGCGGCCGTCGCGATGGCCCGAGATCAGCATGTGCATCGGCGCGAGGCGCTGCCAGGCCATCGGGATCATCAGCAGCCGGCCGTGCCAGAAGGCGAGGATGAAGGGCTTTGCGTCGCGCCGCATCTGGCGCGGGATTTCGGCGCCCTCGATCGTCCAGCGCCCGGTGGCGAAGACGAGGCGGATATAGAGGTGAATCAGCCAGCAGGCGATGCGCCGCACGACATCCGAGCGGAGGAGGCGCTTTGCCGGGTCCACCGCGTCTAGCTCCTCACGACGCGTATGGCCGGCTCGCGCGGCGCCTGCCCGGCGAATTGCAGCGCATAGAGCCGGGCATAAATGCCGTTCTGGCGCAGCAGCTCGGCATGCGTGCCGGATTCGACGACGCGGCCGCCATCGACGACATGAATGAGATCGGCGTCGATCACGGTCGATAGACGGTGGGCGATCACCACCGTGGTGCGGCCCTGCATCAACGCGGCGAGCGCCGCCTGCACTTGCCGCTCGGATTCGGTGTCGAGCGCGGAGGTCGCTTCGTCGAGCAGCAGGATCGGCGCGTTCTTGAGCATGGCGCGCGCGACGGCGAGGCGCTGGCGCTGCCCGCCGGAGAGCTTGACGCCGTGCTCGCCGACCGGCGTCTCATAGCCCTGCGGCAGCGCGCGGATGAACTCGTCGGCCGCCGCACCCTTCGCGGCGGCGATGATCTCCGCCTCGCTCGCCCCGAAGCGGCCATAAGCGATGTTCGCGCGCACGGTATCGTCGAAGAGCGTCACCTCCTGGCTGACGATCGCGATCTGGCTGCGCAGCGAGGCGAGCGTGACGTCGCGCACGTCGGCGCCGTTGACGACCACCCGGCCGCGCTCCACGTCGTAGAAGCGCGGAATGAGGTTGAGGATCGTGCTCTTGCCGGCGCCCGACGCGCCGACCAACGCCACGGTGCGGCCGGCCGGCACGGTGAGGCTCACGCCGCGCAGCGCCGGCGCCGC
>DATIYL010000288.1:0-17127 GCA_035517635.1 Allostellaceae bacterium | reverse complement strand
TTCGAGCCGCTTATCGGGTGATCAACGACGCCTAATTATCAAGCACCAGGGCGAGCGCGGTGCGCCGGTTAGTCATAATCCTGGCATGGCCGGCCCCGCGGCGCAGCTGTCCGGCGTGAGATGACCGCTCCTGGCACCAACCCGCCGTGGGAGGCCGTGCGCGCCAGGGGCTACTCACTGCGGCCGAGCTGATTAGACGTGGACATAGCTTCGACCGCCGCCGCTCGTGATCCAAAGCGGTCTAATGGCGCCACGTTTCTCGCGGCGCCATCTCAAACTTCGCCGGGCCAGGATCTCGGCGAGAGGAGGCGGCCACGATGAAGATCGCCCCTTAGCACGGAGTGAGGAATAGCGAGCCCGCAGTGGACGCTGACCCGCTCAATGGACGCAGACAGTACCCATAGGGGATCACGATGTGCTGCTGCGCGGCCGGACGGTTCGCAGTCTCAAGATTCTGTGCGAGCTCCCTACCGAGCGCCGCCCCAGCCGTGACTCCAAGCCCGGTCATTGCCAGGGCCCCGCTTCCGGCACCGAACTGGGAGCCGACATACCCGCCGAGAGCGCCACCTGCGAGCGCGCCAACAACCTCGGCTGCGCTGGGGTTCGCGGGCCAGCTGGGGGCCGGCTCAGATATTTGGACGCAACCCGCGAGCATCACCACTCCCGCGCAAACCGTTAGGGCATGATTCCACCCGACCACATTGCCTCCTTGTTCTGGCTCATTAAGAGTCTCCACGATCGGTATAAACGAATAAAGTAACTGAGGTGCTTTGAAGAGGCCGGCGAGCGCCTCAGACTGGATCGCCCGCCGACCGACATGCCACCACATGAGCGGGCAGTCATCATTGGCGGATTGTGAGGAGCGGCAGTTGGCGGTTGCGGCGGGTCGTGGAAATGATCGCATCGCGCGCTAAAAAGGGGCGCGCGCGACGCGCTTGCAGCCGAGCCGGCGTTCCTCTCTGCGTGTTGCGGCCTCTCTTCCTCGCGCTGTGGATGCTGTTGGCGGGTTGTTCGCTCTTTCCGCCGCAGGGAGGAATCAATCATGTCGGCGGCGGCGGCACGCGGGAGGCGGTCGCGCGGTACGGCATCGAGCCGCTCGATCCGCACTCTGCCGTCCCTCTTACCAAGCAGGCGCTCGAGCAGATCGAGAAGACCGATCCGTTCCGCGTCTTCCGCGGCACGACCTACCACCTGACGAGCGGCAACCGTCTTCCGCGCAGCTGGATCATGGAAACGCCCGATGTGTGGGGCGAGCAGGCGGCAGCGGTGAGCTACGTGCCGCTAGATTGCAAGAACTGTGATGCCAATTTCCGCCTGCCGGTGTGCCGCGCGCCACCCGACTGCAGCTCCGGCCCCTGCAGTCCATTGCTGGCGTCGGTCGTGCGGCCCGGAGAGCGGCCGCGCCGCTTCTGCCTCGGCCCCGCCGACAAGCTCCTAGACGTCTTCTACACGCTCGTTATCTCGGCGCGAAAGTCGGTCGATATCGTGATGCTTGCGCCGCCGGCAGACGGCCGGTTTCTCGCCGCACTGCGCAACGCCGTCACTTGGCTTGCCTATAGCGGACGAAGTGTGACGATCCGGGCGATCGCCGGCGATTATCCACCGGCGGGCGCTGACATGCGCAAGTTCCTCGACGAGCTCGTCCTCGACGCCCGCAGCGTGCCGAAGTCGCGCCTCCGCGTGTACACGGCGGCGACGCGCTCCTGCGATCCTGCCACGGGCTGCGACGGCTTCTCCTGGAACCACGCGAAGATCGTCGCTGTCGACGGCAATCGGGCGATCGTCGGCGGCGAAAACCTGTGGAGCCCTGACTATCTCGCGAAGGACCCTGTGTTCGACATCTCGATGGAACTCGAAGGGCCGGCCGCCCGAGACGCCAGCCGCTTCGCCGACGCGCTCTGGCAATCGGTGTGCGCACGTGAGCCGGTCCCTGGGGTGAATGACCATTTCGCGTACTTCGGCGCCAGGGCCACGGATACCGACGATACCTGCGTCGGGCATATTGAGCTCCCGTCCGACGACACCAGGGCGCCGGGCGACGTGCAAATCCTCTCGATCGGTCGTCTCGCCAAGGGCATAACGCAAAACTTTGCCGACCAATCCCTCATCGCGCGCGACCTGCTGCTCGGCGCGGCGACGCGTTCCATCCGAATGGTGCAGCAGGATGTGGCATTCGCCTTGGCCAAGGGCGCAATCGACTTGTCTTGGCCGGTCGCTGCGCTGGACGACATCGCAGACCTTCTCACCAAAAATAACGGCGAGGTCTGGATCGTACTGTCCAATCTCGGCGCTGCGGGCCCGATCGGCAGCTACAGCAACGGCGTGCCGCTCGATGTCGTGGCGCAGAAAATCAAGGACGTGGTGGCGCACCGCAGCGGCCTCAAGGACCCAGCGCTGTCAGATCTCCTGTGCCGGCGGTTTCATCTCGCTCCGCTGCGCTTCGGACCGGATGCCGCGTGGCCCGACCGCCGGCCGATCGGCACGCATGCGAAGTTTTGGATGGTCGACGACCGACTGTTCTATATCGGCTCGGAGAATCTCTATCCGACCGACCTTCAGGAGTTCGGCTACGTCGTCGACAACGCGAAGGCCGCCGCCGAGATCAAGAAGGCCTATTGGGACGAGGTGTGGAAATGGTCGCGCCTCGCGGCGATCTCCGGCGCGGACGCGCCCCGCTGCGTCTTCAACGCGAACGCCGCCCCACAGGCAGCCGCGGAGCGCGGCCGCGGCTAATGGGGGGCTGGTCCTCCTCGTCGTCCGGATTGGCGGACTGGATCGCGGCGACCGGGCTGCCTTCATCATCACTCGCTCCGGGCCTCCCTGATCAAACGGTCTCATGCGGCGCTCTCGCGCTCGCGCATCGTTGATGCCGTCGCGGTCGTCGCCGCGCTTGCTCCCGCGCCTGATAGGCCCACGATCTCCTGTTGCCGCTGGAGACCTTAACTGGAAGCGCCAAGGGCGGTTGAGTCGTGGCCGACTTTCCTCAGGGACGTCCTCTGACTCGCTGTGGCTCAATGTATCTCCAACCGTTGAATGTCGCCTGTTGGCACATACTGGACGTGCCAATTGCCGCTCGCGATTACCGCTCAACGGTCTTCAGCGGACTCTCTCGGCCGCTTGAGTTAGTCCGCATTCTGGAAGCATCGGCGTGCCGACCCCGGAGTGCGGCGCTTGAATGGCGCCCGCTGACAGACTTGAATTGGCACCTTTACGTCTACCATGGCACAGCGCTTTATTGCGCCGTCGTCATCAGAGCTAATTCACGAACCGCCGAGCCGAGACAACAGGCCGAGAAAGAGCGCTCTTTCTGACGGGGTGAGAGGTTTCAGGGTATCCCAACTGACCTTGTAAGCCTCGGAGACCAAAGTGGTGACTGCTCTTTTTCCGGTCGGCGTGGGCGCAAGGCGCTTGCGGCGGCCATCCTTGGGATCGGGTGTGCGCGCGATCAGGCCGCGCTCGATCAAGCGCTGCACCACTCCCTGGATGGTCGCGGGATCCATCGCCGTCAGACGCCCAAGCCGGTTTTGCGATACGCTGCCCTGTTCCTGCACGCGCACCAGTGTTGTCCACTGGGTTGGCGTCAGTTGATGCGCGCCGAAATGCTTCATGAAGATCGCGGTAGCGCGCTGATGCGCCTTGCGCAGTAGATATCCCACTTGCTCTTCGAGCCGGTAATCGGCGACCGCCGCGGCAGGTGCGCGCTGCGCCGTTGATGCGCGCCGTGGAACTGTGCTTCTCATTGCAGCTTCCAATTGTTCGAATCGAGTCGACCGACGATGAGGCCCGTTGCGATGTACGCGACTGCGACAAGCCAAGTCGCCGCTATGCCGACACAATCTCCGGCACAACGGTCGCCGGCGGCGTATTTCGGCTACGGCCCGTTCGCACGATCCCGTCGATGATGGTCATGCCGATACCTGGAATGTCGCCAAGCGCCACGCTTTCCAGCAACGTGCGGCCCGACGTATGCTGCGCGCGATCCATGATCACGAAATCCGCTGCCCGGCCGGTCTCGACGATCCCCGTGTCGAGCTTGCGCAGGCGGGCTGTGTTGCCGGTCGCAAAACAGAAGGCCTGCTCCGTCGGCACTTCGCCCAGGCTGGCGAGCAACGCCACCATGCGCAGGATGCCGAGCGGCTGCACGCCTGAACCGGCCGGGCTATCGGTTCCGAGAATGACGCGCCCCAGCTGTTCCATCTCCTTCGCCATGCGCGAAGCGTAGAGAGCTGCACGCTCATTGCCATTGTGCACGATCTCGATAGCCCGGTTGCAGCCCTCGCAGAGTGCCCGGATCTGATGGAGCGGCAGCGCCGTATGGCCGCCGTTGATGTGGCCGATCACGTCCGCGTCGGCCTCCAGTACCACGTCCTTGTCGATCAGGCCGGAGCCCGGAATCGACGGGCCGCCCGTGTGAATCGTGCTGTTGATGCCGTATTTGCGCGCCCAGGCGACCATCTGACGCGCCTCGGCTCCCGCCTTCACGCCGCCAAGCCCGACCTCGCCCAGCAACCTGACGCCGGCATCGGCCAACTCTTTGAAGTCGCTTTCCACCATGCCCTGCTCCAGCACGGGCGCGCCGGCATGGACCTTGACCCCGCCCGGACGGAAGCCGCTGAACGCGCGTTGTGCCGTGATGGCGAGCGCCTTGACGCCCACAATGTCCCTCGGCCGGCCCGGCAGATGCACCTCGCCGGCCGAGATCATGGTGGTTACGCCGCCATGGAGAAAGCTGTCGATCCAATTGAGCTGGGACTGCCGCGGCGTCCAATCGCCGAACACCGGATGAACGTGGCTGTCTATCAGACCCGGCGCCAGCACCGTCCCCTTGGCGTCGACGACCGTGGTCGCACGCTCGGTATCGACGTCCTTGGCCTTGCCGATTGCCGCGATGCGGCCGTCGACCGCGACGATCGTGTCGGCATCGATGATCGGCCAAGCGAGGTCGCCCGAGAGCAGAAGCCCGATGTTGCGAATGACCAGCTTGCCGGAAGCTGCCGTACTCTGTACCTCCGCCATGTTCCCTCCCTGACTGTGTCCTCGAGCCGGGCATTCCGGCCCGGTTCATTCGTCTATTGACTCCCGGACTGTCTGCGCATCCGGCGGTGCTGCAAGGATCGCGCGTCGTCAGACCGTCAGATACGTCGCGCGCACCTCCTCGTCGGCAGCGAGCTCGGCCATCGTACCGTGATAGCAGATACGCCCTTTTTCGATGACGTAGCCACGATCGGCGACCATTTGGGCAAAGTGCAGGTTCTGCTCGGACAGCACCACCGTCAACCCCTCCGCCTTCAGCGCGCAGACGGTGCGCGCCATCTGCTCGACGATCACCGGGGCCAGACCCTCCGACGGCTCGTCGAGCAGGATCAGCGCCGGATTGCCCATCAAGGTGCGGGCGATGGTCAGCATTTGCTGCTCTCCGCCGCTCATGGAGCCACCGCGACGCGTCCGCATTTCCGCGAGATTGGGGAACAGGGCGAACAGCCGTTCAGGCGTCCAGGTCGGCGCATCGGTACGCGGCGTCTGGCGTCCCACCTCCAGATTCTCCATGACCGTGAGTTCATCGAAAACGCGCCGCTCCTCCGGCACGTAACCGAGACCGAGGCGGCTGATGGCATACGGCGCCAAGCCGGAGATCGGCTGTCCGCGGAAACGGATCTCGCCCGACGCGGGGCGCACCAGTCCGATGATGCTTTTGAGCGTCGTCGACTTGCCGGCGCCGTTGCGGCCGAGGAGAGCAATCACCTCGCCCTTGGCGACCTCGATGGCGAGGTCGAAGAGGATATGGGCGCGGCCGTAGAAGGCGTTCAGGTCTGCAATTCTGAGCATCAGACGGCCATTGCGGTGCTGCCGAGATAGATGTCGCGCACGCGCGCATCGCCGCGCACCTCCGCCGGCAAGCCTTCGGCTATCACCTCGCCGCGGTTCAGCACGATGAGCCGGTCGGCATGGCTGAACACCACATCCATGTCGTGCTCGGTGAACAGTACGCTGGCGCCGCGCTCGCGCACGATCTCGGCCGTCAGCTGCATGAGAGCCACGCGCTCGCGCGGCGCCATGCCAGCGGTCGGCTCATCCATTAGCAGGAGACGCGGCGCATTCGCGAGGCCAATGGCGAGCTCGACCCGCTTCAGATCGCCATAGGCCAGCACACCGCATGCGCGTCCTGCTTGATCGGCCATGCCTACCCGCGCGAGCAGCGCCGTCGCTTCGTCGACATAGAGCTCACGCGCCGGCCGCCACAGGCCAAGGGTGCGGCGATGCTGGGAGATCAACGCCACCTGCACGTTCTCCCGCACGGTCATCGAAGGGAAGGTTGCCGTGACCTGAAAGGTCCGGCCCACGCCGAGACGCCAGATCTCGCGTGGCGGCAGTCCGACCAACTCGCGGCCATCCAGGCGGATGCTGCCGCGGTCGGGGCGGAGCTGGCCGCCCAGCATGTTGAAGCAAGTGGTCTTGCCTGCTCCGTTCGGACCGATCAGCGCCACGATCTCGCCGGCAGCCAGTTCGAAGTTCACTCCCGCGACGGCGTGAACGCCACCGAATACCTTGCTGAGGCTCCGCACGCTCAGCAGGCTCATCCGGCCTCTCCGACACGGGTCGCGCGCTCGAGCCGGTCGCGCACGAAACCGGCGATGCCTTGGGGAAAGACGAGCACCAGCAGAAGAATGACGGCGCCCACGATCCCTCGCCAATAGTCAGTGAGGGAGCCGATCTGCTCCTGCAGTCCCGTGAATACGGCGGCGCCGACCAACGGGCCGGAAAGCGTATGGAGGCCGCCGAGCAGCACCATGACGAGCGCATCGACTGATGTAGGGATCGACATCACGGTCGGAAAGACGCTGCCTTTGGAGAAGGCATAGATGCCGCCGGCGACGCCGGCGAACAGGCCCGAAAGGGCGAAGGCGAGCCACTGATGGCGGCGAACATCGATACCGATCGCGTCGCAACGCATCGGCGAATCGCGGCCGGCCCGCAAGGTATAACCGAAAGCGGCGAACAGCATGCGGCGCAGGAACAGCACCGAGCCGCCGCATAGTGCCAGAGCCAGATAGTAGAAGGCGAGCTTGTCGCTCGCCCAGCGTGCCGGCCAGACGCCGAGGATGCCGTTATCCCCGCCGGTGAAAGCGTCCCACTGCGTCACCGCAGACCAGGCGATCTGAGCGAAGGCGAGAGTCAGCATGGCGAAGTAGACGCCGGCGAGGCGCACGCAAAACCACCCAAACACCAGCGCTCCAAGGCCGCCGAGGAGCGGCGCCGCGATGAGGGCGGGCAGCATCCCGCCTCCGACATGCATGACGATCAGGGCCGCGCCATAAGCGCCTAGGCCGAAATAGGCGGCGTGCCCGAATGAGACCATGCCGCCCGCTCCGGTGATGAAATGCAAGCTCGCGGCAAACAGCGCCAGAATGACGATTTCGGTGAGCACCACCCGTCCATAGTCGCCGATCGCGAACGGCAGCAGGACCAAGATCACTGCCGCCGCATAGCCGAGCAGGCGCTGCCCGCCCGTCGCGCGCCGCAGCGGCGCTTCGCTGGCGGTGCTCGGCATGCGCGCGGCGGCCTCACGCCGACCGAGCAGTCCCCAGGGGCGGATCACGAGAACCACGGCCATCGCCAGGAAGGTGATCACCAATGTGATCCCGGGAAAGGCCAGAATGCCGAAGGCCTGCAACTCTCCGATCAGTACCGAGGCCAGGAAGGCGCCGAGGATGCTGCCCATGCCGCCCACGACCACGACCACGAAGGCCTCGACAATGATGTTGAGGTCCATGTGGAGATTGACGGCCTCGCGCGGCAGCTGCACCGCACCGCCGAGGCCGGCGAGAAAGGCGCCGAGGAGGAAAACGCAGGTGAAGAGGCTGCTGTGCCGAACGCCAAGCGCTCCGACCATGTCGCGATCCTGGGTCGCCGCGCGTACCAGGATGCCCCAGCGCGTCCGGTGGAAGAGCAGCCACAGGCCCGCCAAAACCAGGGGGCCGATCGCGACAAGCAGGAGATCATAGGTAGGAAAGGGCCGCCCGAGAATATCGATTGCCCCCTCGAGCCCCGGCGCACGCGGACCGAGCAGGTCCGCGGGCCCCCAGATGCCGAGCGCAGCGTCCTCAACGACCAGCACCACGCCGAACGTTGCGAGCAGCGGGAACAGCTCAGCCGCCTGATAAATTCGGCGAAGGAGCAGGATTTCCATTGCCGCGCCAATGAGCCCGACGATGCACGCGGCAAGCAGAACGCCGCCCCAGAAACCGACGGCGCCGCCCAAGTGAGCCACCAGCGTATAGGCGATATAGGCGCCGAGCATGTAGAAGGAGCCGTGCGCGAAGTTCACGATGCGCGTGACGCCGAAGATGATCGAAAGCCCGCTCGCGACCAGGAACAATGAGGACGCCGTGGTCATCCCGGTCAAGAACTGGACAATGATGAAGGTCATACCGGCGATCGCAATTTTGCGGCTGACCCCGCTTCGCCCCAATCGTCTCCGCCGCTGAGGGGCCAAGCGGGCGAGGCAAACGAGGTGTGGACGAACGCGCGCGCTATCCGAAGCATTCGTGATCTGGATACCATGAGCGCAACGTCACTCGGCCGGGCGCATCTTCTTCACTTCGGCGTCGCTCGGCAGGTAGTTGGCGCCGTCGGCGTAATGCCAATCGACCATGACGCCCCGGCCGTTCTCTACGTCGGTCTTCCCGACATACGTGCCCATGGTCGACTGATGATCGATCGCTCGGAAGACGAAGGTGCCGACCGGGCTCGACACCTCAAGCCCTTCGGTAGCCTTGATCAGCTTCTCGGTGTCGGTCGACCCGGCCTTCTTGAGCGCCGCGGCGACGGCGAGCATCGTGTTGTAACCCACCACCGATCCCATTCGAGGATAGTCATTGTACTTGGCCTGATAGGCCTTGACGAACTTGTCATGAGCCGGCGTGTGGATCGCGTACCAGGGATAGCCCGTCACGATCCACCCTTTGGGCGCTTCGTCCTTGAGCGGATCGAGGTATTCGGGCTCGCCGGTCAACAGGCTGACGACGGCGCGATCCTTGAACAATCCGCGCGCCTCGCCCTCGCGCACGAACTTTGCGAGATCGCCGCCAAAGAGCGCGCTGAAGATGGCGTCCGGCTTTGCCTGAGCAAGAGCCTCGACCGTCGCTCCGGCGTCGATCTTGCCAAGCGCGGGCAGTTGGTCGGCGACCCACTCGACGTCGGCCCGCTTGGCCGAGAGCAGCTTCTTGAAGTCCGCGACGGCGGAAGTGCCGTATTCGTAGTTGGGCGCCACCGTGGCCCAGCGTCTGGCCGGCAACTTGGCGGCAGCCGCGGCGAGCATCGCCGACTGCATGTAGGTGTTTGGGCGCAGCCGGAAGGTGTAGCGGTTGCCTTTCTCCCAAGTGATCGCGTCCGTGAGCGGCTCGGCTGCCATGAAGAACGTCTTGTTCTGCGCCGCGAAGTTGCTGACAGCAAGGCCGATATTCGAAAAGAAGGTCCCCATCAGCAAGGCGACGTGATCCTCGCTGATGAGCTGCTGGGCGCGGTTGATCGCTTCGCCCGGCTTGCCGCCATCGTCGTAGGAGATCACCTCGAGCTTGCGGCCGAGCACACCGCCGGCGGCGTTGATCTCCTCCAACGCCATCTGCCAGCCGTTGCGGTAGGGTAGGGTGAAGGCCGGCAGCCCCGTGTAGCTGTTGATGTCGCCGATCTTGATGGAGTCGGCCGCCTCTGCGATCGACAGTTGGGCGACCGGGCTAGCGAGAAGGGCCGCCGCCCCGACGAGCCAAGTTCTGCGTTCCATCATGACGTCCAACTCCCGTTGTGATTAACCTGCCGGTCAGCGCAAGCCGTCTTGTCCCTTGATCTGATCCTTGGTAAGGCCGCCAACCCTGGGCAGCGGCCGGCCGCCGTCGGTCACCACCACCGCGACCATGATCTCGTCGGCGCGGGGCGCGTCCGTCACGCGCACCTCCATCCCATCGAAATGGCTGCGGACGAACGCGGCGTCTTTATGACCCAGCGGCACGTCGATGGGCGTGCCGATGCCGCCCATCTTCTTGGCCGACGGCACCAGCGCTGCGCCCTTCTCGACCGCCGCGCGGAGCGGCGTTCCAAGACGCGGATGAAGGATGGCGGCGGCGTGCTCGAGCTCGCCGCCCTCGCCCACCACGGCGGCCTTGCCGTAGCTCTCGGCACGGCCAGGCGCGATCCCGAGAGCGGCCACCGCGCGGGTGCCGAGCAAGCCGCCGAGCTCCTCGCCGATCGCCATCAGCGGCTCCAGATCCCTGGCGTAGCGTGCGGCAAACGGGTTTTCGATCACCGCGATCGCTGCGGCCTTGCGTGTCGGCGGATCGACGGTCTCGCCCATCTCGCGCCGAGTTTCCTCGACGACCGTGATCAGCTTGCGAATACACATCGGGGTCATCGCGATCCCTCCTCGACTTTGATCGCGCCGGCCATGCACGAACCGGCGCGCAGATCAGCAGGGTTCATGCGGCTTTCGGCGGTGCCGCGAGCGCGAGGCCGCCGTCTCCTACAAGCCGATAGGTGCCCGAGAGCGTGAGGACTGCACCGTGGATGAGCCCGGCACCGAAGAGCTCTCGCGCTTTGGCGACACCGTTCGCCAGCGCCAGGGAGATATCGTCCGGCTCGAGATCATCGACCCTGACCGTCACAGGAAGCGCGCCGAGATCGCTGTCGGGATCGACGTCGCGCGCGGGCACGCGATGGATCGCGGGATGATCGATGTCGACGGCATTGCCGATCACCGTCGCGGCGGCGTCGGCGGTGGCGGCGTCGCGTGCCAGCACCGTCACTGAATCGGCGATGCCGAGGGAGAAGCTGCGGCCACCTTGCCCCTTGGTTGCGCGCCCGCTGGTGGCGATGCCACGCACGGGCATTGCCGCCAACAGCTCGACATGCCCGAACAGCGCGGGCTTCGAAACATCCGTAACAATACCGGCGCGAAGCGTCGCACCCGGCGCCAGGTGTAAAGCGATGTCGCCGCCATCATTGACATAGGCGCGAACGAGGTTCCGGCCGGCCGTCATCGATGCCAGCATCTCGTCCGCCACCGCCCCCGCCACCGCCGCCATGGGTGTGATGAAGCGGACGCGGTGGGGCCAGCAGGCGGCGACCATGCGACGCGCCACCGGCCCAACCGCCTCGGGATAAACCGACCGGAGCGGCGCGCGGAGAATGCCGAGCTCGGCGACCAGCGTGGGAAGGATATCTTGAAAACGCTCGCTCGCCTGGGCGTAGGCGCGGCCCACTTCCGTGGCTTCGCCGAACGCCTCGATCACGAGATCGATCGGGCCGTGCCGGAGATGCAGCCGGCGACCGTCGGGCAATCGCGCAGCACAGGGGCCCGCCCTCTGCACGCCGCTGGAGCCTGTCGCCGTGGCACTCACTCCGTCCCCCTGCGCCCGGCATCGGGCGGCGGATCGAAAGGCCAGGGATTGTCGTCGTGCCACGCCGTGACCCGCAAGCGGTCGACGCCCGCGACGTCGTCGAGCCGGCGCACGCTGTCCATGTGCCCGCCGAGCTCGCGATAGTCGTCGAGCCGCATGGTGAACTCGATCGGCGCCACGATCGCCGGCGTCGGCACATACCCGAATGCCCTGTCCGGCATGCGCGTGACGTCCACCATGAAGGTGATGCCGCCCCCCGGCCAGACATAGACGGGAGCGCCCCCCGCCGTGACGCGGGTCAGCGTCTCCTTGACCGAGCGTGTCAGTCGCACCGGATTCTCCGTGACGCCTGCGCGTAACGACCCACCCGCGCCGGCCATGAACAGGACCGAGACGAGCGCCGGCTCGCAGTTCTCGCCGATGCGGTCGACGACTTTGCTGATCGCCGCCGGCATCTCAGCCTTGACCGGCTTGAGCCGATCGTCGAGGACGAAATACTCGGCATCCTCGCCGGTCGTACTGACCATGAGGAGTCGCAGGCCCGGCCATGCGATTTTGGGATCGATCGACTCGATGATCGAGAGCGGGTCATCGATATTGGTGCCGCCCCAGCCGCTGCCGGGGTCGGCGACCTGGAAATAGCGTCCGGGAGTCGAACGCCGTCCGCGCACGCGGAGACCCGCGGCCTTGAGGTCGAGGAAACGGCCCGCTTGATGCTCGGTGAGCACGCCGGTTATGTGGTCATCGACCACCACCACCTCGTCGACATGGCCGAACCATTGCTTGGCGAAGATGCCAATTGTCGCCGAGCCGCAGCCGACCCGCATACGCTCTTCCCGGACGCCATTGATGAGCGGCGCCTTGCCCGCCTGCACGGTAATTGTGGCGCCGCCGTCCACGCTGAGCTCCACCGGCTCCTTGTTGCAGAGCTTGAGCATGGTCTCACAGGTGACGCTGCCTTCCTTCTTGCTGCCGCCGGTCAAGTGACGCACGCCGCCAACAGCCAGCATCTGGGAGCCGTACTCCGCCGTCGTTACATGGCCGACCTGCTCGCCTTCGCAGCGCAGCGCCGCCTGTTCGGGACCGACGTAACGGTCGGTATCGATCTTCAGCTTGAGGCCGCAATAGCTGAAAATGCCCTCCGTCACCACGGTCACCATGTCGATGCCGTCATGCTCGCTCGCGACGATGAAGGGAGCCGGCTTGTAGTCAGGATAGGTCGTACCCGAGCCAATGCCGGTGAGGAAGCGCTTGCTCGGCGACGCGGGCGGCGCGGACAGGATGCCGCCGCCCCCTTCCGCATCGACGAGAAACGGCACGACCTCGCCGTCCTGCTCGATGACCGCTTGGGCCAGAACCATCGGGTCCATGCGCGTGAGGTGGCCGTCGACATTACCATAGCGGTCGCAGGCGCCGGTGCGGCCGGGGCGGATGCGGCACAGCACCGGGCAGGCATCGCAGACGACGAGAGCGGCATCGCGCCCATCCTTGTTCGTCGCCGGCTCAGCCATGACCATTTCCTCCTTGGCGCGTCCCCGACCGCATTCGCTCTACCTTCTCGCCGCTAGCAGAGCCGCGCGCACGCGGTCCGGGGTCGCCGGGACGCGCCGGATGCGCACGCCCGTCGCATGATGGATGGCGCCGAGAATGGCGGGTGCCGTCGGAATGAGTGCGGGCTCGCCGATGCCCTTGGCGCCGAACGGCCCGAGCGGCTCGCTATCTTCGATGATGAGGGTCTCGATCGGCGGCACGTCGCCGATGGTCGGGATCAGATAGTCGTGCAGGTTCTCGTTGCGGCCGGGGATGAACTCCTCCATGAGGGCGAGACCGAGGCCTTGGGCGATGCCGCCGTGGATCTGGCCTTCGACCTGAGTCGGATTGACCGCGCGGCCGACATCGTGCGCGGCGGTGATATGCAGTACCTTGACAGTGCCGAGCTCGAGGTCGACCTCCACTTCGGCCATTTGCGCCGCGAAAGCATAGGTGGCATAGGGGACGCCCTGCCCGTCCTGATTGAGCATCGTGGTTGGCGGATCGAAATGCCCGATGCCAACGAGCACGTCGCCGCCCTCTGCCGCAGGCAATGTGCCGAGGTCGACGACGCGGCGGGTCGCGCCGTCGTTGAGGATGAGCAATGCGCCCTCGAGGTGGATCGCCGCGCCGCGCCCGACATTGGCGAGCCTGAGGATTTTTCGGCGCAGATCCTCACCTGCGAGCTGAACAGCTCTGCCCGAGACGAAGGTCTGGCGCGAGGCCGAGGTCTTGCCGGCGTCGGCAGTGAGGTCCGTATCGCCGGTCACCAGCTGGAACCGGTCGGCGGCGATGCCGAGAGCATCGGCGCAGATCTGCACCATGATGGTGTTGGAGCCTTGGCCGATGTCGACCGCGCCGCTGTAGAGCGTGAGCCGGCCGTCGCCGCTCAAGCCCACCTTCATGGTCGAAGGATTGGAGAGCGACGTGTTGCCGATGCCGTACCACATGCAGGCGATACCGGCGCCGCGGCGGTGCACGCCACCGGCCGCGTTGAAGCGCTCGGCCGCGCCGCGCGCGGCCCGCCAGCGTGGCTCGAGCGCATCGAGGCAGGGAACGAGGCCGACGCTCGCTTCGAGCTTCTGGCCGGTGGCCGTGACCGAGCCGCGGCGCAGCGCGTTGCGCCGGCGGAACTCGAGCAGATCGAAACCGAGTCGCTCGGCGAGCTCGTCCATCAGCGCCTCGTGCGCGATCGCGGCCTGAGGCACGCCGAACCCGCGGAAGGCTCCCGCCGGCGTCTCGTTCGTATGGACCGCGCGGGTCGTCGCCTTGACTGCGGGCACGGCATAAGGCCCGGTGGCATGGACCGGTACCCGGTTGGCAACTGTCGGTCCCCATGAGGCGTAGGCGCCGGTGTTGAAGTCGCCATGGAATTCGACGGCCGAGAGCCGCCCGTCCGCATCGCAGGCAAAGCGTGCCTCGATCGTGGCCGGGTGCCGCTTGGTGGTCGCGACCATCGATTCGGGCCGCGTGTAGACGCCGCGGACGGGCCGATCGAGCAGCCAGGCCGCGGTCGCGATCAGCGGCTGAAGCGAGATATCGAGCTTGCCACCGAAGCCGCCGCCGACCGCCGTCGGCACGACATGCACCTGTTCGCGCCTCAGGCCCAGCACGAGGGCGAGCTCGTCGCGATCCATGTAGGGCGTTTGCGTGCAAGCGACGATCTCGATGCGATCCGCGCCGCCAACGCCCTTCACGCGCCGCGCGTAGCCCGCCTCGGGCTCGATATAGGCGTGCTCGACGAAAGCAGTCTCGAAGCGGCCCTCGGCCACTGCCGCCGCTGCGGCAAACCCCGCGGCCGCATCGCCGCGCCGCACCAATCCGCGGACCAGCACATTGTCGGGCTTGTCGGCATGAAGCGCTGCAGCCCCTGGAGCAAGAGCCGCCGAAATACCCAGGATCGGCGCTTCCGGCCGCCAGGCAATCGGCAGCTCGTCGTCAGGGATGGCGGCGATCGTCGCGGCGTCTCCGACGAGAGCGAGCACCGCCTCGCCGCGAAAGCGCACCGCACCGTCCGCGAGCACGGGCTGGTCCTTGATGTCGGGATATATGCCGAAGCGGTTCTGCCCCGGCACATCCTTCGCCGTGAGCACGCGCACGAGGCCGGGATAGCGCTGAAGGAGCGGGTCGAACGACCCGAGGGTGAAACGCGCCCGGGCATGGGGCGAGCGCACCGCGCGCAACCACAGGGCATCGGCCGGCGCCACATCGTCGCCATAGCGTTCGGCACCGGTCAGCTTGGCGATGCCATCAGTTTTGGGCAGGCGCGCGCCCACCGCCTGGCCCGGCGGTGGCGCTGCCGGCTCGGTCGGGTCGACGCCGTCGATGGCGGCGAGCACCGCCTCGATGATCTTGCGATAGCCGGTGCAGCGGCACAGAACCCCGCCGAGCGCGTCGCGTACCGCCGTTTCATCGGGCCACGGATTGCGCGCGAAGAGATCCGTCGCAGCCATCAGCATGCCGGGCGTGCAGACGCCACACTGCGCGGCGCCATGCTGGTGAAAAGCGCGCTGGAGGCGATTGAGCACCCCGTTTGCTGCCAAACCTTCGACGGTCGTGACGCGGCGACCGGACATTTGGCCGATTGCCACAAGGCAGGCGCAGACTTGCCCGCCGTCGAGCAAAACGGTGCAGGCCCCGCAATCGCCGGCATTACAGCCGACCTTGGTGCCTTTGAGCCCAAGCTCCTCGCGCAGCACATCGGCGAGGCGCCGGAGCGGCGAAACACGGACCGCGGTGGGCCGGCCGTTGAGTTCGAAGCTCACCACGGGAAACCGGTCGGTCAAAGGCCGACTCCCAGATCGCTCAGGATGCGCCGGAGCAGCGTCACCGCGGCGTCGCCCCGATAAGCCGCGCTTGCGCGCACGTCGTCGATGGGATCGAGCGGCACAAGATGCGCCGCCCTGACGGCGTCTCCCAGATGTCGATCGAGGCGCCGGCCCGCCAGGGCCTCCTCGAGCGCCAGCAGCCGACACGCTACGGCCGAGCAGGCGCCGACGGCGATGCGTGCGGTAGCGACCGTGTCGTCCGCCGCCTCTTCGAGGACCGCCGCGACCATGACGATGGAGATGACAAGGTATTTGCGGGCGCCGAGCTTGAGAAAGCGGCCGCGCGCCGGCCGCACCGGCTTCGGGATCAGGATAGCCGTGACGAGCTCGTCCGGTCGCCGCCGGGTGCGGCGGTTGCCGATAACGAATTCCGCGAGCGGTAGACGGCGAGTGCCGGAGACGGAGGACAGCTCCACCGCCGCGTCGAGCGCCATGAGATTGGGCACGCCGTCCGCGGCCGGCGAGGCGTTGCAGACATTGCCGCACAGCGTGGCGGCATTCTGGATCTGCACGCCACCGACCTCGCGCGCGGCCTGCTTCAGACCGTCGAAATACGGGGGAAGCGGCGCGACGAGCAGATCGCTCCAGGTCGTGAGGCAGCCGATGCGCCAGCCCGCGCCGTCCTGCGTGATTCCCCGAAGCGAGGCGAGACCCGTGATGTCGAGGACGTCGCCGGTGATCGGCTTGCCGACAAGCGCGGGATAGAAGTCGGTTCCACCAGCCAGGATCACGCGCGGTCCGGTGCTCAACGCGCGAAGCGCCTCGCCGAGCTCGGTCGGCCGGAGATACGCGTCCACCGTACCCGCCTCCGTCGCCGCCACATCATGGCGACCATACTGTTCGTGTACGAATGAATTTATTCTATGCGGTGCTTTCCACTGCCTGTCAAGCGAAGCTCGTTAACGCCGGACCGGCCCGTCACCTGGAACAACCATTTATCCGCTTTGCAACGACCAACTCATCGCCTGGAGGCGATCATGGAAGGCGGCGCCGCCTTCGTGCCACCTCATCCTGCGCCTCGAGCAAGCGGTCGACATGAAGGACGTCGCGACGCTTCTTTGAAACCCCTTGCCAGGCTTCGCCGAGATGAGATGCAGGAGCGGATGCCCAGTATCGGGACCGGAACGGTCCAGCGAATCAATCGAGAGATACTCAAACGCGTAAGGCTCTGAAGCTTTCCTTGTCCGATGCGCTCGCCTCACCGCGCCAGCGTGAAGGTCACCACGCCAGTGTCGTCGTCGACGGTGAACTTCACTGGCACCTGCTGCGGCTCGCTCAGCCAGACCTCGTAGCGGGTCCGGCCGCTGATCTCGTATTCGCGGGCGGCCAGCCTGGCGCCGTCGACCGCAACGGTGGTCTCGCCGCCGCCGCTGATGCGC
>DATIYL010000287.1:0-10190 GCA_035517635.1 Allostellaceae bacterium | reverse complement strand
GCCCATCTCGGCAACGGCGCCAGCCTGTGCGCGCTCGAAAACGGCCGCAGCATCGCGACCACGATGGGCTTCACCGCGGTCGACGGGCTGATGATGGGAACGCGGACGGGCGCCCTCGATCCCGGCGTCATCCTTTATCTGCTCGAGCACGAGGGCATGAGCGTCAAGGCGGTCGAGCGCCTCATTTATGAGCGGTCAGGCCTTCTCGGCGTCTCCGGCCTTTCCAACGACATGCGGACGCTGCTCGCCAGCGACCTGCCGGCGGCCCATGAAGCGGTCGATCTCTTCGTCTACCGCATCGCGCGCGAACTCGGCTCGCTCGCCGGCGCGCTGGGCGGGCTCGATGCGCTTGTCTTCACGGCCGGGATCGGCGAGCATGCGACGGAGATACGGGCGCGCGTTTGCAAGAACGCGACATGGCTTGGCATCGCGCTCGACGACGATGCCAACACCAGAGGCGGTCCGCGGCTGTCGCCGCGCGGCGCCGCCGTTTCGGCCTGGATGATCCCGACCGACGAGAACCTGATGATTGCCCGCCACACGCGGCGATTGCTCGACCGGGTGAGCCCATGAAAGTACGCGAGCTGATGACGACCCACGTCGTGACGGTGAGCCCCGACACGCCGGTGCGCGAGATTGCCAAGGTGTTGCTCGAGCACGGCATCAGCGCCGCGCCCGTGGTCGATAACGGCGGCGCGCCGCTCGGCATGGTCAGCGAGGGCGATCTGATCGGCCGCGACGAGTCGGACCGCGACGCGCGGCGCGACTGGTGGCTGGTGATGCTCGCCGAGGGCACCGAGCTTCATCCCGACTTTCTCGCCAGTATTCGCCGCCCCGAGCGCGCGGCGCGCGACGTGATGGCGGCGCCACTGGTCACCGTCGACGAGAATACCGAGGCAAGCGACGTCGCGAAGCTCCTCGTGGCTCATCGCATCAAGCGGGTCCCGGTGGTCCGCGACGGCCGCATCATCGGCATCGTCAGCCGCGCCGACCTGCTGCGCGAGCTGAGCGCGGCAGAGGCGACGCCGCCAAGCGCGCCAAAGCGGGGCTACTTCGCCGGCGCCCTCGCCAGCCTTGACGAGCACTTCCTCCACCACCGCCGGACGCAAGCGCCGGGATCGAGCGCGCCTCCGCCGCAACCGCCCGCCGCCCCGGTTACCGTCGAGCAATTTCATCACCTGATGACGGATTTCACCCACCGGGAGTTCGAGCACCGCGACGAGGCCCGCCGCACCGCTGCCGCGCAGCGCCGGAAGGAGGTCGCAACCTTGATCGACGACCACGTCTCGGGCGAGGAATGGCGGGCGCTGCTGCATCAGGCGCGCGAGGCGGCGGAGCATGGCCTCAAGGAATTCATGCTGCTGCGTTTCCCAAGCGACCTGTGCAGCGATGGCGGCCGCGCCATCAACACGGAACAGCCGGACTGGCCGACGACCCTTCGCGGCGAAGCGGCGGAGATGTATCTGCGGTGGGAGCGCGAGCTGCGGCCGAACGGCTTCCACCTGGGTGCCCGCGTGCTCAACTTCCCCGGCGGCATGCCGGGCGATATCGGCCTGTTCCTCCTCTGGGGACAGTGAACCGAAACCCGATCACGTCGGAAAGAGACCCATGGCCAAATCGCCTCACCGCGCAGCCCGCGACCTTGCCGGAATCAACGTGCCGGCCTTCTGGCCCATGCTGGCGGCGGCGCAAATGGCCGAGCAGGGCATCGAGCTCTACGCCAAGAACGCCGAATTCCTCGCCGAGGAAGTGAAGATCCATCACGAGCTGAGGCCCGCTCCGGCGACGGCGAACCGCGTCCTGCTCGACCTCAGAACCATGCTGTTCCGCGACTACTCCGCGCCCGGCGCCGCCGGCTTGCCCACCATCGTCGATGCGCCCTATGCCGGCCATTCCGCGATGATCGCCGACTACCACAAAGGCCAGAGCCTGATCGAGACGCTGCTCGCCAACGGCATCGGACGCGTCTTCCTCACCGATTGGAAATCGGCGACGGAGGACATGAAGGATCTGGAGATCGACCAGTATCTGGCGGAGATCAACGTCGCGATCGACGATCTCGGCGGCCGCGTCAACCTCGTCGGCCTCTGCCAAGGCGGCTGGATGGCGGCGATGTACGCCGCGCGCTTTCCGCACAAAGTGCGAAGCCTCGTGCTCGCGGGCGCGCCGATCGATACCGATGCCGGCGACGGGCCGGTGAAGCGCATGGCGCACACCTATCCGACCGCCTTCTACGAGGAGTTGGTGGCGCTGGGCGGTGGTCTCATGCGCGGCGCAACCATGCTGCGCGGCTGGAAGAACATGCATCCCGAACAGCACTACATCACCCAGCACATCGATCTCTACGAGCACATCGACGATCCCGCCTATCTTGCTAAGGAAGAGGTCTTCGAGCGCTGGTACGAGAACCCGATCGATCTGCCCGGCCGCTGGTATCTGCAGGCGATTGTCCAAATCTTCAAGGAGAACCGGCTCGCCAAGGGACGCTTCGTCGGTCTCGGCCGGCGCCTCGATCTGAAGCAGATCGCCTGTCCGCTCTATCTGCTGGCGGGCGACTCCGACGACATCACCACCCGCGAGCAGGTGTTCGACGCCGAAAAATACGTCGGCACGCCGAGCGACAAGATCGTGAAGCAGCTCGTGCCCGGCGGCCATATCGGGCTTTTCATGGGCTCGCGCACGCTGAAAGAGACCTGGCCGACGATCGCCCGCTGGATCGCCGGGAGCGCTAGCGCCTAATGCTCCCCGCCGCTCCGCGCCGGCGTCGTGCGCAGCGGCAGCTCGCGCAGGAACAGCGTCACCACCACGCTCGCCGCCATGACCGCGGCGCAAATGGCGAAGACGAGATGGAAGGCCTGCACCAAGGCGGGGAGAAAGAGCGCGTGCTGCTCAGGCGAAAGCCCCGCCGCCGCATCGGGCCCGCTTTGCAGGAGCGTCATGCCGGCGCCGCCGGGAAGATGGCGGGCCAGCGCCGCCAGGAACACCGACCACAGGATTGCCGCGCCGAACGAGCCGCCGAGCGAGCGGAAGAAAGCGACGGTCGCGGTGGAGACGCCAATGTCGCGCGGCTCGGCCGCGTTCTGCACGGCGATCAGCATCACCGGCATCGATGAGCCGATGCCGATGCCGAGCAAGCCCATATAGGACATCGCCAGCGCCGACGCGGTCGCTTCGTCCATCGTCGCCATCAGAGCAAAGGCGATGGTGCCCCCGATGAGACCGACCAGCGGATAGAGCTTGTAGCGCCCGCTCCAGCGCATGAGCTGACCCGAAACGAAAGCACCGATCACCGAGCCGGCCATCAGCGGGATCAGCAGGATGCCGGAATCGCCGGCGCCGGCGCCCGAAACGAGCTGAAGGAACACCGGCAGCAGCACGATCCCGGCGAACATCGCCATGGCGATGATGAAGCTCGCGAGATTGGCGGCGCGGATCACCGGGTTGACGAAGAGGCGCGGCGGCAGCACCGGTTCGGCGGCGCGCAGCTCCTGCAGGATGAACGCGGCGAGCAAGGGCGGCGCTATGGCAATCAGCGTCAGCACCGGGCGCGAGGTCCAGGCATAGGTCGTCCCGCCCCAGGTGAAGATCAGCAGCAGATCGGCCACGGCAAGCGTCAGCAGCACCGCACCGAGATAGTCGATGCGCCGCTGCGCGCGGCGCGTCACCAGCGCGGCCAGCGCGCGTCGGCAGAGGACGAAGGCGGCGATGCCGACCGGCAGGTTGATCCAGAACACCCAGCGCCAGCTCAGATAGTCGACGAAGACGCCGCCCAGGACCGGCCCGCCGACGCTGGCCGTCGCCCAGACGCCGCTCAGATAGGCCTGGTAGCGGCCGCGCTCGCGCGGCGAGATGACATCGGCGATGATCGCCTGCGCCATGCTGACGAGGCCACCGCCACCCAACCCCTGCAGGCTGCGCGCGAGGATGAGCTCGGGCATGGTCTGCGCCAGGCCGCAGAACAGCGAGGCGGCGACGAAGATCAGGATCGCGGTCTGCAGCATGGACCGCCGGCCATAGAGATCGCTCAGCTTGCCGTAGATCGGCGTCGACGCGGTCGAGGTCAGCAGATAGCCCGAGACGATCCAGGACAGATGCTCGAAGCCGCCGAGCTCGCCGGCGATCCTCGGCAGCGCCGTGGCGACGATGCTCTGGTCGAGAGCGGCCAGCATCATCCCCAGCAGGATGCCGCTCAAAATGCTCAGGATCTCACGATGGGTGAAGGACCCGGCCTCGACGGCAGCGGGTTCGGTCATGACAATGCCTCGTTCACCGCCCATTGCTAACCCAAAGCCAAGGGGCGAGGAAGCCCCGCCCAGGCATAGCTGGGCAGCGCCGGATTTTGCCGATTTATGGCAGCCAGAAGCCGGGGCGAAGGGCCCATCTTGTGCTCCGGGCCCGGGCCGAGTTAACTCACTGCCATGGACCCCGCGGACAACCCCAACGACAGCGCCAAGCTCCATGTCAGCACGCTGCTGATCGCGTCGGAGCGAGCGCTGACCAATGCGCTGGACGAGCTCGGTTTTGCCGAAGATGACGACCGCGTGATCCAGCATGAGGGGCGGCTCGCCTTCCTGACCTGCAGCCATGACCAGGATTGCGACGATCTCTTCGCGATCATCACCGAGCTGGCGGCGCGCGGCGAGACCTGGGAATTGCAGTTCCGCGTCGATACCGGTGAAGGCCGCGCCGTGTTCCAGCGCCTGGCGCGCCACCAGGCGGTGGAGGCGATCGAAGCCGAGCTGCCGCCGGAAGCCGAGGAATCCGAGAAGGAGCTGCCGGTCCACGACCTCGACGAGGAGCGCGGCCGCAGCAGCCTCAAAAAAGCCCTGAACCGGGTTGATCCCGCCGGCGTCTTTGCCACTATTCGTTCAGGGCCCGGCGGTCGCGCCACCGCCGTCATCCTGCGGCGCAATCCGCGCCGCGCCCTCGCCATGGCGGCGGCCAACGACGAAGCGAGCCTGCGCGGCGCCATCCGCGAGATCCTGCCCAATGTCATGTTCTCGGTGGCGATGAAGCCGCCGGGATGAGGCGGGACAATAATTTCGACGCGCTGCGCCTCGTCGCCGCGGCCAGCGTCATCTTCTCGCATTCCTTTCTCATTGCCGAGGGCACGGAAAATCACGAGCCGCTGATTCTGCTCACCCACCGCCAGAGCATCCTCGGCCTCGCCGGCGTCTTCGTCTTCTTCGCCATCAGCGGCTTTCTCGTCACCGAAAGCTATGAGACCTCGGGCTCGCCGCTGCGCTATCTCGCCAAGCGCGCGTTGCGCGTCTTTCCCGGCCTCTTCGCGGCGTTGCTCGTCTCGGCCTTCGTCATCGGTCCGCTCGTCACCAGCCTGCCGCTCGGCGACTATCTCCGCCATCCCCAGGTCTACGGCTATGTCGACGGCAACACGCTGCTGAACCTCACCGTCCATGAGCTGCCGGGCGTGCTCTTCGTCAACAACCCGATCGGGCTCGAGGTCAACGGCTCGCTCTGGACGCTGCGCTACGAGTTCATGATGTATCTGACCGTGATGGTGCTCGGCATGCTGCGGCTGCTGACGCCGCCGGTGCTGGCGGGGCTGCTCGCGCTGGGCCTGTTCTGCCTGCGCTGGAGCGCGCTCGGCTTCCTCGGCACCTGGGGCTGGCTCCTCGGTTTCTTCGCTGTCGGCATGCTGCTCTACACGCTGCGCGACCGCGGGATCTTCGATGGCAGGGTCGCGCTGGCGGCACTGGCCGGGCTGGTGCTGAGCGTCCCGCTGCGGCAGTTCATCGAGCTCTTCCCGCTGTTCGGCGGCTATCTCGCGATCTATATCGCGCTCGACCGGCGCCTGCCGATCCTGCCGGCGACGCGCTTCGGCGATCTCTCCTACGGCCTCTACATCTATGGCTGGCCGATCGAGGTCCTGGTCATGCATGCGAGCGGCGGCCGGGCGAGCTGGTGGCAGGTCTTTCTGGTCTCGCTGCCGCTTGCGGCGTTGGCCGCGTTCCTCTCGTGGCGCTTTATCGAAGAGCCGATCTTGCGGCTGAAACCCGGGCAGCGCCGGGCGTCGTTCAGCGCGTCAGCCGTGCCAGAACTTGGCCTTCACCCACCTGATCGCCTTCCGCGACCAGGATAGCGCTAACCACGCCGCCCGCGGGCGCCAGCACCGGCAGCTCCATCTTCATCGATTCGAGAATCACCAGCTCGTCGCCTTCCGCGACCTGCGCGCCCGCCGCCGCGGCGATGCGCATCACGGTGCCAACCACCTCCGACCGAACCGCGATCTCCGCCATGCGTTCCCCCGCGAGCCGCCTGCCGGCAAAATATGGTCGCCTGCATGCGCTGGCAAGCACCGGGGCACCCCCGCGCCAAGTACATGGCAGCACCGGGCATGATTAGGGTGCGCCCTGTGACCGGCGTCACACCCCGCCTGGCTCAGACTGGTTTAGGTATTTACTGGAAGGCCTCCACACGCCTTCCGTTCCCAACCTGGCCCCGCCGTCCCCGGCGGCGGGGCTTTCTTTTTTGACCCGCCCGGCGCTGCGCTTGTGAGCCCCGTCCCGATCGGCTATGGCGCAGCCATGACCGTCGAGATCCCCTTCCGGCGCGAGCTCCAGGTCGAGTACGGCGCCGTCGCGCAGTTGACGTCGCTCATCCGCCGGGTGGTGGCGCGCAACCCGAGCCCGTTCACCTTCAAGGGCACCGGCACCTATATCGTTGGCAAGGGAACGGTCGCCGTCATCGATCCCGGCCCCGATCTCGCCGCCCATGTCGACGCGCTGCTCGCGGCTCTCGCCGGCGAGACGATCAGCCATATCGTCATCACCCACACCCATCTCGACCATTCGCCCGCGGCCGCCGCGGTGAAAGCCGCGACGGGCGCCAAGACCTATGGCTTCGGCCCGCATGGCTCGGGCCGCGCCGAAGATCGCAGCGGCGTCGGCGGGGTCACCGAGGAAGGCGGCGACCACGCCTTTCGGCCCGACATCGTGCTGCGCGACGGCGACAGCGTGGCGGGCCCCGGCTGGCGCCTCACCGCGGTCCATACGCCCGGCCATACCTCCAATCATCTCTGCTTCGCGCTTGCCGAGGAGCGCGCGCTGTTTTCGGGCGATCACGTCATGGGCTGGTCGACGAGCGTCATCGCGCCGCCCGACGGCGATATGAGCGCCTATATGCGCTCGCTGAACAAGCTGCTCGCCCGCGACGACGCTGTCTTCTGGCCGACGCACGGGCCGCCGATCCCCGATCCCAAGCCTTTCGTCGGCGCCTTCATCGCGCATCGCCAGGAGCGCGCGGCGGCGATCTTGGCGCGCTTGGCCCAGGGCGACGAGACCATTCCCGCGATCGTCGACCGGGTCTATCTCGGCCTCGATCCGCGCCTCAAAGGCGCGGCGGCGCGCTCGGTGCTGGCGCATCTTGTCGAGCTGGTCGAGCTTGGCCAGGTCGAGAGCGACGGCGCGCCCGCTCTCGATGCCCGCTATCGCCTGAAGGGTTAAGCGCAAGCCGTCGACTCGCCGGGGATTCGGCGGCACGACGCAGCCCCCGCCCCTTATCCTTTCTGCCCCGAAACGGTCGCAAAACCGCAAGACTCGGGCATTTCCCGCTTTAGGGCGCCTTCGCGCCCCTGCCGCGCGGGCGGCGCGGGGCTGCGACAAAAAACTGTCACCGAAGCGTGCTAGCAAGCTGCGAGCGCAACCCGTTCGAGGAGCGCATGCAAGTAGGAACATCGGACCGCCGCCTCCGCCTGGCGGTAAAGCACGGATGGAATCGCCTCGTCAGCGCGGCGCGTCCACGCTATCGCTTCTCGCTGCGCCGTCACGACCGGTATGCGGCGATGGGCGCTCCGCTGGTCGAGCCGCCGGAGGTGATCGATCCGGTGGCGCTCACGGTCCTCGCCGTCAATCGGCTGGGTCCGGCGACCTTGCGCACCGTGGCGAGCGGCAAGCCGCTCACCGTCACCGTTCCCGATGCGCGCATCGGCGAGATCTTCCGCGCGGCGCTCGCCGAGATGCAGAAGACGCGCTCGACCGATCGACTGATCGATGTCGTCATTGCCGGCGAAGTGGCCGATGCCGGACGCACTGCACGCGGCGCCTGAGCGCGCGGCGCGCCGCCGCCGCGCCGCGACACCAGACGACCGGCAGATCTTCTTCCGCCATTGGCTGCGGAACCCGCTCGGCATCGGCGCCGCGCTGCCGAGCGGCACCAAGGTGGCGCGGGGCATGGCGCGCGAGCTGAGCCTGAGCCGGCCCGGTGCGGTGCTCGAGCTTGGCGGCGGCACCGGCGGCGTGACGCGCGGGCTGATCGCCGCCGGCTGTCCCATCGAGCGCCTCGTCGTGATCGAGCGCGAGCCCGATCTCGCCGGCTATCTCGCGCGGCGCTTCACCGGGCTGCGCGTGATCTGCGGCGATGCCTGCGACACCGGCACGCTGCTCGCCGGCGCCGGCATCGACGCGCTGGCCACGGTGGTGTCGAGTCTGCCGATCAAATGGTTTCCGCGCCCGGCGCAGCGCGCGATCCTCGACGCCTGCTTCGCGCATCTCGGTCCCGGCGGCGCGTTCGTGCAGCTCACCAACGCGCTCGCCTCGCCCATCCCGGCCGAGGAATTCGGCCTTGCCGGCGAAGAAGTGCTCCGCATCTGGGCGCACTTCCTGCCGGTGCAGATCTGGCGCTACCGCCGCGACCCGGCGGCAGCGAATGGCCGATGCTGACCTTGCCACAGCATTTCCGCACCATCTGGATCTCCGACGTGCATCTCGGCACGCGCGGCTGCAAAGCGGAGTTCCTGCTCGATTTCCTCCGCCACACCGAGTCCGAATACCTCTACCTCGTCGGCGACATCGTCGATGGCTGGCGCCTGCGCCGCTCCTGGTACTGGGCGCAGACGCATAACGACGTGATCCAGAAGGTGCTGCGCAAAGCGCGCAAAGGCACCAAGGTGATCTATGTCCCGGGCAACCACGACGAGTGGCTGCGCGACTACACCGAGCTGCAATTGGGCGGCGTGTGGCTGCGCGACGAGGTCGTCCATGTGACCGCGGACGGGCGCAAGCTGCTGGTGCTGCATGGCGACGCTTTCGACGGCGTCGTGCGCTACGCCCGCTGGCTGGCGCTGCTCGGCGACTGGGCCTATACGGCGGTGCTGCAGCTCAATCACTACTTTAATCTCGTGCGCCGGCGCTTCGGCTATCCCTACTGGTCGCTCTCGGCCTATCTCAAGGGACGGGTCAAGAATGCCGTCGAGTTCGTCAGCAACTTCGCCAGCGCGATTGCCGACGAGGCGCAAAAGCGCGAGGTCGACGGCATCGTCTGCGGCCACATCCACCAGGCGGAGATGCGCACCATCAACGGCGTGCTCTATTGCAATGACGGCGACTGGGTCGAGAGCTGCACCGCGCTGGTCGAGCATGCCGATGGCAGGCTCGAGATCCTGCGCTGGGCCGAGCTCAGAGCGCTCGATCCGCTGATGCTGCGCAGCGCCAAGCAGCGCGAACAGGAGCGGGAGCTGGTGACGGCAGGCGCCGACGAACCGTGAAGATTGCACTCGTCAGCGACGCCTGGGCACCGCAGGTGAACGGCGTCGTGCGCACCTTGACCGAGCTGATGCACGAGTTGACGCGGCGCCAATACACCGTGACGCGCATCACGCCCGATCTGTTCCGGACGCTGCCCTGCCCGACATATCCCGAGATCCGCTTGGCGCTCCGCCCGTGCCGGCGCGTCGCCGAGCTGATCGAGACGGCGCGGCCGGACGCCATCCACATCACCACGGAAGGCCCGCTCGGCTTCGCGGCGCGGCGCTATTGCCTGCGCCACGGTTATGGCTTCACCACCGCGTTTCACACCCGCTTTCCCGAATATGTCGCGGCCCGCTTCTCGGTGCCGCCCTCCTGGAGCTATGCGCTGATGCGGCGCTTCCACGCGCCGTCCAAGGGTGTGATGGTCGCCACCGACACGGTACGGCGCGAGCTCGCGGCGCGCGGCTTCGGCAATCTGCGCCGCTGGTCGCGCGGCGTCGATGCCGAGCTTTACGACCCGGCGCTGCGCGACGATTTCCTGGGCCTGCCGCGACCGATCTTCCTCAGCGTCGGCCGCGTTGCGATCGAGAAGAATTTCTCGGCCTTCCTCGCGCTCGACCTGCCCGGCTCGAAAGTGGTGATCGGCGACGGGCCGATGCTCGAAGAGCTGCAGCGGCGCTACCCCGAAGCGCATTTCCTGGGGAA
>DATIYL010000286.1:0-11599 GCA_035517635.1 Allostellaceae bacterium | reverse complement strand
CTTGACCGGGTGTGGTGTGAGCTGGATCTCGTGGCTCCAGCAGGATTTGTCCTGGGTGTGCAGGTACCAGAACGCCTCGGCGATCTTGACCGGGTTGATGATGAGGTCGGGGCGGTTTTGGTTGCGCGGCAGCGCCCGAGTGCCCGGCGAATCGATGGTGCCGTCGATCACGACGTTAGCGACATGCACGCCGAGTTCCGAATACTCCTCGGTCAACACCTGCGCTAGCGTGCGCATCATGACCCGCGGGTAGTAGAGCGATTGCCCGGTCATCCGCTTGCGGCCGCGCAGCGAGCTCGAATTGTTCGAGAAGAAAAACGACCCCTCGCCTCTCTTGCGCATGGCGGGCAGCACTTCCTGGGCGACGAGATACGGCCCACGGACGGCAACGTCGATCGCCGTATCGAGAATCCTGACCGGCACATGCTCGAGCAACTCCTTTTCCGGTGGCAGCTCGCGCCCATCCAGGTAGCCAGCGTTGTAGACCAGCACGTCAGGGTCGCCCGCCCTCTCGCGGATGAGCTTAAACGCCTTGGAGACCGATTCGCTTGACGAGAGATCGAGCTCGACGATCATGCATTCACCGCCCTGCTCGCGGATAGCCGCGGCCAGCGGTACTGCATTGGTTTCGGCGCGCGTCGTCACCACGGTGAAGAAGCCCTCTTGGGCGAATTTCTGCGCGATCGCGCCGCCGACGCCCCAGCGCACACCAACCGGCAGTTCGCTGTCGTCGACGGTGTTGCCGTGCGCCAGCTTGGTCATTCGGCCATCGGACTGCCACTTCGAGGTGGCTCCGACCACCACCGCGACCTGCTTGCCCTTGGAGTTCGTCTTCATTTCCAGATCTCCCTCTTCTCAGTTCATTCGTTGGCAACCCGCCCGAAACACCGTTGCTTTAGTAGCGGCGTGAGGGCGCCCTCTCAATCGCCCGCGAGCGCTGCCGCCTCGGCAATGGCGCGGGCGGTGCGCTGCAACGGGCGGAGGTAGCGGCGCACCGCTTCGGCTTCGCTGAGGGCGGCGCCGAGATAGCGCATCGACATCGCGCCCAAAACGCGTGATCCCTGCGTGATCGGCACGGCGAGGCCGGTGGCGCGATCGCCCGCGACCGGGCCGGTCGAGGCGTAGCCGGCGCGACGGGTCGAGCGCAGCAGCGTCGCGACGTGACGCCGGTCATGCGCCGGCCGGTTGGCGGCGCGCGGCGACGCGCGCAGCAGCGCCAGGATCGTCTCGCGCTCGGCGTTCGGACAAAAGGCGAGATAGGCGCGGCCGACGGCGGAGATCAGCATCGGCACGCGCCGGCTGATCTGATCGTCATCGGTGGCGAAGGGGCTTTCCTGTCGCGTGCTCAGCCGAACGCGCATCGCGCCGTGGTCGAAGGTCGCCAGGATGACCGGCCATTGATGCTCCGCGGTGAAGGCCGAGAGCAGCGGCCGCGCCGCGGCCACCACGGCGTCGGCATCGCGGAAGCCTTCGGCGAGGCGCCGTACCCGCTCCGCCGGCGCATAGCCGCGCCGGCGCGGCAGCCGCTCGGCATAGCCGCCGGCAATAAGCGTCTGCATCAGCCGCACCACGGTCGGCTTCGGCAAGCCGGTCGCGCCGGCCAGGTCCTCGACAGCGCTCACCGGCTTGCGGTTGAGCGCCTCGATCAGCGCGAGCGCGCGCAGCACCGGCTGCACGGGTCGCTCGGCAGGTCGCGCATTCTTCATTGCGGCAACTTTATTCCGTAATACGGAATTCACAAAGATTCTAGTCGGCTGTTCGGAACGTTTTTTCTATCCTAGGTAAAACGCAGGAAAGGGGAGGAGAGCCTATGTTGCAGAGAGCTCGCGTCGAAGCGCCCGCGACCCTCGATATCCGCCCGCTGACGCCGACCATCGGCGCCGAGATCCTCGGCCTCGATCTCCGCCGGGCGCTGGACGATGCAGCCATCGCCGCGCTGCGCGGCGCGCTGCTCGACTGGAAGGTACTGTTCTTCCGCGACCAGGCAATCACCACCGAGCAGCATCTCGCTTTCGCTCGCGCCTTCGGCGCACTCGAGATCCATCCCTTCTCGCCGCACAAGCCGGGCTATCCCGAAGTGCTGGCGATCACCCATGATCGCGACAGCCCCGGCCGCGAGAATACCTGGCATAGCGACGTCACCTGGCGGCTCGCGCCCTCGCTCGGCTCGATCCTGCGCGCGCTCGAGGTGCCGCCGGTCGGCGGTGACACGCTCTTCGCCGATATGTACGCCGCCTATGACGGGCTCGATGGGGAGACGAAAGCCGAGATCGACGGCCGCACCGCGATCCATGATTTCGAGCCCTTCCGCCGCCGCCTGCGCAAGCAGGGCGCCAGCGAGGCCGAGATCGCCGCCTTCGATAGACAATATCCGCCGGCCGACCATCCCATCGTGCGCACCCATCCCGAGACCGGGCGCAAGGCGCTTTACGTCAACCGCGCCTTTACCCGGTACATCGTCGGCATGGAGCGCGCACGCTCGGACGCGCTGCTGGCGCGGCTCTATGCCCAGGCGGCGATTCCCGAATATCAGTGCCGCTTCCGCTGGGAGCGCGATTCGATGGCCTTTTGGGACAACCGGGCGACGCAACACTACGCCGTCTCCGATTACTGGCCCGCGGTGCGGCGGATGGAGCGGGTGACGATCATCGGCGACCGTCCTTATTGAGCCGCAAAGCCCCGCGCGAGGGAGAAGAACCATGCCCAAGAGCGAGCCGCAGCGGGGCGCCTGGACGATCGTCGCCCTGCTGTTCCTGTTCATGTTCATCAATTTCGCCGACAAGGTGGTCTTGGGCCTGGCCGGCGTGCCGATCATGCGCGACCTCAACCTGTCGCCCAAAGAGTTCGGCCTGGTCGCATCGAGCTTCTTCCTGCTGTTCTCGGCGTCCGCCGTCGTCACCGGCTTCATCGTCAACCGCATCGAGACGCGCTGGGCGCTGGCGGTGATGGGATTGATCTGGGCTCTCACCCAATTCCCGCTGCTCGGCTCGGTCGGCATGGCCGGACTCATCGCCTGCCGCATCGTGCTCGGCGCCGGCGAAGGTCCCGCCTATCCGGTGGCGCTCCACGCCGCCTACAAATGGTTTCCCAACGAGCAGCGGACGCTGCCGACTGCGGTAATCGCGCAAGGCGCGGCGATCGGCGTCATTCTGGTGGTGCCCGGCCTCGATTGGGTGATCGAGCATGTGTCCTGGCACTGGGCGTTCGGCACGCTCGGCTTCCTCGGCCTCGCCTGGGTGGTGCTGTGGCTCACTTTCGGCCGCGAGGGCAGCATCCCCGTGACCATCGCCGACCGCTCGGGGCGCGCGGTGGCGCGGGTGCCCTATGGCGCACTGCTCACTTGCCCCACCGTGTGGGCAGCCTTCGCGTCGGGGTTCGGCGCCTATTGGGGCCTGTCGCTGCTCGTCGCCTGGTTCACGCCGTTTCTCGTCAAGGGGCTTGGCTACAGCCAATACTGGGCAAGCTGGATCACGACGCTCCCCTGGGCGATGAGCGTCGTCATCGTCCTCGGCGTCGGCTGGCTCTCGCAGGCGATGCTGGCGCAAGGCGTTTCGACGCGCGTCGCGCGCGGCATCCTGGGCGGCGGCTCGGTCGCGCTGGGCGGTGCGGCGCTGCTCGCGGCCCCGTTCGCGCCGGAAGCCTGGATGAAGGTCGCGCTCATCACGCTAGGCATGTCCTTGCCCTCGGTGATTTATGTCATGGGCCACGCCATCGTCAGCGAGTTCACGCCGCTGCCGCAGCGCGGCGCCATGCTCGGCATCAACAACGCCATCGCCACCTTGGCGGGCGCGCTCGCGCCGATCAGCATGGGCAGCGTCGTCCAGAACGCCGCCAATGCCGCCGAGGGCTACGGCAACGGCTTTTTGATCTGCGGCGCGGTGACCTTGGCCGGCGGTCTCATCGGCATGGCCTTCCTGCGCCCGGCGGACGAGATCCATCGCTTCGCCGCAGCGCCGCGGCGACGGGCGGTGACGGCGATGTAGCGCTCGCTCGGACGAGCAGCGGTGCGTCCTTCGACTGCTCGCTGCGCTCGCGCTCAGGATGAGGAGATTTTCTTTGTGCCACCAAGAATTTCCCTCATCCTGAGCTTGTCGAAGGACGCAGGTTCGACCTGCAGCGAGGTTTCTCTTCTTCACCCGCTCGAAAGCGCCTAACGGGTCGCGCTCGGCGCCGCCGGCGCAGCGCATTTCGCCTCCTGCATCGGCGCGGCCTGTTGCATCGGCGTCGGCGCGCTCGCCGTGACCGCCGGCGGCTGATTGAAGTCCATGAAGTCGTAACCGGGCGGGTCGGCGAGAGCGGCAGGTGCGGCGGCGAGCAGCAGTGCGGCGGACAGCGCGGCGCGGCGCAGCGTCCGTTGCGCGTAGGGGACGGTGGCGGTCATGATCGACTCCTTCTGTGAAGGGCTTACGGCTGAGCGCCGTTGCTGAATCGACCCGCCGTATCGGCGCTTTATTCCTGCGTCGACCTTTCCCTGTGATCTCGATCACAGAACCATTTCAGCCGTTTGCAATCACGCGATCGTGACCAGGGTGCCGGAATAGACGCCTCGGTCGAACGTCAACATCCATAACCGGTCGCGCAGGCTGCTTGCTACGGAGGAACGATGTCTCACGCTCGATCCGCACTCTGGGCCGTGCTTGCCGTCGCTCTCATCGGTGCTGGTACCGGCCTCGCCGCGACCTCCGGGGAAGCTCCCTTCCTCAGCGAGAACACTGCCGCGATGAACAAGATGATGGAAGCGATGGACATCAAGCCCTCCGGCGATGTCGACAAGGATTTCGTCGCGATGATGGTGCCGCATCATCAGGGCGCGATCGACATGGCTGAGGCGGAGCTGCGTTACGGCCATAACGAGACGCTGCAACGCCTCGCCCAGGAGATCATCGTCACGCAGCAGCAGGAAATCGCCGCGATGCGCCTCGCGCTCGGCGAGAAGCTGCCGCCCTCGGCGCCGTCGCCCGACCAGGTTTCACCGGTTGCGCCCGGCGGCGCACCGGCCAATTCCCATCCCGCCATGCATATGCAATGAGGAGCCCCAAGGTGAAACGCACGATCATCGCCGCGTTGCTGAGCGCGACCTCCCTCGTCTCCCTCGGGGCGGCCTGGGCGGGGCAAGCGCCCGGCTCCGCCTCCGCTCCCGACGTGCCGGTCAGCCATCGCGACCGCGTCTATGCCGCGGAGCAGTTCTCGAACACCGTCTCGGTCACCGATCCCGCCGACAACAAGCTGCTGGGCGTCATCCGTCTCGGCGATCCCAGCCCGACCAATTTCAGCCCGCTCTATCGCGGCCAGCTGCTGGTGCATGGCATGGGCTTCTCGCCCGATCATCGCACCCTCGCCGTGGTCTCGATCGGCTCCAATTCCGTCGCTTTCATCGACACCGAGACCAATGCGGTGAAGCACATCACCTATGTCGGCCGCTCGCCGCACGAGGCTTTCTTCACGCCGAATGGCAAAGAGGTCTGGGTCACCGTCCGCGGCGAGAACTATGTCGACGTGCTCGACGGGAAGACCTATGACGAGAAAACGCGGATCACCGTGCCGGCCGGACCCGGCATGCAGATCTTTTCGCCCGACGGCAAATACGGCTATGTCTGCTCGTCCTTCAACCCGGAGATCGACGTGATCGGCGTCGCCGATCACCGCATCGTCGCGCGCGTGCCGCAGGCGAGCCCGTTCTGCCCCAACATCGCCGCGACGCCGGACAGCGCACAGGTCTGGTTCACGCTCAAGGATATCGGCAAGACGCAAGTGTTCGACGGGCGGCCGCCCTTCAAGCTGCTGAAGACGCTCGACACCGGGCCGATCACCAACCATGTCAACATCGTGCGCAACGCCCATGGCATGTTCGCCTATGTCACGGTCGGCGGCCGCAACGAGGTGCAGGTCTACCGTACCGATGATTTCGCTGAAGTGGCGACGATCCCGGTCGGGAAGCTGCCGCACGGGATCTGGCCGTCGGGTGACGGCACGAGGGTCTATGTCGGCCTCGAGAATGACGACCAGTTGGCGGCGATCGACACGCTTGCCAACAAGGTCATCGCCACGGTGCCGATCGGACAGGCGCCGCAAGCCGTGACCTATGTGCCGGATGCGGTGCCGCAGGGCGATGGCCGGGAAGGGCTGCAGCCGCTCGGCACCGCGGGCGAGGCGGCGCATCTGACCTTGGCGCCCCGCGGCCAGGCGGGGGCGCCGACCAGCGTTTCGCTCTTCGACCAGGGCCTGATGCAGGTGCTGCAGGCTTCGGTCACGGGGCTTCAGCCGAAGCAGCCCTATGTGCTGGCTTTGGCGCCGCAGCCGAATGGCAGCGGCGCGCTCGAGCCGCTCGCCGCTTTCACCACCAATCCCGCCGGCTCGGCCATCGTCAACGCGCTGGGGCCGATCCGCCAGGTGATTCAGGGCGAAGAGGAGACACAGCGCCGCTATCTCGTCATCGCTCCCGGCACCGCCGATCATCCCGGGATGCCGGTTCAGATCCAAGCGGAGTGAGCGATGGCGGCGTCCTCCGCAGCGGCCTCCGAAGCGAGCGGTCGAACCACCGAGGACATGATGACTCTGGTCGACCCGCTCATTCCGGCGCTGCGGCGCTACGCCCGGACCTTGCTGCGCGATCGCGCCAATGCCGATGATCTGGTGCAGGATTGCCTCGAGCGCGTCGTCACCTACTGGCACCAGCGGCGCTCTGCCGCCACCGCCCGCGCCTGGGTCTTCACCATCCTGCACAATCTCGCCATGAGCCGTCTCCGGCAGGGCGCCCGCCGCGGTTTCTCCGTTCCGCTGGAGGATGTCGATGAAGGGGCGCTGGCGCGTCCGCCGGACCAGGAGCACGGCTTGCGCCGCCAGGACGTGCTGCGCGCGCTCGACCGCTTGCCGGACGAGCAGCGCAGCGTCTTGCTGCTGGTATCGGTCGAGGATCTTTCCTACGCCGAGACGGCTGCGGCGCTCGACATTCCCATCGGCACCGTCATGTCGCGCCTCGCCCGAGCGCGGGAGAAGCTGTTGCGGGACATGGAGGGAAATGCCGCGGGCGCCGCGCCGCGCCCCACCTTGCGGAGGGTGAAATGAGCGATCGTCCGATCACCGAGGAGGATCTGCACGCCTATGTCGACGACGCGCTCGATGCCGTCCGGCGCGGCGAGGTCGAGGCTTATCTCGCGCGGCACCCGGACGCCGCCGCCCGCGTGAGCGCCTTCGCCGAGCAGCGTCAAGCGCTGCGCTCGGCCTTGGCGCCCTTCGCCGAGGAGCCGGTGCCGCCCGAGCTTGACCTCGCGCGCATCATCGCGGCGCGGCGCCGGCCATCGCGTTCTCTCTGGCGCTCGGCCGCGGCGGCGGTGCTGCTGTTCGCGCTCGGGGCTGCCGGCGGCTGGTTCATGCACCAGCCGGCCGAGCCCGCGGGCGGGATCGCGGCGCTGGCGCAGGAAGCGGCGGCAAACTATGCGGTCTATGCGCCCGACTACATGCATCCGGTCGAGCTCAAAGCGGCCGATAGCGGCGAGCTGCTGCGCTGGGTGTCAGAGCGGCTGCATCGCCCCGTGACCGCGCCCGATCTGTCGCCATCCGGCTATCGCTTCATGGGCGGAAGGCTGGTGGCGACGGCGCATGGGCCGGCCGCGCTCTTCCTCTATGACGACGACCACGGCACGAGGCTCGCCATGCTGATCCGCCCCATGGCGGTCGAGGGCAAGACCCCGATGTCCGAGCATGCGCAAGGTCCGCTTTCGGGTTTCGCCTGGGCGGATCGGGGCCTCGGCTACAGCCTGGTCGCCGACGCCTCGCCGCAGATCCTGCATCCGCTGGCGGACGAGGCGCGGCGCCAGATCGAGAGCAAGGCGGCGGGCTGAGCGAGGTATCTTCAGCGCCGGTCGCGCAGCAGCGAGCGGAGATAGTCCGGCGAGAAGGGTTGCCGCGTCGCGGTCACGCCGAACGGCGCGAGCGCGTCGTTGACCGCGTTGCAGACCGCGCCGATGCCGCCCATCACCCCGCCCTCGGCCATTCCCTTGCTGCCCGTCACGGTCTGCCGGTTCGGCGTGTTGAGCGCGATGATCTCGAAATTTGGGATCTCGCAGGCGGTCGGCACGAGATAATCGGCGAGCGTGCCGCTCAGCAGCTGTCCCGTCGCGTCGTAGACGATGTGCTCGTAGAGCGCACCGCCGATGCCGAGCGCCGTCGCGCCGTGCTGCTGCCCCTCGACGATCGCGGCGTTGAGCACCGTGCCGCAATCCTCGACGATGACGTAGCGCAGGATGCGCACCGCCCCGGTCGCGGGATCGAGTTCGATCTCGCAGAGATGGGTCGCATTGGAAAAGGTCATTGGCGGGGGATCATAGGCGCGATGCGCCTCGAGCCCCGGCTCCATCCCCGGCGGAAGCGCTAGCGGATCGAGATAGGCGGTGCGGGCGATGGCCGTGAGGGTGAGCCCGGTCGTGCTCCAAGCGCCGCCCGTGAGCCGCTCGACCCCGCCACCGCTGAGGCGGAGCTGGTCCGGCGCGTTGAGATTGAGGAGCTTGGCGGCGATGTGGAGGATTTTCGCCGCGACGTCGTCCGCAGCGAGGCGGAGCGCCCCACCGCCGGCGGTGCCGCCGCGCGCGCCGCGGCTGCCCATGCCGTAGGGCGCGATGTCGGTATTGCCGAGATGGATCGACACATCGCCGGCGCCGACACCCAGCACGTCGGCCACGAGCTGCGCAAAGGCGGTCTCATAGCCCTGTCCCGATGCCATCAGCCCGAGGGAGGCGTTGACGGCGCCCGAAGGCTCAACCTTGACCCAAGCGGCTTCGTGACCCGAGCCGAGGATGCCGGCCGCCTTGTAGAAGGCGGACCCGTAAGTGGTCGATTCGACGACGCTGCAGATGCCGAGCCCGATATGACGCCCCTCGGTGCGCGCCGCGGTCTGGCGCCGGCGAAACTCGGGGTAGTCGACCGCCGCGAGCCCGCGCTCCAGGGTCTCGTAAGGGGTGATGTCCTCGAGCCGCTGGCCGGTGGCCGTGACGTAGGGAAGCTCGGATGCCCGCAGCATATTGCGCTTGCGAAGGTCGACCGGATCGAGGCCGAGCTCGCGGGCGATGGCATCCATCGTCCCCTCCATAACCCAGCTCGCGATCGCCATCGGCGCCCGCATCGGGCCGTTGCCGCATTTATTGGTGAGCGCGATTTTCACCTCGAACGCGTAGTCCTGCAGCTTGTAGGGACCGGTGAGGATCATCGCCACCACCCGCGCCAGGTAGTTGGCGGGATAGAAGCAGTAGGCACCGAAATCCTCGACCAGCTCCATCTCGAGCGCGAGGAGACCGCCGGCCTTGGTGACGGCCGCGCGGACCTTGACGAAATCCTCGCGCGCATGCGATGCGGCGAGGATGTTTTCGAGCCGATCCTCGCGCCAGCGCACCGGCCGCTTCAAGGCGCGCGCCAGCGCGGCGACGGTGAGCTCCTCGCGATAGAGCGCGATCTTCTGCCCGAAGCCGCCCCCGATATCGGGCGAGATCACGGTGATCTGCGATTCGCCGAGCCTCATACGCGCCGCCAGCGCCGAGCGCAGCGGATGCGGCACCTGATTGCCGGCGTAAAAGGTAAGGTGCTGCCGCCCCTCGTCCCAGACGGCGGCGCAGCCGCGCGTCTCGATCGGCAAATGCGTCTGGCGATGCTGCGAGAAGACTGCCTCGATCACGCGATCGGCGCCGACGAAGCGGCGGGCGGGGTCGCCGGCGACGAAGCGCTGATGCGAGACGAGGTTCGAGGGCAGCGTGTCGTCCACCAGCGGTGCGCCGGGCGCCAGCGCGCTCGCCATGTCCGCCACCGCCGGCAATGGCTCGTACGCGACCTCGACCAGCTCGGCGGCATCCTCGGCAAGGTAGCGGTCGGCGGCGACGACGCAGGCGACGGGATCGCCGTGGAAGCGGACCTTGTCGGCCGGCAAGGTCGTCATCTCGACCGGCTGCAATCCGTCGATCGGCGGCGCCATGCGCAAGGGCGTCGTCCATTGATTGACCTCGGCCGCGCTGACCACCGCGGTCACCCCCGGCGCCCGCTGCGCCCGCGACAGGTCGATCGAGCGGATGCGCGCATGGGCATGAGGCGAGCGCACGAAGCTCGCCTGGAGCGCGCGGGCGATCTCGATGTCGTCGAGATAGCGACCGGCGCCGGTGAGGAAGCGAAAATCCTCCTTGCGCGGCAAGGGCTGGCCAAGCAGCGGGGCCGGCGTCCGGTCGGCGCTCATGCCGGTCCCTCCGCCCGGCGCCGCGCTGCGGCCGCGAGCACGGCGCGGACGATGTTCTGGTAGCCGGTGCAGCGGCAGAGATTGCCCGACAGCACCTCGCGAATTTGCGCCTCGCTCGGCGCGGGGTTGTCGGCGAGATAGGCTTCGAACGTCATGATAATGCCCGGCGTGCAGAAGCCGCATTGAAGGCCATGGGTCTCGTGCAGCGCCTGCTGCAGGTGGGCGAGCCGGCCACTCTGCGCCACCACCTCGATGGTCGTCACCTCGTGCCGCGCCATCTGCACGGCGAAGATGAGACAGGAGCGCGCGGGGCGGCCATCGACGAGCACCGTGCAGGCGCCGCAAACCCCGTGCTCGCAGCCGACATGCGTGCCTGTGAGATGGAGATCCTCGCGCAGCACGTCGGAGAGCAGCTTTCTCGGCTCGGCGAGCACCTCATGGGTTTCGCCGTTGACGCGGAGCCGCAGCAGACTTTTGCTCATCGGTGCGCTCCCGTCCGCGCCAGCGCATCGCCGAGCGCCGACCGGGTCAAGACCGCGGCGAGTTCCCGGCGTAACGCAGCGCTGGCATGAATGTCGCCGCTGGGATCGATGGCCGTGGCGGCGCTCCCCGCCACTTCCTCCCATATGTCGGGCCCGGGGAGGCGCCCCTGCTGCGCCGAAGCCAAGGCGTCGAGCACCACCGGCGTCCCGCCGACGCCGCCGAGGGCGAGGCGCAGACGCTCGATCCGGCCGGCGCCATCGAGCGCAAGCGTCGCCGCTGCGGCGACGATGGCGAAATCGCCGTGCCGTCGCGCGAAGCGGCGATAGCCCCAGCCTTCGTCGGGCGCCAGCCGCGGAAAGGACGCGCTCACCAGCAGCTCTCCCGGTTCGAGCGCGGTGGTGAAGATGTCGATGAAGAAGTCGCGCGCGGCGAGCGTTCTTGTGCCGCCCGGCCGCGCCGAGGTGAGCTGCGCATCGAGCAGCATCGCCAGCAGCGGCCACTGCGCCGCCGGGTCGGCGAGCGCGAGGCTGCCGCCGATCGTGCCGCGCGTGCGGATCGCGTAATGGCCGATGGTCTCGGCGACGCAAGGCAGCAGTGCCGCGACGCGCCGCAACAGCGCCGAGTGCTCAACCTCTTCATGGCGCACCAGCGCGCCGACCACGACGGCATCCGCTTCCTCGCGCAGAAAGCTCAACTCCGCCACGCCGTTCAGGTCGACGAGATGCTCGGGACGGGCGATGCGCATGTTCATCATCGGCACCAGGCTCTGGCCGCCGGCGAGGGGGCGCGCCTCCTCGCCATGCGCGGCGAGAAGGCCGAGCGCTTCATCGAGGCTCGCAGGGGCGTGATAGGCGAAGGGGGCGGGCTTCATGGCCAGCAGATACGCATGCTCACCCCACCTCA
>DATIYL010000285.1:0-3715 GCA_035517635.1 Allostellaceae bacterium | reverse complement strand
TGAAGGCCATGCGCATCACCGTGTCGGCGCTCTGGCGCGCGGGTCGGAAGCCCGGCGGCGGCCCGCGCCCCTCGGCGACGTCGTCGAGGCTCACCATCCCCGGCAGCGGCGCGCCGCGCAGCACGCCCACCGTCTTCAGGGTCGGCACCTTCTCGCGGAGCTCCGCCGCCATCGCGAGATGGTCGAAGTCGCGGAAGCGGGCGCAGCAGACCAGCATCTTCGCGTCGGCGAAGCGCAGGATGTATTCGAGCTCGCGGCTGCGGAAATCGACGCTCACCGTCACCGCCACGGCGCCGAGACGCTCCAAGGCGAAGAACACGAAGGGAAACTCGACCCAGTTCGGCACCTGGATGCCGACCACGTCGCCCTCGCCGATGCCGAGGCCGCGCAGCCGCGCCGCCATGCGGTCGATCCCGTGGCTGAGCTCGCGATAGGTGAGGCGGCGCGTGCCGTCGGTCACCGCCTCCTTCTCCGGCGTCTCGGCGACACGGCGCGCCAGCACGTCGGAAAAAGTCTCGTCGCTCCAGAGCCCGGCGCTCCGCCAGCGCTTCGCCATGTCAGGGGTCAGACGGGTCTCGAATGCCATGCCGGATCTCCCTCAGCCCGCGATGATCTGGCCGCCATCCACCTGCAGCACCTTGCCGGTGATGTAGGCGCCGTCGGGCCCGGCGAGGAAGCAGACGACCCGCGCCACCTCCTCCGGCGTGCCGATGCGGCGGAGCGGGATGCCGCGGACGACGCGCTCGCTCGCCTCCGGCCCCCATTCGGCGAAGGCGGCGCGGCCCATCTCGGTGTCGGTGAGGCCGATCGCCACCGCGTTGGCGCGGATGCCGCGCCGGCCCTCCTCGCGTGCCACCACGCGGATCAAGGCCTCGAGCCCGGCCTTGGCGGCGGCGCCTTGGGCGTTCCGCGCCTGGCACATCTGCGCCGCGATCGAGGAGATCGCCACGATGGCGCCGCCGGCGCGGCGGAGATGCGGCAGCGCCGCGTGGATCACGTAGAAGGCGCCGGAGAGATCGACCGCGAGATAGCGGTCCCAGTCGCCGACCGCGAGATCCGCCGCCTCGCTCCAGGCGCCCATCGCCCCCGCCGCCTGCACCAGCACCTCGATGCCGCCCAGCTCCTGCGCCGCGCGGCTTACCGCCGCCTCGACGGCGCCGGCGTCGGCGAGATCCGCCTTGAGGGCGAGCGCGCGGCGACCCTCGGCGCGGATCTGGGATTCGACTGCTTTCGCCTCGACATCGCGGCTCCGGTAGAGGAACGCCACATCGGCGCCCCGTCGCGCCAGCTCCAGCGCCACCGCGCGCCCGACGCCGCGGCTGCCGCCGGTGACGAGCGCGCGCTTGCCGGCGAAGTCGGTGCTCATGGCTTGCCTCGACGATCCTGCGTCCTTCGACGCGCTCGCTCCGCTCGCTTGCTCAGGATGAGGGGCTTTTCTTGATGGCGTCTCATCTCTTCCTCATCCTTGTGTCTTGGCGGGAGTGGTAGAAAATCTTCTGTACTCTCGATGGGTCGACTTGGGCGCATCGAGGGCGGCGGTGGGAGCGTGTCATCCTTGGGCGGCAGGCCCGTTGCTCAGCATGCTCCGTCGCCGGCTTTGTCTGTCTCGAACGGTTGCTCGGGCGCAAGGCCCGCACAGCAAGGTAGAGGAGGCTGAGATGCAGAAGGCAGGTGGGATTGTCGGTATTGATGTGAGCAAGCGCCATCTGGACGTCGCGCTTGCGGGCGGTGTCGTGCGTGTCGGCAACGATCGGCTCGATCTCGACATCTTGGCGCAGAGGTTGCGGGCGGCCGAGACGCCGCTGGTCGTCGTCGAGGCCACCGGCGGCTACGAGACGGCTCTGGTCATCGCGTTGCAGACGCATGGTGTCCCGGCGGCGGTGATCAACCCCCGCCAGGCGCGCGACTTTGCCCGGGCTCAGGGGCGTCTGGCGAAGACCGATGCGATCGATGCCCGGATCCTGGCGCAGTATGGGGAAGCGATGCGGCCGCGGCCCTTGCCGCCGATCAGCGCCACCCAGGAGGCGCTGGCCGCCCTGGTCGCCCGCCGCCGCCAGATCGTCGAGATGCTGGTCGGCGAGGGCAACCGCCTGGAGTTGGCGCACCCCCAGGTGCGTGGCTGGCTCGAGGCTCATATCGTCACGCTGCGCGACCAGCTCGCTCAGGTCGACGCGGCGATCGCCGCCAGCGTCGCGGCCAACGCCGCGCTGACCAGCCGGCGCGATATCCTGATGAGCGTCAAGGGCGTTGGACCGGCAACCGCCGCCGTCCTGCTGGCAGAGCTGCCCGAGCTCGGCATCATCGACAACAAGAAGATCGCCGCCCTCATCGGCGTCGCCCCGATGAACCATGACAGTGGCCAGCATCGAGGCCAACGCCATATCGCCGGCGGGCGCCCCTCCGTGCGCTGTGCCCTCTATATGGCAACTCTCACCGCGGTACGACACAATCCGGCGCTCAATGCCTTCTACCAGCGCCTGCGCGCCTCCGGAAAGCCCGCCAAGGTCGCCCTGGTCGCGGCAATGCGCAAACTCGCCACCATCCTCAATGCGCTCCTGCGCGACAACAGGCCGTGGCAAGATCACGCCCCTATTCAAGACGGTTGCTGAGCAAGCGGCCCGCTGGGCCGCGCGTCGAAGGACGCACGGGATCCCGAATCGCCTTCGATTCCAATGCCTGGGTGACCGGTTTGCGGGGCTGCCATGCGCGGCATTGCCTGCGCGTCCCCTCGGCATTAGGGTAGCGCCCGCGTCTCCCCGAAACTCGACTCGAGCCCGCGAGAGCCCACCCATGTCCTTCATCGCCGACCGTCTCGGCCGCATCAAGCCGTCGCCCACCATCGCCATGTCCGATCGCGCCAAGGCGCTGAAGGCGGAGGGCAAGGACGTCATCGGGCTGAGCGCGGGCGAGCCCGATTTCGACACGCCGCAGAACGTCAAGGACGCGGCGAAGCGCGCGATCGACGCCGGCGACACCAAGTACACGGCCGTCGACGGCACCCCCGCGCTCAAGAAGGCGATCGCCGCCAAGTTCAAGCGCGAGAACAACCTCGCCTATGCGCCGAACCAGATCATCGTCGGCACCGGCGGCAAGCAGGTGCTGTTCAACGCGCTGCTGGCGACCGTCAATCCCGGCGACGAGGTGGTGATCCCGGCGCCCTATTGGGTCTCCTATCCCGACATCGTCGAGCTTGCGGAGGGAACGCCGGTCGCGGTGCCCTGCTCGCAGAACAACGGCTTTCGCCTGCGCGCCGAGGATCTCGAGGCGGCGATCACCAAGAAGACCAAGTGGCTGATCCTGAACTCGCCGTCCAATCCGACCGGCGCCGCCTACAGCGCCCAGGATCTGCGCGCGCTTGCCGACGTGCTGCTGGACCACCCGGATGTCTGGGTGCTCACCGACGACATGTACGAGCATCTGCTCTATGACGGCTTCAAGTTCGCCACCATCGCCGAGGTGGAGCCGAGGCTCTATCCGCGCACCCTCACCATGAACGGCGTCTCCAAGGCCTATTGCATGACCGGCTGGCGCATCGGCTATGCTGGCGGCCCGACCGAGCTCATCAAGGCGATGTCGACGCTGCAGTCGCAGTCGACCTCGAACCCGAGCTCGATCAGCCAGGCGGCGGCGGTGGAGGCGCTCTCGGGGCCGCAGGATTTCATCCCGCGCAACAACGACGCCTTCAAGACGCGGCGCGACCTCGTGGTGGACATGC
>DATIYL010000284.1:0-15645 GCA_035517635.1 Allostellaceae bacterium | reverse complement strand
GCGGCACATGGCGGGCTTCGCAGCGGCGGGCGAGATGACCGCCTACAACGTCGCGCAGGCGGCGCATCCGCGCGGCCATATCCTGCATGATTTCCTCGAAGCGCGGGTGCTGCCGCGCATCGTCGGGCCGGTCGGGCGCGGCACGCTGCAATACGCGGCGATGTGGAAAGTGGCGCAGCGGCTCACGCCGAAGCCGGTCAAGTTCGGCACCATCCTGCCGGAGCTGCTCGCGGCCTCGGTCGCGGATGACTACTACAAGGATCCGGTTGAACGAAGCTGGGCAATCTCCGACGCGCTGCGCGACGAGCTGCAAGACCTGGCCACTGCCGGCTGCCCCGTGCTCCAGCTCGAAGAGCCGCAGATCCACATGGTGCCGGCGCGCGGCAAGACCTTCGGCAAGCTCGATGCGAAGGATCTGGCGTCGCTCTTCAACAACACGGTGAAGGGGCTGCGCGACAAGACCGAGATCTGGTGCCACACCTGCTGGGGCAATCCGGCGCAGCAGCGCATCTTCAAAGAAGTGCAGAGCTATCGCCCGATGCTCGAGGTGCTCAACACGCTCGATGTCGACGCCATCACCTTCGAGACCTGCTCCTCGGGACCGGGCGATCTCGAAGCGATCGGCAAGACGATCACCGACAAGAAGATCGTCATCGGCGTGATCGATCACCACACGCTGCAGGTGGAGCGGCCGGACGAGGTCGCGGCGCTCATCCGCACGGCGCTGAAGCACATCCCGCCGGAGCGCCTCGTCATCTCCTCCGATTGCGGCATGGGGCGCGAAGGCATGAGCCGCCGCCATGCGCAGTACAAGATGGTGGCGATGGTGCTCGGCACCAACATGGTGCGCCGCGAGCTCGGCCTGCCAGAAGCGCCATGCCTCGCCTCCGATCCGCGGTATTCGCTGGCCGCGACGGCGTCGACGTAAGCGCGAGACTCGCTACGGCAGATAGATGCGGCCGTCGAAGAGGCGGCGGCAGGTGCGGTAGAAGGAGCCGCTCAGCGCCTGCCATTGGCCCGCGGCATCGCGCGTCACTTCGGCGGCGACTGTGAGCACGCCGGACGGCATGCCAAGGCGAAGCGGCCCAGAGGCCGGTGCAGAGGGTGATAGCGCTTCCGCCACCAAGGTGCCTTCGATGCGCGCCGCGATCGCGGTGCAGAGCGAGCCGGTGAGCGGCAAGGCGCGATGCGGCTGTCCGTTCGAGATCATGCGCGCCGCCAGCTCGTAGCTCGCCGCGGGCAGGACCTCGCCCGAGAGCGTGCGCGCTTCGGCAGGCGGCGCGACGAAGCCGATGATCGGCACGGTGCGGATGGCGCGCGCGGCTTCGGCCGAGCCGGCAATGCCCATGGCAAGCGAAGCGGCGATGCGGATCGCGGCCAAGCGCTCGAGCAGCTCGGGCCGCGCCTCGAGCTCGCCGGGAAGCTCGATGCCGGTGAGGCCGAGATCGCGCGCGCGCACGAACACCGCGGCATTGGCGGCGTCGACCATCGAGGCTTCGATCGTACCCAGTCCCGGCACCTCGAGCCGGTCGAGCGGCTTTCCCGTCGGCAGCAGCTTGCCCGTAGTGGCGCCGCCCGGGGAAAGAAAGTCGAGCTTGACCGGCGCGCCGGTGCCGGCAACGCCGGGAATGGCGAGATCGCCGTCGTAACGCGTGCGGCCTCCGAGCAGCGGGAAGCTGGCATGAATCAGCTTCGCCGTGTTGGTGTTGAAGATGCGCACCGTCGCGGCGTCGCCGCCGGGCTGCACCAGCCCCTCATCGACGGCGAAAGGCCCCACCGCCGACGACATGTTGCCGCAATTCCCTTTGAAATCGACCGTCGGCACGTGAATCTGCACCTGGGCGAAGGTGTAGTCGATATCGGCATCGTTGCGCGCCGACGGCGCCAGCACGCAGATCTTGGAGAGCGAGGAGATGCCGCCGCCCATGCCGTCGAGCTGCCGGCCATAGGGGTCGGGGCTGCCCATCGCGGCGAGAAAGATCGGATCCCAGGCGGCGCGGTCGGCGGGCAGATCGCGCGCCTGGAACATCACCGCCTTGCTGGTGCCGCCGCGCATGAAGACGGCCGGAAGCGAATGCAGGCTCATGATCCCTCCTCTGACCTCGACCGGCCCCGAAAGGCGGCAGGATCAGGCAGTGTAGCAGCTCGCGCCGGCGCAGCGGTCAAGCCCGCCGTCATGCGTCAGCGGCGCCCGGGAGGAGGGAAGTCCCGGGCGCCGCTGTCGGCTCAGCCTGCCGCGCGGAAGGTCAGTGCTCCCAAACCGGCTTGCCGAGATCGACCGCGCTCGGGCTGGTGGCGACGCCGGTCGCGGCGCCGGCCGCACCGCCGACGAGCGCGACCAGAGCAACGGGCCCACCGAGAAGCGCGGCGCCGACGGCGCCGGCACTGGCGCCGATCGCCGCGCCGCTCAAGCCGCGATCACCGGTGGTGGTGCCGCAGCCGGAAAGCGCGAGGCCGGCGAGAAGCAGCATGATCGTCAGGCGTTTGTTCACGGGACTGCTCCGGAACGTTGCGGTTGCATGCCCCCAATAACGTTCCTTGGGGGGCTATGTCAGGTGACAATTTTGGGGCCGGCTATCGTGCATTCCTGCAATCCCGCACCCCGAGCGGAAACAGGCGCGGCTGGAACCGGGCATTTGACGCAAACCAGCTCGACCGTATGCTGTCGATCTCATGGAACGCGTTCCGACCTTGATCATCGGCGGCGGGATCGGCGGGCTCACCGCCGCGCTCGCCGTGAGCCGCAGCGGACGCCGCGTCCACGTGCTCGAGAAGTCGCCGGAATTCGGCGAGATCGGTGCCGGGCTGCAGCTCGCGCCCAACGCCATGCATGTGCTCGACGAGCTCGGCCTGGCGACGGAGATCGGCAAGAACGCGGTGTTTCCGGCGCGGCTGCAATGGATGGATGCGCTGACCGCGGCACCGATCACCGCCGTCGATCTCGGCGCGGCGTTTCGCCAGCGCTATGGCCAGCCCTACATCGTCATGCATCGCGGCGATCTGCTGGCGACGCTGCTCGAGGCCTGCCGCGCGGAGAAAGGCATCACGCTCGAAGCCGGCCGCGAGGTGGTCGCGATCGAGGATCGCAGCGATGCCGCAAGCGCGCGCTGCGTCGATGGCGCGGTCTACGACGCCGAAGTCCTCATCGGCGCCGACGGGCTGCACTCGCTCGCGCGCCGCAGCCTCAGTGACGACGAGCCGGTCTGCGACGGTCGCGTTGCTTATCGCGGCACGATCCCGGTGGCGCAGCTATCGAGCCACGCCGGCCTCGACAATGTCCTCATGTGGGTCGGGCCGCAGATGCATTTCGTGCAATATCCGCTGCGCCGCGGCGAGCTCTACAACCAGGTGGCTGTGTTCAAGAGCCCGAGCTACGCGCCGGGTGTCGAAGACTGGGGCACCGTGGAAGAGCTCGACGCGCATTACGCGCAGACCTGCGACTATGTCCGCGCCTCCATGCGCCTGATGTGGCGCGACCGGCGCTGGCCGATGTTCGATCGCGAACCGATCGAGCGCTGGGCGCGAAACCGGCTGGCGCTGCTCGGCGACGCGGCGCATCCGATGTACCAATACATCGCGCAGGGCGCCTGTCAGGCGATCGAGGACGGGCTCGCCCTCGCCCGGCATCTGGCGGCGGCGCCGCAGGATCCGGCCGGCGCGCTGCGCGCCTATGAGCGCGCCCGGCTGCTGCGGACCGCGCGCGTCCAGCTGACGGCGCGGGCGATGGGCGCCTTCTTTCATCTCGACGGCGTCGCGGCGTCGGTGCGCAATGCGATGATGGCCGGGCGCCGCACCGATGATTACACCCTGCTCGACTGGCTCTACGGCCATCGGATCTGAGCCGATCGCTCGATTGTCCCGCGAATCCGGGCCGAATCACGGCCATTGGCGGCGGCGCGCGGACTCATAAAGGTCACGGAAATACCTCAACCGGCGCGATCGTGAGCCGCTAAATTTAAGCCAATAAGTTAACACCCGGGGACAAGCTCGACAGGCGAGGCGACGGCCAACCTTGGAGGTGGCGCATGAGCTTGGTTCCTGCCGACGGTCTTTATCGCCGCAGGATTTTCCATTCCGGAAGGAACGCATCGCGCCGGATGATGGCGATGCGGCTCGCAGCCGTGGTTGCGGGCGGCGGCGTTTTTCTTTCCCCGACCCTGCCCACGACCGTCCCCGCCGGCCCGCTGACACTGGCGTCGCCGGGCGCCGCCACCACAGGCGACGCCATCGCCGCAGTGTTGCCCGCACAACCGGCCGTGCCGATAGTGCCGGTATCCCTGCCCGTCTCCGAGCCCAAACCAGTCGAGGAGGTCGCGCCGCTCGCCACGGCGAACAATGCCGCCGCCAGCCCCGCCGTGGACGCGCCAGCGCCCACGTCCCTGCCGGCGCCCATCGTCACAACGGCCGCAGCCGCGGACACGGTTGCGCTGACGCCGCCGGTCGCGGCACAACCAAGCCCGCCCCCGGCGCCGCCGGTCGCAAGGCAGACGCGGCAGCCGCAGACCTTCATGGAGCTCACCTATTATTCCGATCGGGCCTCAGCGCGCCACGGCGCGGTCAGGCTGCGCCGGATGTGGGGGCACGCGCTGGCCGGGATGCCGCTGCAGGTCATGCCGGCCGAAGCGCGCGGCAAGACGATCTGGCGGGTTGTCGCAGGACCGGCGGCGAGCCGCGAGCGCGCGGAGAGGTTCTGCGCCGCCGTGCACCGGGCGGGCCGTACCTGCTCGGTCGCCGCTATCTAGACGCGCCTGCTCAGAGCGGGCGCTTTGCCGGCGCTGAAACAATGCGCAGCGGCACGCGGCTATAGCGATTATTGACCTGCACGAGCTTGGTGAGGAGCGCCATGAAATGGCGGCGCTCGGCCGGCGCGAGCGGCGCGAGAATGCGCTGCTGCGCCCGTTCCACCGCCGTCTCGATGCGCTCCAGCAGCGCTTTGCCGCGCCGAGTAATGCGCAGGCGCTTCACCCGCCGGTCCTTGCCGCCGCTCTTGCGCTGGATCAGCCCCTTGCCTTCGAGCCGGGCCACCACATTGCCGAGGGTCGAGCGATCGAAAGCGATGAGCTGCGACAGCCGGCTCGCATCGATATCGGGCTGCTCGCCGATCGCCACCAGCGCCGCGTATTGCACCGGCGTCACGCCGAAAGCGGCGGTCTCCTCCATGAAGAGCGCGACGGCAATCTGCTGGCTGCGCCGGACGAGATGGCCCGGCATGGCGTAGAGATCGTCGAGCAGCATGTCCGATAATCCAGGCGCTGCGGCCGGCCTCACATATTCGGATAGTTCGGGCCGCCGCCGCCTTCCGGCACGGTCCAGACGATGTTCTGCGGCGGATCCTTGATGTCGCAGGTCTTGCAGTGAACGCAGTTCTGGAAATTGATGACGAAGCGCGGATTGCCGCCCTCGCTGTCGCGCACGACCTCATAGACGCCGGCGGGACAATAGCGCTGCGCCGGCTCGTCGAAGACCGGCAGCGTATAGGTGATGGGAATGGCGGGGTCCTTGAGCTTCAGATGGCAGGGCTGGTCCTCGCGGTGATTGGTGTTGGAGATGAACACCGAGGACAACCGGTCGAAGCTGATGACGCCGTCGGGCTTGGGATAAGCGATGCGCGGCGCTTGCGCGGCTTTCTCGAGGCTGGCGGAATCGGTTTTCTTGTGGTGCAGCGTGTAGGGCAACAGCTTCCCAAGGCCGAGATGATGGAGCCACATCTGCAGCCCGCCATGCAGCGTGCCGAGCTTGGCCCCCCAACGCAGCCCCGGCTTGACGTTCCGCACCTTCCACAGATCCTGATAGGCCCAGCTCTGGCGGAACGCGCTCTCATAGCTTTCGAGCACGTCATGGCCCTCGGAGCCGGCGCTGAGGCGCTGGAACGCGGCTTCGGCGGCGAGCATGCCGGTCTTCATCGCGTTGTGGCTGCCCTTGATGCGCGGCACGTTGACAAAGCCCGCGGCGCAGCCGATGAGCGCGCCGCCGGGAAAGGCCAGTTTCGGCACCGATTGCAGCCCACCTTCGTTGATCGCCCGGGCGCCATAAGCGATGCGCTTGCCGCCTTCGAGATAGGGCTTCACCAGCGGATGATGCTTGAAGCGCTGGAACTCCTCATAAGGCGAGAGATGCGGGTTCCAGTAGTCGAGATTGACGACGAAGCCGAGCGAAACCTGATTGTCCTCGAGATGGTACATGAAGGAGCCGCCGAAGGTCCGGTCGTCGAGCGGCCAGCCCATGGTGTGCACCACGAGGCCCTGTTTGTGCTTCGCCGGATCGATCTGCCACAGCTCCTTGAGGCCGATGCCGTATTTCTGCGGGTCGACGCCGTCGCGCAGATTGAAGCGGCGCATCAGCTGCTCCGACAGGCTGCCGCGCGCGCCTTCGGCGAAGAAGGTGTATTTGCCGTGCAGCTCGACGCCCGGCGTGTAGCGGTCGGTATGCTCGCCCGATTTGCCGAGCCCCATATCGCCGGTGGCGACGCCCTTCACCGAACCATCCTCGTGAAAGAGCACCTCCGCGCCGGCAAAGCCGGCATAGATCTCGACGCCAAGCGCTTCCGCCTGCTGCGCCAGCCAGCGGCAGAGATTGCCGAGGCTGACGGCGTAGCAGCCGTGATTGCTGAGGAGCGGCGGCATCAGCGCCGCCGGGAAGCGCAGCGCGCGGCGCTCGGTCAGGTAATAGAAGCGGTCGTCGGTCACCGGGGCGTTGAGCGGCGCGCCCTTTTCCTTCCAGTCCGGGATCAGCTCGTTGAGCGCGATCGGATCGACCACCGCGCCCGAGAGGATATGGGCGCCGATCTCCGAGCCTTTCTCGATGATGCAAACGCCGATCTCGCGGCCCTGCTCGGCCGCCAGCTGCTTCAGCCGGATCGCCGCGGCCAGCCCCGACGGGCCGCCGCCGACGATCACGACGTCGTATTGCATGGAATCGCGTTCCATCCGCCTTTTCCCCCGACCCTTGTCGGCGAGGAATTAGCGCTCGTCCCGGCGCAAGGCAAATCGCGCCGGCGACCGGTCGAGACCCTCGAGATTGGCGAAGACACGCCGCAGAAGGCGTTTCAGCGTCTGCTCCTCCGCTGCGCTAAGCCCGGCCAGGGCCAGCCGCTCGTAGCGCCGCGCCGTCGGTATGATGGCGCGCGTCCGCCCCCGGCCTTTCTCGGTCAGCGCGATGCGCCGCTCGCGCCGGTCGCGATTGCCGTTGAGGCGCGCGACGAGGCCTTGCCGCGCCATGCGGGTGACGAGACGCGACAGCGTCGAGAGATCGATCGAGGTGAGGCCGGCAAGATCGGAAAGCCGCTGCTCGCCGGCGGCGGCGAGCACCGCCAGCACGCGCCATTCCTGCAGCGCGACGCCGGTATCGGCGATGTCGCGAGCGAAACTGACCGCGAGCCGCACGCCGGCGCGGTTGATGAGATAGGGCAGGAACTGGTCGAGATCGAACATGGGGCCGGACTCTACTGCGCGGCGATGCGGCTCCCGGCGAAGGCCGGCATGATCTCGCGGGCGAAGCGGTCCATTTGCTCCGTCACCATGGCGTAGGGCTTGAGCCCATAGTTGAAATAGAGGATGACCTCGGCGATGCCGGCGGCTTCGACCGCTTTGAGATCTTCGATGATCTTTTGCGGGCTGCCGGTGAGAATCGACTTCGCGGTCAGGTTCTCGGCTTTCATGTTCCGCAGGATGTCGACGATCTCGAGGAAGTATTTGAGCGTCGGCGGCACCGTCTTGGCGTCCGACGGAAAAGCCGCGATCAGCGCGTCCTTGAAATAACGCAGCAGCGCCTCGCGGCCGTAATCCTCTTCCACCTTGGTGTCGGCGATGTGGATGAAATAGCTGCACATGGCGCGACGCGGCGCGCGGCGATGACGGAGGCACTCGTTGCGGAAAGCGGCGACGCCTTGCGCCAGGCTGCCATAGACCATGGCGGCGGCAAAGGGCGCGAAGATGATGTTCCAGTCGTTGCGCGCCGCCAGCTCCATCGAGAGCCGCGAGAAGCAGGCGACATAGGGGCGCAGCGGCTTCTGCAGCGGCCGCGGCCGCACTTCGATGTTCTCGAAGGTGTAGTACTTGCCCTTGTGCGACCACTTGCCGGTTTCGGTCCAGGCGCGCCAGACGATCTCGAGCCCCTCGGCGAAGATCTCGGCAGAGTCCTGGAAAGGCGCGCCGAAAGGCGCGTATTCGAGCCGGTCATAACCGCGGCCGGCGGCGAAATCGACGCGGCCGCCGGAGAGCAGATCGAGCGTCGCCCATTCCTCGGCGACGTGGAGCGGATGATGCACCGGCAACAGCACGACCGCGGGGGCAAGGCGAATGCGCCGCGTGGCGCCGGCGATCTGCGCCAGCAGGATGTTGGGGCAGGGATTTACGCCGAGCAGGTTGAAGTGATGCTCGCCGATCCAGGCGGAATGGAGACCGATCTCCTCGGCGTAGAGCGCCTGGCGGTAGATCTCCTGGACGAACTGCTCCGGCGTGCGCGGATTGTCGGGATAGCGGTTGTCCGACAGCGTGAAATAACCGAACTCCATGGCGCCCTCCCGCGATCCTTTATCCGGGCAAGTCTGCGCCTGGATACTTGCAAACGCAAGTTTCTGTTCACGAAAAGAGTCACCACAGAGACGGTGAGGCGGTGAGGAAAAGGATTGGCGCGCTTTGCGCGCGATCTATCCTCTCACCGCCTCATCGCCTCTGTGGTCGTTGACCCTTCAAGGCCTCAGAAGAAGGCGAAGGCGCGCACCTCGATGCTTTCGCGCGGCGGGGCGCCGGCGGGCGTGCTGGGGTCATCGAAGGCGGTATGGACGGAAAGCCGCGCGCGGCCGTCGCGGGCGCTGTCGAAGCATTTGATCAGCAGCACCTCGTCGGCGGTCATGTCAGGGAAATAGACCCAGCGATGGCGCGGGTTCCAGGCGACCGTGTAGATCTCGCCGGTCCGGTCGGGGTAGCGCAGCTCGGTGCGGACGAGATCGGCAGGATCGAGGCTGCGTGCATCGCAGACCGCGAGCGGCGTCCTCTTCACCGGCCCTTTGATCGGCCGCCACACATTGATCTCGGCGAAGCGACGGGCGAGACGCGCCTCGGCCGCTTCGGGCGGCAGCAGGTCGCGCACGCGCTGCGGCGCCGAATCCTCGGTGTAGTCGTTGTGGACGCGCGCCGCCGGCCCGCGCACGCGGCGGCCGCTCTGCTGCTCGGGCGCGGTGTTGCGCACGGTGTGATCGAAGATCACGATCTCGGCGGCGCCGGTCGCGGCCTTGAGCAGCCGCTCGATTTCCGGGTAATAGACGCGCTTCACCGCCTCGGGATCGTAGAAATCGGGCACCTCCGTCCCGACGCGGCGCAGCTCGAAGCCCTCGCCGTCCAGCGTGGTCTCGAGCCCGCGCCCATTCGATATCGCAACCGCGTGCGGATCGAGCTCGCCGCTGCGCGCCGGCATGCCCGGCGGCGGCTCGGAGGTGTAGGTGAAGGGCGTCCCCTCGCCGGGCAAGATATAGTTGAGCGGCGCCCGGACGCCGTCGATCACCGTCGCATTTCCTTCCATGGACTCCCTCCTCCGCTGCCGTTCAGTCGCGCCAGAACGGCTTGCTGGTTTCGTAGCGAGCTTGCGCCGGCGAAACGCCGATGTCACGCAGCGAGCGCTCGTCGAAACGCGCCAGCTCGGTGCGCTCGCGTATCCGCCGGCGCCACCGGCGGAGCGTCGCGCGCAACCGCGCCAGCACGCCAGGACCTTGAGAAATTGTCAGGCTTCCGCAATTGATATCGACCATGGCAGCACCCGATCAATAGCCTATCGGCCAAACAAGTAGGCTTGTCCCAGCCCCGGAACAAAGGATGCTTTCTCAGCCTTGACATGAGAAAATGTCATCTTATTCTCGATCCGCATGAACGGCCTTCCCTCGCTCAACGGCCTGCGCGCCTTCGAAGCGGCGGCGCGGCATTTGAGCTTCACCCGGGCCGCGGCCGAGCTGAACGTGACGCAGACGGCGATCAGCCATCAGATCCGCCGGCTCGAGGCGCAGCTCGGCTTGCGGCTGTTCTTGCGCAAGAACCGCAGCCTGCGCCTCACGCGCGAGGCGCAGGACTACCTGCCGGCGGTGCGCGCGGCGTTCGAGGATCTGCGGCTCGCCACCGACCGCATGCTGAAAGGCGGCCGCGACCAGCTCCTCATCGTCAGCACCATGGCCTCGCTCGCTGCCAAATGGCTGCTGCCGCGCCTAGCCGCATTCCAGGAGCAGCATCCCGGCATCGAGGTGCGCATCAGCAGCTCCTCCCACCTCGTCGATTTCCGCCGCGAGGAGGTCGATCTCGCCATCCGCTATGGCCGCGGCAGCTGGCCCGGCCTCAGCGCCCATTGGCTCATGGCCGAGGATATTTTCCCGGTCTGCAGCCCGGCGCTGCTCAAGGGACCGAAGCCGCTGCGGCGGCCGCAGGATCTCGTCAACCACACGCTCATCCATGGCAGTCTGTCGCGCGAGGATTGGCAGGTCTGGCTCACCGCGGCGGGGCTGCCCAAAGCGCTGGCGCTGAGGCCCGGCCTCAGCTTCGATCTCAGCCTGATGGCGCTGCAAGCGGCGATCGACGGGCTCGGCGTCGCGCTCGGCCGCAGCGCCTTCGTCGAAGGCGACATCGCCGCCGGGCGGCTGGTGGTGCCGTTCGAGATGAAGCTGCCCGCCGAGGCCGGCTATTACGTCGTCGCCCCCGAGGAGACCGCCGACACGCCCAAGATCGCCCTCTTCCGCGACTGGCTCATCGCCAATGCGGCGGCGAAGAGCCTGGCGGGCTTGGAGGAACCGAGGCCAAGGACTGCATGAAGGTTGTGCAGCTTTAGCTAGTGCCGTCGCTGCAGCGCCGCGCGCAGCAGCGGCAGGCGGTCATTGCCGAAATACATGTCGCCCTGATCGAGGAACAAGGTCGGCGTGCCGAAGCCGCCGCGGCGCATCAGTTCTTCCGTATTGGCGCGGAGCTGATCCTTGACGCGCGGCTCGGCGATGCCGGCGAAGAAGCGCGCGGCGTCGATTTCGAGCCGCTGGCAGAGCTCGCTCAGCACCGCATCCTGAGAGATGTCGAGATCGCGGCCCCAATAGGCTTCGAAGACCGCGCGGGCGAACGGGACGAGCTTGCCCTCGGGCTCGAGCCAGATACAGCCGCGCATCGCCTTGACGCTGTTGACGGGAAAGACGCGTGGCGGGAAGACGATCGCGAGCCCGGCGAGGCGCGCCCAATCGGCGAGATCCTTGCGCATATAGGCCTGCTTCGCCGGCACCGGATTGTCGCGCGAGGCATAGACGCTGGGATTGACGGTGTTGAAGATGCCGCCGACCAGGATCGGCCGCCAGACGAGGCGCGCGCCGAATTCCTCGGCCAGGCCTTCGATTTGGCTGAAGGCGAGATAGGTCCAGGGACTCGAGCAATCGAAGAAGAACTCGATGACGGGCTCGGACATCCTCCCCTCCGCCGGTTATTTCTTGCGCAAATCCTTGACCCGTTTCGCCTTGAACTCGGTCTTGGGCAGGCTGCCGGGACGCAGCACCTCGACATCGACGCGGACCTCGCAGCGCGAACGGATCTCGCCGGCGATGCGCTCCGAGAGGGTCTCGCCGAGATGGAAGTCGATATGCTCGACGCGCACGGTCATCACGTCCATGCCGGCCGCATCGGCGGCGAGCACGATCTCGAACTCGTCGCCGGTGCCATGCACCGAGCGCACCGCCTCTTCGATCTGCACCGGGAACATCTTGATGCCGCGGAGATTGATGAGGTCGTCGGAGCGCCCGGCGAAAGAGCCGATGGCGCGCTGATGCGTGCGGCCGCAGGCGCAGGGCGCGCGGTCGAGCCGGGCGTAGTCGCCGACGAGAAAGCGGAGCTGGGGCGAGCCCTCCGAGTTGAGATTGGTGCAGACCGTGAGGCCGCGCTCGCCCTCCAGCGTCGGCGCGCGCGTCAGCGGATCGACGGTCTCCCAGAGCTGCACATCCTCCATGAGATGCGTCGCCACCGGCCCGCCATCGGTATGCGAAGCCGCGCACGAATATCCTCCGGCCGACGGCGCCGCTTCGGTGCAGCCGTAGAACTCGACGGTGCGCGCGTTCCAGAGCTGCTCGATGCGCTCGCGCGTCGCCGCGACGCTGATGCCGGGCTCGCCGGCGACGAAGAGCAGCCGGACGGCGCTGGCGGCGGGGTCCGCGCCCATCTCCTGCATGACGCGGCCCAGATGAAGCGCATAAGAGGGCGTGCAGAGGATGATGGTTGGCTTGAAGCGCTGCACGATATGGGCGCGCGCCTTCGCATCCATGCCGCCGCCGGGAATGGTGGGCAGCCCCATCTTGAAGAGGGCCACCTGCACGCCCCAAGCCCAGACATGGGGACCATAGCCGGTGATCATGAAGACGGTATCCCCCTTGCGGAACTCCATGGCGTGGAGCGCCCGCGCGTTCGACCAGGCCCAGAGCTCGCGGTCGATCTGGGAATAGCGGAAGACGCGCGGCGTGCCGGTACTCCCCGAGGAAGAGAACATCATCCAGCCGCGCTCGGCCCAGACCTCATCGGTGATGGTGGTGTAAGTGCCGTAGGGCGGGTGCGCCTTGGCGTCCTCGCCCATCTCGAGCTTGTCCACCACCGGCCATTTGGCGGTGAGATCGTCGAGGCTGCGGATATCGGAGGGGAGGAGGCCGAGCCGGTCGAAGCGGCGGCGGTAGAAAGGGCTGTTCTCGTAAAGGAAGGGCAGGACGGAAGCGAGCTTTGCCTCCTGGATGGCGCGCAGCTCGTCGCGCGACGCGGTGTCGAGACGCGGCGACCAGTAACGTTCCGAGCCCGGCGCGTCGCGGTCCTGGCGAAAGCGCTCGATCGTCTCGAGCCAAACCTTCCGCGTCGCTTCGGCGCGATCCGAGCTCCGCGTCATTCCTTCCTCCCTCGCTCCGCCGCCCGACGCGGCAGCCTATACCAGCAAGCCCTTCACGCGCCTGCCCTTTTTTGGGGTGCACCGCCCCGTCGCAGTTGCGCTTGCCTCCGGGCGAATAGAGGGGTACACCAATAATCAGCGACAGAAACAATGCGACAGGCTTACGGTCATGGCAAGGCTTCTGACGCTGATCCTTAACGGCCGCCGCCGCACCGATGCCGTCGGCGACAATCTGCTGCTGCTCGACTATCTCCGCGAGGTGCTGCGCCTCACCGGCACCAAGACCGGCTGCGATGGCGGCGAATGCGGCGCCTGCACCGTGCTGGTCGATGACCGGCCGCGGCTCTCCTGCCTGACCTTGGCCGCGAGCTGCGAGGGAAAGCGCGTCGACACCGTGGAATCCCTGGCGGCGGACGGGCGGCTCTCGCCGGTGCAGCAGGGCTTCCACGAGAAGCTCGGGTCGCAATGCGGCTATTGCACGCCCGGCCTCATCATGGCGTCGGAGGGGCTGCTGCGGCACAACCCGCGCCCGGACGAGGCGGCGATCCGCGAGGCGCTGGGCAGCAACATCTGCCGATGCACCGGCTATGTCAAAATCATCGAGGCGGTGCAGCACGCCGCGCGGCTCCGCGCCGCGGGAGCGACGCCATGAGCGAGATCGCGCCCACCCATACGATCGGCGGCTATGTCCCGATGGTCGACGGGCCGGAGAAGGTGTCGGGCCGCGCCAAATATACCGCCGACTTCATCGAGCCCGGGACTTTGGCGGGCCGCATCTTCCGCAGCCCCTATGCCCATGCCGAGATCCTCGCGGTCGATGTCTCGGAAGCGGCGGCGCTGCCCGGTGTCGTCGCCATCGTCACCGGCGAAGATTGCGACAAGACTTTCGGCGTGCTGCCGGTCGCGCGCACCGAGCATCCGCTGGCGCGCGAGCGCGTGCGCTATCGCGGCGAGCCGGTCGCGGCGGTGGCGGCGGTGGACGATGCGACCGCAGCCCGGGCGGTGAAGCTCATCAAGATGCGGGTGAAGGAGCTGCCCGCCTATTTCACCGCGCGCGAGGCGGCGGCGCCGGACGCGGTCGAGCTCCATCCCCATCGCAAGGGCAATATCGAGCGCGACGTCTTCTTCGAGCTGGGCGAGGTCGAGGCCGGCTTTGCCGAGGCGGCGCTGGTGCGCGAGCGCAGCTTCCACTGCGCCGAGGTGTGCCAGAATCAAATGGAGATGCATGCCGCGCTCGCCGATTACGATGCGGTGCGCGACCGCCTCACCGTCCACGCCAGCACGCAGGTGCCGTATTACGTGCATCTCATGCTGGCGCAGATCCTCGACATGGAGATGTCGCGCATCCGCGTGGTGAAGCCGCATGTCGGCGGCGGCTTCGGCTGCCGCACCGAGACGCTCAATGTCGAGCTGATCGCCGCGCTGCTGGCGCGCAGAGCGCGCGGCCGCGTGCGCATCGTCGTCAACCGCGAGGAGACCTTCATCACCCATCGCGGCCGGCCGGAGACCGAAATCAAGCTCAAGATCGGCCTCGCCAAAGACGGCCGGATCACCGCCGTCGATTGCGCGTGCTGGCAGCGCGGCGGCGCGCATAGCGGTTATGGCATCGTCACCATCCTCTATGCGGGTTCGATGCTCTACGCGCTCTACGATCTCCATCGCGTGCGCTATGTCGGCAAGCGCGTCCTCACCAACACGCCGCCCTGCGGCGCTTTCCGCGGCCATGGCACGGTCGATATCCGCTTCGCCTTCGAGGCGCTGCTCGACGAGATGGCCGAGGCGATGGGCCTCGATCCCTTCGCCGTGCGGCGCGCCAATTATCTCCACGCCCCGACCTTCACCGACAACGATCTGATGGTGAACAGCTACGGTCTGCCGGAATGCGTCGATTGGGTCGAGCGCGAGAGCGGCTGGCGCCGGCGCAAGGGCGCCCTGCCCAAGGGCAAAGGGCTCGGCATGGCCTGCTCGCATTACATCAGCGGCGCCTCCAAGCCGGTCAACTGGACCGGCGAGCCGCACGCGACGGTGAAGCTGAAGCTCGATTTCGACGGCTCGATTGTGCTGCTGACCGGCGCGGCCGAGATCGGCCAGGGCTCCTCCACCATCCTGGTGCAGAGCGTCGCCGAAGTGCTGGGCCTCGACCTCTCGCGGCTGCGCATCGTCACCGGCGACAGCGATATCGTGCCCAAGGACAACGGCTCCTATTCCTCGCGCGTCACCTTCATGGTCGGCAATGCCGCGATCGACGCGGCGCAGAACCTCAAGACGCTGCTGCTGGCCGCGGCGGCGCGCAAGCTCGATTGCCGGGCGGAGGATGTGGAGTGCCTGGGCGAGCTCTACCGCGCCGGAGCGCAGGACAAGGGCGTCAGCTTCGACGAGGTGGTGGCCGAGGCGCTGAAGGACAGCGGCACCATCACCGTCACCGGCAATTTTTCCACCATCCCCCAATCCCATGGCGGCAAGAAATATCGCGGCGCGGCGATCGGCGGCACCATGGGCTACAGCTATTCCGCCCAGGTGGTCGAGGTCAGCGTCGACGACGAGACGGGCGTCGTCACCGTCGACCAGGTCTGGGTTGCGCATGATTGCGGCAAAGCGCTCAACCGCCTCACCGTCGAAGGCCAGGTGCAGGGCTCGGTGTGGATGGGCATGGGCCAGGCGATGAGCGAGGAGACCGACTATCACGACGGCCTGCTGCTCACCGGCAACATGCTCGATTACCGCGTGCCGACGATCCAGGATTCGCCGCCGATCGCCGTCGGCATCGTCGAG
>DATIYL010000283.1:0-12483 GCA_035517635.1 Allostellaceae bacterium | reverse complement strand
AACCTCGGCTTCCGCTTCTCGACAAACGCCGCCATGCCCTCTTTCTGGTCCTCGGTGGCGAAGAGCGAGTGGAACACGCGGCGCTCGAAGCGGATGCCTTCCGCGAGCGTCGTCTCATAGGCGCGGTTGACGGCTTCCTTGGCGATCATCACGGAAGGCCGCGACAGCTCGGCGATGCGCAGGGCCATGCCGACCGCCTCGTCGATGAGGGTCGCTGCGGGGACGACACGGCTGACGAGGCCGCTGCGCTCGGCCTCGGCGGCGTCCATCGTCCGGCCGGTGAGGACCATGTCCATCGCCTTCGCCTTGCCGACGAAGCGCGTGAGGCGCTGCGTGCCGCCGGCGCCGGGGATGACGCCGAGCAGGATCTCGGGCTGGCCGAACTTCGCCGTATCCGCGGCGATGACGGTATCGCACATCATGGCGAGCTCGCAGCCGCCGCCCAAGGCATGCCCCGCCACCGCGGCGATGATCGGCTTGCGGCAGGTGGTGACGCGCTCCCAACCCTTGGTGATGAAATCGCCGAGATAGACGTCCATATAGCTGCGCCCCGCCATCTCCTTGATATCGGCGCCGGCGGCGAAAGCCTTGTCGCTGCCGGTGATGACGACGGCGCCGATCGCATCGTCTGCCTCGAATATGTCGAGCGCCGCCCCGAGCTCGCGCACCAGCGTGTCGCACAGCGCGTTGAGCGCCTTGGGCCGATTGAGGCGGATAAGACCGACGGCACCGCGGGTCTCGACCAGGATCATTTCGTAGGCCATTGCCGGAGATCTCCGAAAAAGCGCCGTTAACGCGGCGACAGGGTGAAGCCGACGGTGAGCGCGCCGTCGGCACCGTGGAAATCGAGCCGCAAGGTCTCGCCCTCGCGCTGCCAGGCCTCGGGGCCGGCGGGTTTCCAGCCGAGCTGCGGCAGGCTCTCGGCATAGAAGGCATGGACGGCGGCGCGCGTGACCTTGCCGCGGGCCTGCGCCTCGACGATGCGGCCCTGCGGCTTGTCGAAGGCGAGGGCGGAGCCTTCCACCGGCTGCAGTGCCGGCATCAGCGGCACGTCCTCGGTGCCCGCGACAAAGCTGTCAGCCAGCGCCGGCAGCGGCATCAGCAACAAGAGCAAGAGGGCGATCCGGCGGAGGCGCATCACAACCCTTTCAGCGCTGGCGCTTGCCGCAATAGAAGGTCGAGCGGCCGCTTTGCACGATGCGCTTGATCCCCTGCCGGCAATCGCAGCCGGGGCAGCGCTCGCCCTCCTTGCCGTAGACCGCCCATTGATGCTGGAAATAGCCGAGCTCGCCCGAGGCCTGGACGTAATCCCTGAGGCTCGATCCGCCGGCGGCGATGGCGCGCTCCAGCACGTCGCGGATCGCCTGGGCCAGCCGCTCGGCGCGCGGGCCCGCCACCGTTCCGGCCAGCCGCCGCGGCGACAGCCCGGCATAAAAGAGGCTCTCCGAGACATAGATGTTGCCGAGCCCGGCGACGACGCGCTGATCGAGCAGCGCCGCCTTGAGCGGCGTCGCCTTGCCTTCGAGCTTGGCGGCGAGCGCCGGGCCGTTGAACGCGTTGCCGAGCGGTTCGGGCCCGAGATGCAGGAAGAACTTGTGCCGTTCGAGGTCTTTCTCGTCGGCATAGTCGAGCACGCCGAAGCGGCGGGCATCGTTGAAGCGCAGCTCGGTGCCGTCCTCGAGCGTGAAGACGACGTGGTCATGCGGATCGGGTGGCGCGGCGCTCCCGGCATCGGAGAGCACGAGGCGGCCGGACATGCCGAGATGGGCGATGACGACGCCGCCATCCTCGAGATGGACGAGGATGTATTTGGCGCGGCGCCCGAGCCGCTCGACCCGCCGCCCCTCGACCCGCTCGGGGAGATCGGCCGGCATCGGGATGCGCAGATCGGGGCGATTGAGGCGCAGCCGCCGCACGCGCCGCCCTTCGAGGCGCAGCGCCAGACCGCGTCGCACGGTCTCGACTTCGGGCAGCTCGGGCATGGCGGTGCGGTTGGCGCTCCTCTGGTCTAGGCAGGCTTCGAGGAGCTATGTTGCAGCACATGGCGGGCAGCGAGACAAGCGGCGAGGCCGATTTCGGCTATCGCCGGGTCAAGGCCGAGGAAAAGGCGCGCCTGGTGCGCCAAGTCTTCGACAGCGTCGCCGATCGCTACGACCTCATGAATGATCTGATGAGCGGCGGCGTCCATCGCCTGTGGAAGGCCGAGCTCATCGACCGCCTGGCGCCGCGTCGCGGGCAGATCCTGCTCGATGTGGCCGGCGGCACCGGCGACATCGCCGAGCGCATCCTCGGCCGCGCCGCGGGCGCCAGCGTCGTCGTCTGCGACGTCACCGAGGCCATGCTGCGGCGCGGCCGCGACCGCGCCATCGATGCCGGCCGGCTCCGCGGCATCGATTGGGTCTGCGGCGATGCCGAGAACCTGCCGATCGCCGATGCCAGCGTCGACGGCTACACCATCGCCTTCGGCCTGCGCAACGTCACCCATATCGAAGCGGCGCTTGCCGAGGCGCGGCGGGTCCTGAAGCCCGGCGGCCGCTTCCTCTGCCTCGAATTCTCCCGCGTCGAGGCGCCGCTGTTCGGCCGCGTCTACGACCTCTATTCCTTCACCGTTCTGCCGCTCTTGGGACAAGTCGTGGCGGGCGACCGCGAGGCCTATCAGTACCTGGTCGAGAGCATCCGGCGCTTTCCGCCGCAGGCCGAGCTGGCGCGGATGATGGCGGCGGCCGGGCTGGAGCGCGTGGATTACCGCAATCTCACCGGCGGCATCGCGGCGCTGCATTCCGGCTGGCGGCTCTAGCGTACTCCTGTGCTGCGCACCGGCCGCAATCTCGTTCGCCTTGTCGAGATCGCCTTCCTCCTGGCGCGCTATGACGCGCTGTTTCCACTCGATACGGTGGTCGGCGCCCGCTGGGTCTATCGCGTCCTGCGCCTCTTTCGGCGGCGCGACGCGGCGCTGGCGCGGCTCCGCCCGGGCGAGCGGCTTGCCGCGGCGCTGCAGGCGATGGGACCAAGCTTCATCAAGCTCGGCCAGGCGCTGTCGATCCGCGCCGATCTCATCGGCGAGACGATGGCCACGGACCTTGCGGCCCTGCAGGACCGCCTTCCGCCTTTCCCCGCCGAAGCGGCGCGGCGCACGATCGAGCAGGAGCTGGGCCAGGCCATCGACGCGCTCTATCTGAGCTTCGATGATCGCGCGGTCGCCGCTGCTTCGATCGCCCAGGTGCATTTCGCCGTGACCGCCGAAGGCGAAGAGGTGGCGGTGAAGGTGCTCCGGCCCGGCATTCAGGCCGCTTTCGCGCGCGATCTCGATCTCTTCTTCTGGCTGGCGCGGCTCGCCGAGCGGGCGCAGCCGGCGCTGCGCCGGCTGCGGCCGGTGGCGGTGGTGGAGACGCTTTCGGATACCGTGCGGCAGGAGATGGATCTGCGCTTCGAAGCCGCCGCCGCTTCGGAGCTGCGCGAGAATTTCGCCGAGGATCCGACCTTCCACGTGCCGCGAGTCGATTGGCGCCGTACCAGCCGGCAGGTGCTGACCCTGGAGCGGGTCGGCGGCATCCGCGTCGATGATCGCACCGCGCTCATCGCCGCCGGACACGATATCCATGCCATCATGGGCAACGCCGCCGGCGCTTTCTTCAACCAGGTCTTCCGCGACGGCTTCTTTCATGCCGATCTCCATCCCGGCAATCTCTTCATCGATGCCGAGGGCGCCATCGTCGTCGTCGATTTCGGCATCATGGGACGGGTCGACCGCAACACCCGCTACTACCTCGCCGATATGCTCTTGGCCTTTCTGACCGGCAATTACCGCCGGGTCGCCGAGGTGCATTTCGAAGCGGGCTATGTGCCGGCCCGCCAATCGCTCGAGGCCTTCGCCCAGGCCTGCCGCTCGATCGGCGAGCCGATTCTCGGCCGGCCCATCGCCGAGATCTCCTTGGGCCGCCTCCTCGCCCAGCTCTTCCAGGTGACCGAGCAGTTCCAGATGGAGACACAGCCGCAATTGCTGCTGCTGCAAAAGACCATGGTGCTGGCCGAAGGCGTCGGCCGCCTGCTCGATCCCAGCGTCAACATGTGGACCTTGGCCCGGCCGCTGATCGAGGAATGGATGCGCGAGAATCGCGGCCCCGAGGCGCGCTTGCGCGACGCCGTCGCCGACACCGCGGCGGCGCTGGAGCGGCTCCCCGGCTTGTTGAAGGATATCGAGAAGCTGGGCGAAGCGATCACCGAAGGCGGCGGCCTGCCGCTCCACCCCGACACGCTCGCCGAAATCGCCCGCCGCGACGCGGCCGAGCTTCTCGGCATCCCCCTCTGGATCATCGCCCTGTCGCTCGCCGCGATCGCGATTGCTCTTTGGTAAAGCCGATTGGTAAAGCCACCTCCGTAAATCCCATCCACAAATCCAAAATTGAAAAGCCCCTCCCCCCTTGAGGGGGAGGGTAGGGAGGGGGGTAGTTGCAGGACACGATCGATCCTGCGTTCGACGAACAATGACGCGCTCGACAACATCGACGACATGATGCTCGCTGTGCTTGCGCCGTTGTGCGGCCGCTGACCCCCCTCCCTTCCCTCCCCCCTTGAGGGGCCTTCAAGGGGGGAGGGGCACTAGATTCGCAAAGATCAAGCTCACGCCCACGAGCGCAGAGCGCGCTCGCGGCGCCTTGCCTCGCTCGCTCGCCCCTTCTACGCTCGGATCGTCGGAGACCGGAGGAATCCTTGCCGCTTCAGGGCCGGCGCATTCTGTTGATCATCGCGGGCGGCATTGCCGCCTATAAGAGCCTCGACCTCATCCGCCGGCTGCGCGAGCGCGGCGCCGCGGTGCGCGTCGTCATGACCGCAGCGGCGCAGCGCTTCGTGACGCCGCTGGCCGCCGCTTCCTTGAGCGGCGATCAGGTCTACACCGACCTGTTCTCGCTCACCGAGGAGAGCGAGATGGGGCATCTCCGGCTGGCCGCCGAGGCCGATCTCGTCGTCGTGGCGCCGGCGACCGCGGATCTCCTCGCCAAGATGGCGGCGGGGCTCGCCGACGATCTGGCGTCGACCATCCTCCTGGCCGCCGACAAGCCGATCCTGATCGCGCCGGCGATGAATACGCGGATGTGGCGCCATGCCGCGACCGTTGCCAATCTGGCGTTGCTCGAGCGCCGCGGCGTCGAGCGCGTCGGCCCCAATGCCGGACCCCTGGCCGAGCGCGAAAGCGGGCCGGGGCGGATGGCGGAGCCGCTGGAGATCGTCGCCGCGGTCGAGCAGCGTCTCGGCGGCGGCGTGCTCAGCGGCCGCCGCGCCATCGTCACCAGCGGCCCGACGCATGAGCCGCTCGATCCCGTGCGCTACATCGCCAACCGCTCTTCCGGCAAGCAGGGCCATGCCATCGCCGCGGCGCTGGCACAGCTCGGCGCCGAGACGGTGCTGGTCTCGGGCCCGACCAGCGAGCCGGACCCGCCGGGGGTGCGCGTCCTCCATGTCGAGACCGCGCGCGAGATGCTGGCCGCTTGCGAGAAGGCGCTGCCCGCCGATATCGCCGTCTGCGCCGCCGCCGTCGCCGATTGGCGCGCCGAGGCGGCGCCGCAGAAGCTCAAGAAGAAGAACGGCCCGCCGCCGACGCTGAAGCTGGTCGAGAACCCCGACATCCTGGCGACCTTGAGCAAGCCCGGCAACCGCCGCCCGCGCCTCGTCGTCGGCTTCGCCGCGGAGACCGAGAAGCTCATCGAGCATGCGCAGGCAAAGCGCGCCAAGAAGGGCTGCGACTGGATCGTCGCCAACGACGTCTCCGCGTCGGCCGGAACCTTCGGCGGCGACGCCAACACCGTCCATGTCATCGACGAGGCCGGTGTCGAGGATTGGCCGCCGCTCGGCAAGCGCGAGGTGGCGGCGCGGCTCGCCACCCGCATCGCCCGGTTCCTCGCGCAAAAGGCGGCGGAATGAACATTGTGTCCGTCGCGGTGCAAGTGCTGCCCCATGGCGACGGGCTGCCGCTCCCGGCCTATGCCACGCCGGGCAGCGCCGGCGTCGATCTCGCCGCGGCGCTGGAGGCGCCGCTGGTGCTGGCGCCGGGTGCGCGCGCGGCGGTGCCGACGGGCATCGCGCTGGCGCTGCCCGAGGGTTATGAGGGGCAGATCCGGCCGCGCTCCGGCCTGGCGCTCCGCCACGGCCTCGCCGTGCTCAACAGCCCCGGCACCATCGACGCCGATTATCGCGGCGAGCTGCGCGTCATCCTCGCCAATCTCGGCGATGCGCCCGTCACCATTACGCGCGGCGAGCGTATCGCCCAGCTCGTCGTAGCACCGGTGAGCCGCGTCGCTTTCGCCCCGGTCGCGACCTTGCCCGAGAGCCGCCGCGGCGCCGGCGGGTTCGGTTCGACGGGACGCTGAGCCTGATGCTGCGTCTCACAAAGAAGCTGCTGTTCGCCATCGAAGCCGTGCTCGACATCGCTTACAACGCCGGCAATCTGCCGGTGCAGTCGAGCGAGATCACGCGCCGCCAGGGCATCCCGCGCCGCTATCTCGAGCAGGTGCTGCAGCAGCTCGTGCGCGACGGCGTTCTGCAAGGCGTGCGCGGCCCGCGCGGCGGCTATCGCCTCGCGCGCGAGCGCCGCCGCATCACCGTCGGCGACATCGTGCGCGTCGTGCGCTCGCTCGAAAGCGGCGAGGACCCGATCGAAGGCGAAGGCGGCGCCGACCTCGGCCTCAAAGTGGTGCGCCCGCTCTGGCTCGAGCTGCAGGAGGAATTGATGCAGCGCCTCGACAACGTCACCATCGAGGATCTCTGTCTGCGCGCCCACAAGGCGGGAATTGCCGGCGAGTTCGCGGCGCGTTTCGATTACAGCATTTGACGGAGCAGCGTGCGATGCGGGGCGGCTTGAAGCTGGGATTCCTCGCTTCCCATGGCGGCAGCAGCATGAAGGCGATCCTCGATGCCATCGCCGATGGCAAGCTGCGCGCCAGCGCCGCGGTGGTGATCTCGAACAATGCCGATGCGCCGGCGCTCGCCTATGCCGGCGCGCTCGGCGTTCCCGCCTATCACCTCAGCGAGACCCGGCTCGGCGGCGCGGCCGTCGCCGATCAAGCCATCGCCGAAACCCTCGCCGCCCGCGGCGCCGAGCTCGTCGTGCTCTCGGGATATCTGAGGAAGGTCGGTCCGCTGACGCTCGCGCGCTATCGCGGCCGCATCCTCAACATCCATCCGGGGCCGCTGCCGCGCTATGGCGGTCCCGGCATGTATGGCCGGCATGTCCACGACGCCATCATCGCCGCCGGCGAGCGGATGAGCGGCATCACCATCCATATCGTTGACGATCAGTACGACCACGGCCCCGTCATCGCCCGCCGCGAGGTCGCCGTCGCGCCCGGCGACACGGCCGCCAGCCTCGCGGCGCGCATCCAGGCGCTCGAGCCGCCTTTCTTCGTCGACACCCTCTGCCGCATCGCCGCGGGCGAGCTCAAGCTCGAGGGGCTCGACGAAGGGGGCTAGCAAGTTCCACTTTCGCGCTGCGCAGTGAAAAAAAATCGCGCAGCGACGCCATCTCCCAAGTTTCGCCTTGCCCGCGAAAGCGGGCATCCAGAAGCTTCAGCCGCGATGAGCGGAGCGCATGGCTCTGGGTCCCCGCTTTCGCGGGGACGGCGGGAAAACTTGGGATCGCAGTGTTTTTCCCCGCCCGATTTGCGCACCCCCGGCAAAGCGCCTAGAACCGCCGCGATCGGGCACAAAGACCAAAGGGAGGGGACCATGGCCGAGGCGCAGCGACGGGAGAAACCGGCATTGAGCGCGACCGGCGAGTTTCGCGGCCGCATCTATGACAGCATCACCGAGACCATCGGCGCGACGCCGCTGGTGCGGCTCTCACGGCTCGCCGCCAAGCATGGCGTCAAAGCCGACATCCTCGGCAAATGCGAGTTCTTCAACCCGCTCGCCTCGGTCAAGGATCGCATCGGCCTCGCCATGATCGAGGCGGCGGAAGCGGCGGGGAAAATCCGGCCGGGCAAGACGGTTCTGGTCGAGCCGACCTCGGGCAATACCGGCATCGCGCTCGCTTTCGTCGCCGCGGCCAAGGGCTACCGCATCGTGCTGACCATGCCGGACAGCATGTCGGAGGAGCGGCGCAAGATGCTGAAGCTCCTCGGCGCCGAGCTCGAATTGACGCCGGCGGCGCAAGGCATGCGTGGCGCCATTGCCCGCGCCACCGAGCTGCTCAAGAGCTTTCCCGACGCCTATATGCCGCAGCAATTCGACAACCCCGCCAATCCCGAGATTCATCGCCGCACCACTGCCGAGGAGATCTGGAAGGACACCGGCGGCAAGGTCGATGTGGTGATCTCCGGCGTCGGCACGGGCGGCACGCTCACCGGCGTCGGCTCGGTGCTGAAGCCGCGCCGGGCCGGGCTGCGCATCGTCGCGGTCGAGCCCGAGGACAGCGCCGTGCTGTCCGGCGGCCCGCCGGGACCCCACAAGATCCAAGGCATCGGCGCCGGTTTCATCCCGTCGATCCTCGACACCGCGCTGATCGACGAGGTGATCCGCATCGCCAACGAGAGCGCTTTCCGCACGGCGCGCGAAGCGGCGAAGGTGGAGGGAATTCCGGTCGGCATCTCCGCCGGGGCGGCGATCGCCGCGGCGCTGGAGCTGGGCGCCCGGCCGGAAATGGCGGGCAAGATGATCATCGCCATCCTGCCGAGCTTTGCCGAGCGCTACTTGTCGACGGCCCTCTTCGAGGGCATGTAGAGGCGGATGACGCTGACCGACGCCCAGTTCGAGCGCTATGCCCGCCACCTCATCCTCGACGAAGTCGGGGAGGAGGGGCAGGCGAAGCTGATCGGCGCGCGCGTGCTGGTGGTGGGGGCGGGCGGGCTCGGCTCGCCGCTGCTGCTCTACCTCGCCGCCGCCGGGATCGGCACGTTGGGGATCGTCGATGACGACACCGTCGATCTCTCCAATCTGCAGCGCCAGATCGTTCACCCGACGGCGCGCATCGGCGCCGCCAAGGTCGACAGCGCGCGCGAAACGCTCGCGGCGATCAATCCCGAGGTCAAGGTCGAGACGCATCGCCTGCGCCTCGCACCGGAGAACGCCGCCCGGCTGGTGCGCAGCTACGATCTCGTCGCCGATGGCAGCGACAATTTCGCGACGCGCTATCTCCTCAACGATGTCTGCTATGCCGAGCGCCGCACCCTGGTGGCGGCGGCGCTGTCGCCCTTCGACGGCCAGCTCTCGACCTTCAAAGCCTATCTCGGCCCGCCGCATCCCTGCTATCGCTGCCTGTTCCGCGAGCCGCCGCCGCCCGACCTGGTGCCGCGCTGCGAGACCGCAGGCATCCTCGGCGCGATCGCCGGCGTCATCGGCACGTTGCAGGCGACGGAGGTGCTGAAAGAGCTGCTCGGCCTCGGCGAGAGCCTCTCCGGCCAGCTTCTCAGCTATGACGCGCTCCGCACCGGCTTTCACAAGGTGAAGCTGCCGCGCGATCCGGAGTGCCCGACCTGCGGCGCCTGAGCGCCGCTTCCTACAGCATCGTCTCCAGGACGCGGTCGGGCGGGCGGTGGCCGTCGGCGAAGGTCTTGATGTTGATGATGACCTTCTCGCCCATATCGATGCGGCCTTCGAGCGTCGCCGAGCTCATATGCGGCAGCAGCACGACATTGTCGAGCTTCAAGAGCTTCGGGCTCACCGCAGGTTCATGCTCGAAGACGTCGAGCCCGGCGCCGGCGAGCTCGCGGTTCATCAGCATGCGCGTCAGCGCGTCCTCGTCGATGATCTCGCCGCGCGCCGTATTGACGATCACCACATGCGGCCGCAGCAGCTTCAGCCGCCGTGCCGAGAGCAGGTGATAGGTTGCCGGCGTATGCGGGCAATTGACCGAGACGATGTCGACCCGCGCCAGCATCTGGTCGAGGCTCTCCCAATACGTGGCCTCGAGCTCCTGCTCGACGTCCTCCTGGACCCGGCGCCGGTTGTGGTAGTGGATCGAGAGCCCGAAGCCGCGGGCGCGCCGCGCCACGGCCTGGCCGATGCGGCCCATGCCGACGATGCCGAGGCGCTTGCCCCAGAGACGGTGGCCGAGCATGAAGGTCGGCCCCCAGCCCGCCCATTTGCCCTCGCGGATGAGCCGCTCGCCCTCGGCGAGCCGGCGCGCCGTCGCGAGGATGAGCGCCATGGTCATGTCGGCGGTGTCCTCGGTCAGCACCGCCGGTGTGTTGGTGACGGTGATGCCGCGCGTCCGGGCGCTGGCGATGTCGATATGGTCGACGCCGTTGCCGAAGGAGGCGATGAGCTTGAGGCGCGGCCCGGCCTGGGCCAGCAGCGCCGCATCGATGCGGTCGGTGATGGTCGGCACCAGCACATCGGCCTGCTGAGCCGCCGCCACGAGCTGGGCCTGGGTCAGCGGCGTGTCGTCGAGATTGAGCCGCGTGTCGAACAGCTCCATCATCCGCGTCTCGATCGCGTCGGGCAGCTTGCGCGTGACGATGACCAGCGGCTTCTTCGACGGCATCGGCTCCCTCACGGCGGCCGTTTCCGGCCTCTATCGACAAGCCCATACCAAGCGCCGCTCCGGGTGTCCAGCCTGGGGCGAGGGCAGGATCGCGGGCTCCCGCGCCCGCCCATTTTGCCGCGTCGGCGAGGCTCGGCTTGACCCAGGGAATCAGCGGGTCTAGAGGATTATTCCGTGCTGAGCCTTTTTCGCGGCCGCTCGACCCTCCTAAGCCTGCCCTGGTGGCTGGCGATCCTGACGCTTCTGCATGGCCTCGCCCATGATGCCGGCGCCGCCGAAAAGGCGCTGCCGCTGCCGCGCTTCGTCAGCTTGCGCGAGGACGAGGTGAATCTGCGCTCCGGCCCGGGCCAGCGCTACCCCATCGACTGGGTTCTGACCCGCAAGGGCATGCCGGTGGAGATCCTGCAGGAGTTCGACGTCTGGCGGAAGATCCGCGACGCCCAGGGAAGCGAGGGCTGGGTCCATGAGCGCATGGTCAGCGGCGCGCGCACCGTGATGATCTCCGGGGCGATCCGCACGCTCCACGCCGCCCCCGACTCGGCCGCGCCCGCCGTCGCCCGCGCCGAGCCCGGCGTCATCGCCAACCTCCTCGAATGCCGCGACGCCTGGTGCCGTATTGACGCGCAACACGTCAAAGGCTGGGTCCAGCGCAGCGAGGTCTGGGGGGTCTACGCAGCGGAGCCGGTTCCGTAGTACCGTCCATCCCAAGGTCGCCACTTTGGATGGAAACCTGCGGGAGGGGAGGATGGACGTTCTCGACGGCAAGACGGCCTGGGCGGCATTGAAGGCGGAGCCCGCGCCATGAGCGGCCGCATCCATCTCTCCGTCGCCGAGGCGCGTGCGCTCGGCGAGGGCGCGCTCGCCGGTCTCGGCTACGATCCCGCCGAGGCGCGCATCATCGCCGCTCACGTCATCGATGCGGCGCTCTGCGGCTACGAATATTCCGGCCTCGCCAAGATCCTCAACCTCCCCGAGCATGCCCGCTTCAAGCTGCCGCGGCGACCGCTCAGCGTGCTGCACGAGACGGCGATCTCGACGCTCTATGACGGCGGCAACAATGTCGGCATGCTGGCGCTCGACCATGCGACCGATGCGGTCATCGCCAAGGCGCAGCAGAACGGCATGGCCGTGGTCGGCCTCACTAACAGCTGGGTGAGCGGACGCAGCGCCTATTACGTCGAGCGCATCGCGCGCGCCGATCTCGTCGCCATCCATACGGCGAGCAGCTCGCGCGCGGTGGCTCCTCTCGGCGGCCTGCGCCCCATCCTCGGCACCAATCCCATCGCCTTCGCGCTGCCGGCGGCGCACGACGTCGTCGTCTTCGACATGGGCACCTCCGCCTTCATGATGACCGAGCTGGCGCTGCGCGAACGGCTGGGGCAGCTCTTGCCCGAAGGGGTCGCCATCGATCCCGCCGGCAAGCCGACGCGCGACCCGTCAGCGGCGAAGCGCGGCGCGCTGCTGCCTTTCGGTGCGCATAAGGGCTATGGCCTCGCGCTGATGGTGCAGGCCCTCGGCGTGCTCGCCGGCTCCGCCTTGGATGTCGATCGCGACAATGGCTATCTCTTCCTCGTGCTGAAGCCCGACCTGCTGCGCCCGCTCGAGGCTTTCAAGCGCGAGATGACGGAGCTGATCGAGCGCGTCAAAGCGACGCCGCGCCAACCGGGAGTCGACGAGATCCGCATCCCCTCGGAACAAGCCTTCCGCAACCGCACCCGCGCGCTGCGCGAGGGATTGGAGATCGACGCCGCGGTCTATGAGGCGCTGCGACGGCTCTGCTAAGGCGAACGCGCGAAGCGCGTTCGTCCGCGGCGGCGGCAGCGATTGCGCAGCAATCGCGGGAGCCGCACCGTGCGGGCTAGCCTCGATGGCCTCAGGCTTCAACCCAAATCCTCCGCCAGCGCCGCGCGCACGGCTTCCGGCATCATCGCCAAATGGCCGTAATTCGGGTGGTCGATGCCGACCAGCACCTCCGTGCCGGGCGTGCGGAACCGCACCTTTTGCGCTTC
>DATIYL010000282.1:0-6803 GCA_035517635.1 Allostellaceae bacterium | reverse complement strand
TTCATCGCCATCCTGATCGAGCAATATGCCGGGCGGCTGCCGCTCTGGCTCGCCCCGGTCCAGGCGGTGGTGGCGACCATCACGTCGGAAGCCGATGCCTATGCCGAGAGCGTGCGGCAGAGGCTCGCCGAGGCCGGGCTGCGCGCCGAGGCGGATACGCGCAACGAGAAGATCACGTACAAGGTGCGCGAGCACAGCCTCGCCAAAGTGCCGGTCATGCTGGTGGTCGGCAAGCGCGAAGCCGAGCAGGGCAGCGTCGCGCTGCGGCGTCTCGGCGGCAAGGACCAGGAAGTCCTTGCGCTGGACGAGGCCATCGCTAGATTGAAGAGCGACGCTGCGGTCCCCTCGTCCTGAACGGGGGTGCAGCGAGTGGACCTTGAGCGGCGCCCGCCGGATAGGTGGGGGCGCCGGCGGGGTCAGTTGTCTTTGAAAGGAGGTTTTGCATCCCTAGGCTACCCTCGACAGCGACGCCGACCCGCGACGGGCCGCGCGTCAATCAGGAGATCATGGTGCCGCGCGTCCGCTTGGTCGATGAGCGTGGCGAAATGATCGGCGTCGTCACCCGCAACGAGGCGCTGCAGCGTGCGAGCGAAGCCGGCCTCGATCTCGTCGAGGTCGCCGCCAACGCCGACCCGCCGGTGGTGAAGATCCTCGACTTCGGCAAGTTCAAGTACGAGGAGCAGAAGCGGCGCAACGAGGCGCGCAAAAAGCAGAAGGTCATCGAGGTCAAGGAGATCAAGCTGCGCCCGGGCATCGATGACCACGATTACGACGTGAAAATGCGCAGCATGGTCAAGTTCATCGAGGAAGGCGACAAGGTGAAGGTCACCATGCGCTTCCGCGGCCGCGAGCTCGCCCATCAGGAGCTCGGCATGAATGTGCTGATGCGCGTGCGCGGCGATTTGGACCAGCTCGCCAAGATCGAGCAGCACCCGCGCATGGAAGGCCGGCAGATGACCATGGTGCTGTCGCCAAAATAAGGCCTCCGGCCAAAGCTGAACCAGATTTCGTGCCGCCGACAGGGTCGGCTACGCGGCGCCTCCATGCTCCGGTTGCGCGCTGCTGCGCGCTGTTCAACCGATCCTTACGCGCCAGGGCTGATCCCGCCGGGGCGCCCCCGGCCCGCCTCAGGCGGGTCTGCGGGCGCCGGCGGCTGCCCACAGCGGTGTGAATTCCGTCACAGGTGGCCTCGTGGCAGCGGGTTACGGTTTCGGGGTTCACTCGATGGTTCGGAGTCGTCCCGTGAAGACCGTTGTCCTCATCGCCCGCCAAACCGATGCCTTCTGCGCCCGCCTCAATGCCGGGCTCGCCGCCGTTGCCCTCGTTCTGGCAATCGTGACGGCGGCCGCTCTGGTGGAACGCCTTCCCATGCTGCTGCTGCCGCAGGTGGACCCCGAGACCGGGGTTTCCAGCAATCAGTTCTAGCCACGCTTCTCTGCGGCGCGCGCGGCGCGCGCTTGCGTTTCCGAGCCTCCCCCGTTATAACCCCCGCCTCCCCGACGGCTGGCGGCGCTTTTCGTGCGCCCTAGGGCATGCCTCGCCGTCGCACTCAAATCCTTGGTGAAAGGACGGAAATGCCCAAGATGAAGACCAAGAGCGGGGCGAAGAAGCGCTTCAAGCGCACCGCCTCGGGCAAGATCAGGGCGGCCGTCGCGCATAAGCGCCACCGCCTGATCAGCAAGCCCAAGAAGATGAAGCGCAAGGCCAAGGGCACGTTTACCCTGGCCGAGGGCGACGCCAATCTCGTCCTCACCTACATGCCGTACATGAGGGGCTGAGCCATGGCACGCGTCAAACGCGGTGTGACCGCGCATGCTCGCCACAAGAAGATGCTGGGGCGCGCCAAGGGCTATCGCGGCCGGGCGAAGAACGCCTTCCGCGTCGCCATCGAGAAGGTCGAGAAGGGGCTGCGCTACGCCTATCGCGACCGCCGGGCGAAGAAGCGGAATTTTCGCTCGCTCTGGATTCAGCGCATCAATGCCGGCGTCCGCGCCGAGGGCCTGACCTATTCGGAGTTCATCCACGGCGCCAAGCGCGCGGGTCTCACGCTCGACCGCAAGGTGCTCGCCGACCTCGCCGTGCGCGAGCCCGAGGCGTTCAAGGCGATCGTCGCCGAGGCGCAAGCGGCGCTCCGGGCCTGAGGCGATGGCGCAGCCCTGCCGCATCGAGCGATTTAGCGCCGGGACCCTTCTCTAGGCCCCGGCGGCAGGCGCGTTTTGATCGCGAGCAAAGGGGCCGATCCGGCCCCTTTTTCGTGCTAGGAGTCTAGGATTCGGGAGCGATGGAAAGCCTCGACCATATCCGCGACGAGATTCAGCGCCTCATCCGGCAGGCGGCGAGCCTCGACGCGCTCGAGCAGGCGCGCATTGCCATTCTCGGCCGCAAGGGCCGCATCACCGAGCTGATGAAAGGCTTGGGCGGCCTTGCGCCCGAGGCGCGGCGCGAGTTCGGCGCGGCGCTGAACCGCCTCAAGGGCGAGGCCGAGGAGGCGATCGCCCATGCGACACGCCGCCTCGAAGACGCGGCGTTGCGCCAGCGCCTGGCGCAGGAGCGCGTCGATGTGACCCTGCCGGTGCGCGCCGAGCCCGAAGGGCGCGTCCACCCCTTGAGCCAGACCATCGACGAGATCGTGGCGATTTTCGGCGAGATGGGCTTCAGCGTCGCCGAAGGCCCGGATGTCGAGGACGATTTCCATAATTTCACCGCGCTCAACATCCCGCCCGAGCATCCGGCGCGGCAGGAGCAGGACACCTTCTACCTGCCCGAGCATCACGGTGGCCGCAAGGTGCTGCGCACCCATACCTCGCCGGTGCAGATCCGTACCATGCAGAAGGTGAAGCCGCCGATCCGCATCATCGTGCCCGGCCGCACCTTCCGCAGCGACCATGACGCGACGCATTCGCCGATGTTCCATCAGGTCGAAGGCCTGGTCATCGACCGGGTGACGCATATGGGGCATCTGAAAGGCTGCCTCATCGAGTTCTGCCGCGCCTTCTTCGATATCGACGATCTGCCGGTGCGCTTCCGCCCGAGCTATTTCCCCTTCACCGAGCCTTCGGCCGAGGTCGATATCGGCTGCTCGCGCGAGGGCGGCGGCTTGCGCATCGGCGCCGGCGCCGACTGGCTCGAGATCCTCGGCTCCGGCATGGTGCATCCCAAGGTGCTGGCGAATTGCGGCATCGATCCGGCCGAGTATCAGGGCTTTGCCTTCGGCATGGGCATCGAGCGCATCGCCATGCTCAAATACGGCATCCCCGATCTGCGCGCGATCTACGACAACGATCTGCGCTGGCTGCGGCATTACGGTTTCCTGCCGCTCGACCTGCCGTCGATGACGGGAGGCCTCGCGCGATGAAGACGACGCTCGCCTGGCTGAAGACCCATCTCGACACCGCCGCCGGCCTCGACGACATCGTCGCCGCGCTGGTCATGCGCGGCCTCGAGGTCGAAGGGATCGAGAACCGCGCCAAGGATCTGGCGCCGTTCATCGTCGCCCGCGTCATCTCGGCCGAGCCGCATCCGAACGCCGACAAGCTCCGCGTCTGCCTCGTCGATACCGGCAAGGACCGGGTGCAGGTGGTTTGCGGCGCCCCCAATGCGCGCGCCGGCTTGCTCGGCGTCTTCGCTCCGCCCGGCGCCGTCATCCCGCGCAGCGGCATGGTGCTGAAGCAGAGCACCATCCGCGGCATCGCATCCAACGGCATGCTGTGTTCCGCCGACGAGCTCGGACTGTCGGAAGATCACCAGGGCATCATCGAGCTCGCGGGCGACTGCGCGCCGGGCCGGCCCGTCGCCGCGGCGCTCGGGCTCGACGATCCCGTGCTCGACATCAAGGTGACGCCCAATCGCGCCGATTGCCTCGGCGTGCGCGGCATCGCCCGCGACCTCGCCGCCTCAGGTCTCGGCCGGCTGAAGCCGCTCGACGCGACGCCGATGCCGGGCCGCTTTCGCTCGCCCGTCGCCGTCCATCTCGCCGGGCCCGACGACAAGGCCTGCCCGCTCTTCATCAGCCGGCTCGTCCGCAATGTCGGGAACGGGCCGAGCCCGCGCTGGCTCCAGGATCGGCTCGCGGCGATCGGGCTGCGGCCGATCTCGGCGCTGGTCGACATCACCAATTTCATCACCTTCGACCTCAACCGGCCGCTCCATGTCTTCGATGCCGACAAGATTGCCGGCGATCTCGTCGTGCGCGGCGCGCGCCAGGGCGAGAGCCTCGCGGCGCTCAACGGCAAGAGCTACGCGCTCGACGACGAGATGACGGTGATCGCCGATGATCGCGAGGTGTTGAGCCTCGGCGGCGTCATCGGCGGCGACAGCACCGGCTGCACCGAGACGACGCGCAACGTCCTCATCGAAGCGGCGCTGTTCGATCCCGTGCGCACCGCCGCGACCGGCCGCCGATTGCAGATCCAGAGCGACGCACGCTACCGCTTCGAGCGCGGCCTCGATCCCGATTTCGTGCGTCCCGGCATCGAGATCGCAACGCGGCTCATGCTCGAGCTGTGCGGCGGCGAGCCGAGCGAGCTTGCGATCTCCGGCGCGGTGCCGGAGTGGCGCCGGCGCTATGCCTTCCGGCCCGAGCGCGTCGCCAGCCTCGGCGGCGTCGAGGTTCCCGCGGCGGAATCGCGGCGCATCCTCGAAGCGCTGGGCTGCACGGTCGCGGCCGAGGGCGCCGCGCTCGCCGTGACGCCGCCATCCTGGCGCGGCGATATCGAGGGCGAGGCCGATCTCGTCGAGGAGGTACTGCGCATCCACGGCTATGAGCGCATCCCGGCGGTGCCGCTGGCGCGCGACACGGTGCTGCCGAAGCCGGCGCTGACGCCGCTGCAGCGCCGCCGCGGCTTCGTCCGGCGCAGCCTGGCCTCACGCGGGCTGGTCGAAGCGGTGACCTTCTCCTTCATGCCCAAGCGGCTCGCCGAGCTCTTCGGCGCGGCACCCGAAAGCCTCGCCATCGTCAACCCGATCAGCGCCGACCTCGACCAGATGCGCCCCTCGATCCTGCCCAATCTGCTATTGGCGGCGCAGCGCAATGCCGATCGCGGCTTCCGCGACGGCGCTCTGTTCGAGCTCGGCCCGCACTATCGCGACGACACGCCGGACGGCCAGGATCTCGTCGCCGCCGGCATCCGCATCGGCCGCACCGGCCCCAAGCGCTGGGACGATCCGGGGCGACCCGTCGACGCTTTCCTCGCCAAGGCCGACGCTTTGGCGGCGCTTGCCGCAGCGGGCGCCGCTGCCGAGAACCTGCAGGTCAGCACCGAGGTGCCGGAATGGTATCACCCCGGCCGCGCCGGTACGTTGCGGCTCGGGCCGAAGATTCTGGGCTATTTCGGCGAGATCCATCCCGGCGTGCTGCGCGAGATGGATGTCGACGGCCCGGCGGCGGGCTTCGAGATCTTCGTCGATCAGGTGCCGCTGCCGAAAAGCCGGCGCGGGCGGGCGCCGCTCAAGCTCTCGCCCTTCCAGCCGGTGGAGCGCGACTTCGCCTTCACCGTCGATGCCGCCCTTCCCGCCGAGACCCTGCTGCGCGCGGCGCGCGGCGTCGACAAGAAGCTTGTCGCCGAGGTGCGGCTCTTCGACGTCTATGAAGGCGCCGGCCTGGGCGAGGGCAAGAAATCGCTCGCCATCACCGTGGTGCTGCAGCCGGAAGAAGCGACGCTGACCGAAGCGGCGCTGGAAGCCTTCTCGCAGAAGCTCGTCGCCGCCGTCGAAAAAGCGACCGGCGGCACGCTGCGGGGTTAGGGGATAGATCACCACTGAGGCACAGAGACATTGAGAAGATAAGTTCCTCCGTGTCTCACCGCCTCTGTGGTTCACCTTGGAGTGCCATGGTCGGTTTTGCCAAGATCCAAAAGGCGGCCGAAAAGCGCCTCGGCGCGGAGGCGCTGGCAGCGCGGCTGCCCGCAGTGAAATCCCCGGCGCAGCTCAAGCAGCTCGGCGATGACCGCTATCTCTCGCTGATGTCGCTGCGCGTCTTCCGCGCCGGGCTCAAGCACGAGATGGTCGATGCCAAATGGCCGGAATTCGAGAAGGCGTTCAAGGGATTCGACCCAAGGCGGGTGCGTGCCATGAGCGATGAGGCGGTCGAGAAGCTGATGGAGGACAAGCGCCTCATCCGCCATCTCGGCAAGCTCAAATCGGTGCAGGCGAACGCCGCGGCGATGTGCGAAATCGCCGCCGAGCATGGCAGCTTCGGCGCCTGGCTCGCCGACTGGCCCGGCAGCGACATCGTCGGGCTCTGGGATGCGCTGGCCAAGCGCTTCAGCCAGCTCGGCGGCAATTCCGGCCCTTATTTCCTGCGCATGGCAGGCAAGGACACCTTCGTGCCGACGCCCTTCGTGGTGAAGGCGCTGCTCCACTGGGGCGCTCTCGACGGCGAGCCCAAAGGCAAGGCCGGCCGCGCGCAGCTGCAGGCGCTCTTCAACGGCTGGGCGGCCGAGACGCAAATGCCGCTTGCGCATCTCTCCGTGACGCTCGCCGCCTCGATCGATTGACCCGCTTGCCGTTGCGCTCCCGGCCGCCCGCCCCTATCTTTCCCGCGTCTTCCAGCATTGGCGCATGACCGATCTCTCGCATATCCGCAACTTTGCGATCATCGCCCATATCGATCACGGCAAGTCGACGCTGGCCGACCGCCTGATCCAGCTCTGCGGCGGGCTCGAGGAGCGCGAGATGCGCGAGCAGGTGCTCGACAGCATGGAGCTCGAGCGCGAGCGCGGCATCACCATCAAGGCGCAGACCGTGCGCCTCACCTACAAGGCGCGCAACGGCGAGACCTATGAGCTCAATCTCATGGACACGCC
>DATIYL010000281.1:0-19674 GCA_035517635.1 Allostellaceae bacterium | reverse complement strand
GCAATCCCCACTTCCACCAGCGCCCGCGCGGGCGGCGCGGCCGCTTCGCCTTCTTCGGCGGCGCGGCCTTCGCCGCCCGCCGCTCGCCGCGATCGGCCGGATCGGCGCGGAGGTCGTTATCCCTGCCCGGCATGCGGCGGGCTTTTACCACAGGTTCGAGACCCACGGTCGCCGATCCAGCCTTCGCCGCAAAATCACCTTAGGGGTAAACGCCGGCCCGTTCGGAGATCGTATTGCCCCGTGGCGGCGCCGGGGCGAAGGTGGCCCGAGGCCCTGCCGGTTCGGAGCATTCCCTGCTCGCCACCCTGATCTTCGTCGCGACCTATGCCGTGATCGCTCTCGGACGCCTGCCGGGCGCGCGGCTCGACCGCGCCGGGGCCGCGCTCATCGGCGCGAGCCTCATGGTCGCGAGCGGGACCTTGAGCCTCGACGAGGCGTTCCGCGCCATCGATGCAGCCACCATCGTGCTGCTCCTCGGCATGATGATCGTGGTCGCGAATTTGCGCTTTTCGGGTTTCTTCGGGCTCGCCGCCGTGGCGGTCGCGCGGCTCGCCCGCCATCCGCTCATGCTCCTATTGGGCGTCATCATTGTCGCGGGCGCGCTTTCGGCCTTTCTCGTCAACGACACCGTGTGCCTCGTGCTGACGCCGCTCGTGGCCGAGACCGCGGCCAATCTGAGGCGCAACCCGGTGCCCTATCTCCTTGCCGTGGCGATGGCGTCCAACATCGGCAGCGCCGCCACCATCACCGGCAACCCGCAGAACATGATCATCGGCAGCCTGTCGCAGATCCCCTACGGCGCATTCGCGCAAGGGCTGGCGCCCGCGGCCGCGGCCGGGCTTGCGGTGGCGGCGATCCTCCTCGCGGCGATCTTCCCGCGCGAGTTTCTGACGCGCGAGCGGCTTGCGGCAACAGCGCTTCGCGTCCGCGTCAACCGCGCGCTCCTCGCCCGCTCGCTCGTCGCGATGGCGGTGCTGATCGCGCTCTTCTTCATCGGCGTGGCGCCGGCCAAGGCCGCGATCGTGGTCGGATCGCTTCTCCTCATCACGCGCCGGGTCAAGCCCGAGCGCGTCTATGCCGAGATCGACTGGGCGCTGCTGCTGATGTTCGCGGGGCTGTTCATCGTCGTCGCCGGGTTCGATGCGGCCGCGCTCTCGCCAAAGGTCGCCCATGACATCGCCGCGCTCGGTCTCGCGCGGCCCGCGGTGCTGTCGCTCGTCGCGGCGGTTCTGTCGAACCTCGTCAGCAACGTGCCGGCGGTGCTCGTGCTGAAGCCGTTCATCTCGCAGCTCGCCGCGCCACAACACGCCTGGCTGGTGCTTGCGATGGCGTCGACATTTGCCGGCAATCTCACGATCGTGGGCTCGGTCGCCAATCTCATCGTGGTCGAGCGCGCGCGCCGCCACGGCGTCGAGATCGGCTTCTGGACCTATGCGAAGATCGGCGCGCCCACCGCGATCATCACGATCGCGCTGGGCGTCCTGACCCTCGGCTGAGGCCGCTCAGGCGGCGTAGAAGAGGTCGTTCGCTGGCTTCGGCAGGTTTGCCGGATGCGTCATCGCGTGACGCAGCTTCTCGAGCGCGCGCACCTCGATCTGACGGATGCGCTCGCGCGAGACGGCATAGCGGTGCGACAACTCTTCGAGCGTCGAGGGATCGTCCTTCAAGCGGCGCTCGACGATGATGTCGCGTTCGCGCTGGTTGAGCGTCTTCAGGGCCGCTCCGAGCTGTTCCTTGCGCTGCTGGAACTCGTCGCGATCGGCGAGGAGATTCTCCTGGCTCGGCCGCTCGTCCGGCAGCATCTCGAGCCATTCGCTGTCGCCGTCAGTGCCGACGAGCGCGTTGAGCGAAGTGTCGGCGCCGCCGAGCCGGCGATTCATGTCGATGACCTCGAACTCGGGCACGTCGAGCTCGGTCGCGATCGCGTGCACGGTCTCCGGCGAGAGATCGCCCTGCTCGAGCTGCTCCATGCGGCCCTTGAGCTTGCGCAGGTTGAAGAACAGCTTCTTCTGCGCCGCGGTCGTGCCCATCTTCACGAGCGACCAGGAATGCAGCACGTACTCCTGGATCGCCGCGCGGATCCACCACATCGCGTAAGTCGCGAAGCGGAAGCCGCGATCGGGGTCGAATTTCTCGGCCGCCTGCATCAACCCGACATTGCCTTCGGCAACGAGATCGGAGAGCGGCAGGCCATAGCCCGAGAAGCCGCGCGCGATCTTGACGACGAGCCGGAGATGGCTGCCGACGAGCTCCTTCAGCGCGGTCCGGTCATGCTCGTCCCGCCACGCCAGCGCCAGCTCATGCTCGCGCTCGGGCGTCAGCATCGGGAAGCGTTTTGCTTCCTCGACAAAGCGGACGAGACTGGTATCGATCTTCGTATCCATATCCGTTTCTTTCACGGGCGGCCGTGAGAGGCTGCCTCCGGAACAAGAGCACCAACGCCGCCGCCCTGCTCCCGTGCTCCCGACAATACGGGCTACCTCTAACGAATGGGAAAATGGCGCCGGACAAGGTCAAATTCAAGACCAGTTCGGTACTATTTCGCGCCCGCGAAAAGAATGGCAGGCATGCGCCAGGGCGCGCGACCGACCCGAAGGAGTTATCCAGCAGAATAAAGGGCTTAGGCCGCGAGGCGCTCGGCCTCGCCGGACGGCGTCACGATCACGACAGGGACGAAGGGCGGCTCGGCCGTCACATGGTGCCCTTCCGGCAGCAGCATCAGGCGCCGCTCGGCCCCCTCGACCCACCAGCCGATCACAAACCGGGTGCCGGCCCGGCGCGCAGCGAGCCTGGCCACCTTCATCACCTCGGGATCGATCGCCTGCAAGAGTTCGAATGTTCCCATGACCGCCTCTCGCCGAGGATGGTCGGCCAGGCCGCGGCCACCGCGCGAGTGTCAAAGTTCGGTCCCCTCAGAGGGCAAGATCGACCCCTTGCGGCGCCGGTTGGCCCGGCGAGCCTGAGGATTCGCGCTGCTTTTCGAGGCGCTGATACTTGTCGAGTGCGTCGAGCATCTTCTGCGAGATATCGACCGGCGTCTGCGGGTTGACCGGCATGGGAACCGTGGTGGCGGTATTGGCCGGAAGCGCGCCTGCGGGCAGCGAGAGCGGCACGATCTTGGTCGGCGGCGCGCTGGCCTGACGCGCAGGTGCGACGGCGACAGGCGCGGCCGGGCGGATGGCGCCTGTCGTCTGCGCCAGGAATTGCTGCGCCGGGGTCAGGGTCGAGGCCGCGGTCGGCACCCCGGCCTGCGCGGCGGGCACCGGCTGGGCGATGCCCCCGAACAGCGGGAGCGGCGCATGGTCCGGCCGCGCCGGCAGCGGCAGCGGCGACGCCGGCGGATTGGCGGGCGCGGGCGTCGCGCTCGCCACCGCGGTGGCCGCAGACGCAGGCGCGGCAGATGGCGCCGCGGCGGCAACGGCGGTGCCGGAGGGGTTGTCGTGTGAGCCGAACATCGCCGTCAGCACGCGCTCGCCGACGTCGCGCCCGGAATTGTCCTCGAGCGCGGTGCCGACGAAGCCGACCGCGGCGCCAATAGGTCCGCCATAAAGCGCGTCGCCCGCGACTTGCGCTACGGCGCCTGGCCGGTCGCCGGTCAGCCAGCGATAGACCGAGCCGATGATTGGTAGGTGCTGCAGCGGATTGATGATGTCGAGGATGTCACGAAAGCTGAAGCCCGAGGCGTTGTGCCACGCCGTCCTGGCCTGCGGGGCGGGTGGCGAAATTGGCGCCGAAGCAGCGGGAAGGGCAGCGGCGGCATCACTCATACTCGGCAATGAGCAAGCGCCGTGCCATGTCGAAAGCTCGGTCAGACGCCGATTTTCCGCAGGTTCCAGGGCGCGGGCGGCAGAATCTGCCCGGCAGGATCAGAGCAGGTGGCCGTGCCGCGTCGCTTTGGCGCGCAAATAGCGCTCGTTGTGCGCGTTCGACGGGAAGACGTGCGGAACGCGTTCGACCACGGCGATGCCGCAACGCGCGAGCGCCGCGACCTTGTCGGGATTGTTCGTCATGAGCCGCACGCTCGCGAAGCCCAGCTGCCGCAGCATCTCGGCCGCCGGCAGGTAGACGCGCTCGTCGGCGTCGAAGCCAAGCTGCTCGTTGGCATCGTAGGTGTCGAGGCCGGCGTCCTGGAGGTTATAGGCGCGCAGCTTGTTGACGAGACCGATGCCGCGCCCCTCTTGCGCGAGATAGAGCAGGATGCCCGCGCCCACGCGCGCGATCTCGGCGATCGCGCCGCGCAGCTGGTCGCCGCAATCGCAGCGCAGGCTGCCGAGCAGGTCGCCGGTGAAGCATTCGGAATGAAGCCGCACGAGCACCGGTTGCGCCGGATCGGGCGAGCCGATGACGATGGCGATGTGGCCGGTGCCGCCATCGCTTGGGCGGAAGGCGATGATGCGGGTGTTCTCGGCGTCGGTGAGCGGCACGCGCGCCTCGGCAACGGGACGGAGCGACTGCGCCGCGTCCTGCTGGTAGGCCATGACGTCGGCGCTGGTGACGCTATGCGCGCCGCCGCGCGCAAGCTCGGCCGCGACACGCGGCGCAAGCGGGCCCAACATCGCCGCCGGCAGAAGCCGCGCGAGCTTCATCAGCTCGACCGCGGCATCGGCCGCCGCCTGTGGCACGCCGGCGATGCCGCCGGCGGGCGGCACGCCCGGATGAGCCGAAGGATCGGCCAGCTCGCGCAGAAACTCGACCTCGCTGCCCTCGGGGATCGGCAGCACGACACTCCCGCCCGGGCCCTCTGCGGCGGGACTGCGGCCCAAAATCGCAGCGCGGCGCCGCGACAGCGCCAGAGCCAGGCTGCGCCCGGTGAGGCGCGCAAGGCGCGCGAGATCTTCCGATGTGAGCGTCTCGGCCGCCATGACGGCAAGGTCAGCACCGCCATGCGCCATAAGGACCATCTCGCCGCGCCGCAATTCGGCGACCGCGCGGTCGACCTGGCGCAAGCGGTTGGCGGGCTCGAGCAGTTCTTCAGTCATCTATCAAGGCATTATATGGGAACGCCGCCGGCCCGGCAGCATCTCGGGCCCCGTCTCCGGGCTGGCAATTCCGGCCGGTCGGCCACAAACTGCGCCCGGCCGCGGCGGGTCAGACGGCGGCGGGCGAAAGGCGGGCGGGGAGGGGGATGGGCGAGGGTGCCTATAAGAAGCGGGAGGTTGTATCCGCATGAGCGCCGGCCGGACCATCCTGATCGTCGACGACGACGCGCTGCTGCGGCGCTCGCTCGCCGAGCAGCTTCAGCTCCACGAGGAATTCTCGACCCGCGAGGCGGGCTCGGGCGCCGAGGCGCTCGATGAGGTCCGCGCGCACCATTGCGACGCCGTCCTGCTCGATGTCGGCCTTCCGGACATGGACGGGCGCGAGCTCTGCCGCCTGATGCGACGGAGCGGCGTGCGCACCCCCATCCTGATGCTGACCGCGGCCGACGGCGAGGCGGATACGATCCTCGGCCTCGATTCCGGCGCCAATGATTACATCACCAAACCTTTCCGCCTCAACGTTCTGCTCGCGCGGCTCAGGTCGCAGCTCCGCCAGCACGAGCAGAGCGAGGACGCGATCTTCACCATCGGCCCTTACAGCTTCCGTCCCGGCGCCAAGCTCCTCGTCGACGAAGGCGGGCGCAAGAAGGTGCGCCTCACCGAGAAGGAGACGGCGATCCTCAAATATCTCTACCGCGCCGGTCAGCGCATCATCGGCCGCGATGTGCTGCTCAATGAGGTGTGGGGCTACAATTCCGGCGTCACCACACACACGCTCGAAACGCACGTCTACCGCTTGCGCCAGAAGATCGAGCGCAACCCGGCAAAGGCCGAGCTTCTCGTCACCGAGCCGGGCGGCTACCGCCTCGTCCCATAATTTTCCCGCTATAAGCGTCCGATGCTGCCGATCACCACCGCGCGGCTCCGTATCGACGCACTCAAATCGACTGACGCACCGGCGCTTCGCGCAATCACCGATGATCCCGCGATCATCGCCGCGATACATTTCCTCAGCGCGCCCTTCACGCTCGGAAATGCCGAGGCGCTGATCCGCGGCCACGTTCACGGCGTCGAGCGTTTCTTGGGCGTGTGGCAGGGCATGAATCTCATCGGCGTCGTCGGTACCGGAAACAGCGGGGACGCGCTCGAAGTGGGCTACTGGTTCGGCACGAAATTCTGGCGCCAGAGATTTGCGAGCGAGGCGGTGGGCGCGGTCGTGGCGGCATTGCAGCGTGAAAATCCCGGGCGCGACATCGTCGCCGAATGCCGGCGCGAGAACCGCGCCTCATGGCGATTGCTCGAGCGATTGGGCTTCCGCGCGAGCGGGCGAGCGGGCGAACGGCCGGGACGCGAGCGTCTGATCCTCAGCGGCCCGCCGCCGCCTTGAGCGCGGGATAGCGCGCGAGCAGCCCCGCGCACTCGGCCATCTCCTCGACATTGTTGAAGGCCGGCACGCCCGCCGCTTCGAGTGCCGCGAACCACTCGGCCTTGCCGGGCAGCGTCCCCATCATGCTGTGGAGATAAGGAAGGCCGACGCTTGGCGCGGCCGCGGCCAGACGCGCGACGATCGGTCCGGCATCGACCATGAAGGGCACGACATGGATGCCGAGGATGGCATCGAACGCGCCTTTGCCCTCGCGCACCGCCGTTTCGAGGGTCGCGGCGAAGCGCTCCTCGCGCGCGTCGGCGAGGAGATCGACCGGATTGGCGACCGCCGCCTCCTGCGGCAGGTCGGCGCGGAGCCGCGCCGCCATCGCCACGGGCAGCGCCGGCAGAGCGAGTTGCTGCGCCGCCGCCTCGTCAGTACAGAGGACACCCGGCCCGCCCGAGTTCGACAGGATGAAGACGCGCGGGCCGATGCCGTTGGGAAAAGCGCCGAAGCCTTTGCCCGCGAGCAGAAGCTGGCGCAGCGAGAGGACGCGCAGGAGCGCCGCGCGCGTCGCGAAATCCTGTGCCTCGAGCTCGCTCATGGCGGCGGCGCCGGTATGGCGGTGGGCCGCGCCCGTGCCCGGCGCGGTGCGGCCGCCGATCAGCGCCACGACCGGCTTCTGCGCGGCGACACGGCGCGCGATGGCGGCGAAGCGCGCCTCGTCCTCGACGCTTTCGATATAGAGCAGCACAGCGGCGGTCTCGGGATCATCGCCGAGATGGTCGAGATAATCGGCGACGCCGAGCTGGGTCGCGTTGCCGACGGAAACCACCGTGCCGAGCGGAATGGCGAGCCGGTGCGCGGCCGCGATCAGTTCCTCGCCCAAGGCGCCCGACTGCGTGATGAAGGCGATGGCGCCGTTCTTGTTCGGGCCGGGCGGCATGTCGCGCAGGAAGGTCGCGGCAAAGCGCGCGCCGCGCGTCAGGTGAATGATGCCGGCGCAGTTGGGACCGACGACCGTAAGCCCGTGCTCGGCGATGACGCGTTTGAGCTCGCGGTCGCGCGCGCGCCCTTCCTCGCCCGCCTCGGCGAAGCCGCCGGGCAGGATGATGATGTGGCGATGCCGGCTCGCCGCCGCCTCGCGCACGGCATCGAGGATGAGATCGGGGCGGATCGCGATCACGACCGCATCGGCGGGCTCGTTCAATTCGGCAAGCGAGCGCCGCACCGGCAAGCCGTACATCGTGCCGCCGCGCGGATTGACCGGAACGACCGTGCCGGCGAAGCCCGAGATGCGCAGCATCTGCAGCACCGCGCCGCCGGTCGAGGTCGGCCGCTCGCCGGCGCCGACGACGGCGACGCTTTTGGGCGCGAAGAAGGGCTTGAGGTCGAGCGCCATCTCACCCGTCGAGCCGGATCGCGACCGGCACGTGATCGGAGGTGTTGCTCCAGCCGCGCACCGCGCGATGCACCTCCGCCGCGGCGAGATGCGGCGCGAGGCCCGGCGTCACCCACACATGGTCGAGCCGCCGCCCGCGATCGGAGGCGGCCCAGTCGCGATTGCGATAGCTCCACCAGGTATAAAGCCGCTGCTCGGGCGGAACGAAATGGCGCACCGCGTCGACGAACTCGGCCGACGCCTGGAGCCGGCCCAGCTTCTTCACCTCGACCGGCGTGTGGCTGACGACGGTCAGAAGCTGCTTGTGCGACCACACGTCCATCTCGAGCGGCGCGATGTTGAGATCGCCCACGAGCACCATCGGCCTCGCAGCCTTGCGCTGGCCGCGGAACCAGCGCGCCAGCTCGTCGAGGAAACGCAGCTTGTGCGCGAATTTCGGATTCTCGTCGGGATCGGGAATATCGCCGCCCGCCGGCACATAGACATTGTGCAGCTCGACGCCGCCCGGCAGCTCGGCGATGGCGTGGCGGCAATCCTCGCGGTCGCACCAATGCTCGACGCGCGCGTTCGCGAGCGGCACACGCGACAGGATGGCGACGCCGTTGTAGCTCTTCATGCCGTGGAAATGCTGATGCTTGTAACCCAACGCCTCGATGTCAGCGCTCGGGAAGAACTCGTCCGGCGTCTTCGTCTCTTGGAGGCAGATGACGTCGGGCTGGAATTCGGATACGAGGCGCTTCACGTTGCCGATGCGCAGCCGCACCGAGTTGATGTTCCAGGTGAGAATGTTGAGCGCCATCGGCGGAATCCGAACGTACGTGCGGGAGGCTAAATGCAAGTCGATATTAGATCAAAGACGAACGCCTCTGTTGAGCGACGGCTGCTCCCGGCCAATTCGGCCGGTCAGCCATCGTAGGCCGTCATTGGCGACAGAGCGTCGTATGCCGAGTCCGAGGACGCCCGCCGCAAAGATAGCAAGCGAGGATGGCTCGGGAATAGGCATCTCCTCAGAAAATTCACCGGCGGAATAGAAGCCCTCCGGCAATCCGACCGGTGTGCCGCTTTGGAGTCTCTGCCCGTCGGTCGAATATTGATAGAGCGTGCTTGAGAGGGCCTGGTTGAACCAGAGGGTCCCGTCGGTCGGATCATACGCGAGCGCGCTCATTGCCAGCACGTCGGTCGTGAAAGACGAGAGCAAAACGCCGCTCAGGGAGTAGTCGGCGATGGTGTCGCTAAATCCCGAGCCGCTGAGCCAAAGGGAGTCATTGGCCGGATCGAAGGCAATGCCGAGCCAGCCGCCATTCGACTTGCCCAGCGAAAAGATCGGAACCGGATTCTGCCAGTTGAGATTAGTTTCGACGACATAGTCGTTTCCCGAGCCAAGATCATATTCCACGGTGTAATTGTGCGTTCCATCGGCAGTGCCGTCGTAGAAACTAACCTCGCTTTGGCCCGATGGCGGTGGTGTGTCGATCCAATTTACACCTGTCGGCGTTCCGCCCAACGTGTACTGGCCCGCGCTGCCAGTGCCCCCACCACCGTTTCCAAACCCGGTTGTGCTGATAACGTTGGTAACTGCGAGGTTACCCTCGCACCACACTTGGTCAATACAACCGCTTGAAAAATTTTGCCCGTAGACGACGGCAAAGCTGTTGATCACTGTCGAGCCCTGAACGACGTAGAGCGCGCCGGGGGCGCCGCTTACGTCGACGTCAAAGTTATCTAAGTAATAGGCTCCGGTCGGGCCAGTGAAGGGTGTTGCACCCGCGGACTCGACTGCCCCGACGAGAAGCGCGGCCGTCAGGGTAGTGCGCATCGATCTTTCAAACATGTCGGCCAAGCTCCCATGCGCTGCGCAGACGAAGCGCAGACGCCAACCCAAGCGACTAGTTTGCAAATTGCCAACAAGAATACCACAAACACAGAGCTTTGCGGACGTTCTAAGACATCGACATCGAGCTCGATATCTAGAACACGAAGAGCCTGTCGCCGACAACTCCAAGGGGCCACCGTCCGCCGCCGAAAAGCCGGAATTTCGCGGCAAACCCGTGCGCCGGGCCGGCACCCGCCGCATGCGCCAGCGCCGCCTGGTGGCAGGCTTGCGCAGCCGCACCCGCCGCCACGCGCGCCAGCGCCTCGTCGGCGACATTGGCGCGAGCGAGCGCGAGCGCAGCTGCACCGTTGAGCGCAGCCGCCGCGAGCATGACGCGGCTCAGCTCTTCGAGCATCGGCGCCGCGCCGAACCGCCGCGCAAGCTCCGCCTTGAGAGCGGCTTCGGCCTTGCCCTCTCTCTCCCACCAGACGCGGCTCCAATCAGGGCTTTGCGCAGCCGCCGCGGCCGCGCGCCAGTCCGGCACCGGCGCGAGCGCCACAGCGGGAAAGCCCATCGCCGCGGCCAGAAGCCGCGCGTCCGCGATTTCGCTCTCGCTCAAGTCCTCGCCGCAGGAAGCGAACCACGCGGCGCGCGCGATCTCGTCCAGGAATTCGCTGATGCTGTCGGCGAGGCCGCTCACGCCGCCTCTCGCACCTCGGGCAGCTTCAGGTGCAAGTGGTCCTCGACGACGGCGCGGGCGCGCGCCATGAAATCGGCGCGCATGTCGTCGTTGCTGTGCTGCTTGATGCCCCACTTGCGGAAGAGCGCACTATTCGCGGAATCGCTGCGCCCGAAGAAGGGCGGCATCATCGGGAAGTAGCGGTCGATCGCATCCTGCACCTTGGTGCGGCCCGCTTCGGTGCGGCACAGCTCGGTGCAGAAATCCTTGCCGAACTGGGCGTGGAATTTCTCCTCCGGCATGGTAACGCGCGCGAGGTTCCGAAGCGGCTGGAAGCTGCAGTGGTTGAGGTCCTCGACCTGGATGATCTCGGCGAGATCGGCCAACAGCTTGATGACGCAAAATTCCTCCCACGTCTGCAGCGGGAACTCGAAGATCGAGAGCGGACGGCGGCCTTTGGGCGTCATCTCCTCCTCGCTCAGGCCGATCTGGCGGCCCAGCTCGCGGAAGCGCACGTGGTGGCCGTATTCCTCCATGGCGACACGGCAGGTGAGCCACTTCGCATAAGGCGTCGGCGCCAGCGCGATCGCCGGCTCGTCGAAGACCTGCGCGCCGTAAAGCTCGTTCACCGCGTGGCTGCGCACGATCTTGCGCACGGCGGTACGGTAGTCCTCGGGCGCGTCGTTGAAGGCCTCAATGTTGGCGACGGTCTTCACCGGCATAACGGCACCTTTCGATCAGAGGACGGGCTCGGCGCCGAAGGCTTCGAGGTCCGTCGAAAGCGGCAGGAAATGCGATGCGAGCGCATGCGCGACGGTCTCGCCGATGCGGGCGCGCTCGGGCAGCACGGCGCGCACGGCCGGGCGCGCCTGCGAGAACAGCATGAGCTCGCGCCCGCGCACGCCGAAGAGCTGGCCCGAGACATGGCCCGCCTCGGGCCCGGCGAGCCAGGCGACGAGATCGGCCACCGGCTGCGCCGGCACTTTGAGCGCATGCGCCTTATAGGCTTCCTGAGTCGGGTTCTGTGGCTTGATGCTTTCTGTGACGCGGGTCGCGGCGAAGGGCGCGACCGCGTTGCAGGTGACCTTGGTGCGCGCCATGTCGAGCGCCACGACGCGCGTGAGGCCGAGAAGGCCGGCCTTGGCGCTGGCATAGGCGACTTGCCCATAATTGCCGTAGAAGCCCGCGGTCGAGACGATGTTGACGATGCGGCCCCAATCGTACTCGCCGCCGCGCCCGGCCTTCTGCTGCTCGCGCATGATCGGCGTCGCCGCCGATAGAACATAGAAGGGCGCCGACAGATTGGTGCGCAGCGCGGCTTCCCAATCCATCGCGTCGGCGCGGAAGATGAATGCATCGCGCAGGATCGCAGCGTTGTTGACGACGATGTCGATGCCGCCGAATTTTTGCACCGCGAGCGCGACGGCGGCCGATGCCGCGGAGGGGCTGGCGATGCTTTCGCTGAAGGCGGCGGCGCGATCGCCCAATCTCTTCGCCACGGCGGATGCCACGCCGGGATCGGCGCCGTCGCCGCGCATGTCGGTGCCGGAGTCGGCGACCACGACGGCGGCGCCGGCGGCGTGCAGCGTTTCCGCGATTGTCCGTCCGATGCCTCGTCCGGCGCCCGTGACGAGCGCCACCCGTCCGTCGAGCACGCCCATGTCAGCCCTCCCGCGCAACCCTTCGCGCAGCACTCTATCGCCGCGCCGGCGGCGCAGCAATTTGAGCCGCAAAGCGAATTATCAGCTATACGAACAATTTGTCAATATCGGCCGGGTTGCGCGGCGGCGCCGCGCGGGCAAGATTCGCCCCATGCCTTCGCACCCGCAGCATAAGCTCGTACCGATGCCGCGTCCGCCGTTCGAGAACATCGTGCTGCTGCTGCAGGGCGGCGGTGCGCTCGGCGCCTATCAGGCCGGCGTCTATGAAGCCTTGACCGAAGCGGCGCTCCAGCCCGACTGGGTCGCCGGCATCTCGATCGGCGCTATCAACGCGGCAATCATCGCCGGAAACGCGCCCGAGAAGCGCGTCGATAAGCTCAAGGAATTCTGGTACGGCGTCACCGCGCCTTCGACTTGGGACGTGTTCGGCGATCCGCTGGCGCGCTATGCGCGCGGTACCGACGCGCGCCTCCTCGTCAACCAACTGAGCGCCGCATCGACCGCGATGACCGGCGTACCGGGCTTCTTCGCGCCGCGCTTTCCGAGCCCATGGGCGCAGCCGCGCGGCAGCATGGAAGCCACAAGCTATTACGACACCTCGGCCTTGCGGAGCACGCTCGAGCGGCTCGTCGATTTCGACCGCGTCAACAGCACCGACGCGATGCGCTTCAGCGTCGGTGCGGTCAATGTCAGAAGCGGCAATTTCGTCTATTTCGACAACCGCCATCACCCCATCCTGCCCGAGCACGTGATGGCGTCGGGCTCGCTGCCGCCCGGCTTCCCCGCGACCGAGATCGAAGGCGAGCATTACTGGGATGGCGGTCTCGTCTCGAACACGCCGCTGCAATGGGTGCTACAATACGGACCGCGGCGCGACACGCTCGCCTTCGAGGTCGATCTGTGGAGCGCGCACGGCGATTTCCCCGAAAGCATGGCCGAGGTCGCGACGCGGCAGAAGGAGATCCTCTATTCGAGCCGCACGCGCGAAAACGTCGATCGCTTCAAACATGCGCAGCGTCTTCGCCACGCTACCGCAAAGCTTTTGGAGACCGTGCCTTCCGATCAGCGGCAGACGCCGGAATACGCGTATCTCGCCGATTTCGGCGACAGCAAGATCTACAGCCTCGTCCACCTGATCTATCACGCGCGTCATTACGAGGGCGATTCGAAGGACTACGAATTCTCGCGCCTCAGCATGGAAGAGCATTGGCGCGCGGGCTATTCCGATACCGCGCGCACGCTGCACCATCCCTCGTCGCTGGCGCGGCCCAAGGGAATGGACGGGCTCGCGCTCTTCGACATCCACGACTACGACTGAGCCGCCCAAATACGAGGGCGCCCGGTCAGGGGGGATGACCGGGCGCCGGAAGTCCCCCGCGGAGGGGGGAGCCCGGCACGGAGGCCAGGCCGCCGGCAGCGCCGGCCGCTTCTCTACAGGTACTTAGGAAGGCCGCCGTGCCCTCAGAACCCGGGCCGCACGCATGGCGGACCGGCGTTCGGGGCATGGATTACGCGCGCAACGCGTCCCAAACGAGTTCCGCGCAACGCCGTGGTTGTTCGGAAATGAGAAGATGGCCCGTGCAACGCATCGGAACGAAGCGCGCCCTAGGCATGACCGCCGCCATCTCCGGCAATGCGCTCGAGACCCAGTCATTGTCGGGGATCGCGGCATCGCCGCCGACGAGTGTTACGTCGCGCGCGATGAGGCCGAGACGATGCCACGTGTCCGCTTCCGACTGGCTCTTGAAGATGAAGCTCTCGACCGCCGGCGGACAACAGAGCCGGAAGCCGCCGCCATCGTCGGGGCGGAGCGTCGCGCGGCAATGCGCCGCGAGCATGGCGGGCTCGAAGCGGGCGAACATGCCGCGTCCCTTGAGCCGCTCGGCAAGCGCTTCGGGGCTCGCCCAGTGTTCGCGCCGTTTCAGCGTCCCCTCGACGAGGCGCCGCTGCTTCTCCACCGCCTCGGCGTGGGCCGCGGTTCCAGGCGGCGGAAAGATCGGCGGCTCGAACGCGACGACCACGCGCCACTGCGGCGCGCGGCCCAGGGCAAGAAGGCGCAGCGCCGCCGCCGCGCCGAGCGAATGGCCAACGAAGGCGAGCTCCTGTGCCCCAGTCGCCGCCGCGACCGCGCGCGTCAGATGCAGCAGATCATCGGCGATCCGGTCGACGGCGAAGACAGTCGCGATCGCCCCCTCGGGCCAGATCGAGCCGCCGTGCCCGCGCGCGTCGAACGCGAACACTTCGGTTCTTTCGGCGAGCATGCGAAGCCACGGCTCGTAGGAGCCCGCCGCCATGCCATTGGCGTGACCGAAAAGGAGCGGGGGCGCGCCTGCGGGTCCGGCCATGCGATAGACCGGCAACACCGCGCCATCCGGCATCGCGGCTTCGATGACGGCGGCCGAAGGAAGCGAGCGGAAGGGCGCGCTCATGACCCGCGTGCCGCGGCGCAGCTATACTGGCCGCGATGAAGGGGGAAACGCCTCTCAACGCGAGCGATCGGCCGCACAAGGCGCGCGCCGTGCGTCTCGGCTTTCTTGATACCCTCATCGGCTATCACCTGCGCCGCGCGCAGGTCGGGCTGTTCCAGCACTTCGCGCGCACCGTGGGCCGCGCCGGCGTGACGCCGGGCCAGCTTGGCGTCGTCGCCATGATCGGCGCCAATCCCGGCCTGAGCCAGACCGGGCTCGGCCGCGCGCTCGGCATCGATCGCTCGACCATGGTGGCGCTCATCGACGCGCTCGAAGAGCGCGGCCTTGTTGTGCGCGAGGTGTCGCCGAACGACCGCCGCTCGCACGCGCTGCGCCTTTCGAGCAAAGGCACCGAACTCCTCGGCCGGCTCGAGGAGGCGGCGCGCGCGCATGAGAGCGACTGGGCCGGAGCCCTCTCCGCAGCCGAGCGCCGGCAGCTCATCGAGCTGCTGCGCCGGCTCGCCGCCGAGTAGCGGTATCACTGGCCGTCGAGCTGCCACAGCCGGTCCTTGAGCTTGAACCCCTCGGGACCGGCATCAAGCACATAGAACTGGATGCGTCGATCGCTCGAAGAGCCGGTCCAGTTGGTGCCAAGAAAGATATCGCCCTGCTCTTTGCCGTCGCTGATCGTGGCGATGCAGTTGCTGAGAAGGCCCGAGCCGAATCCGTTCGAGACGAGGTTGAGGATCTCGATGCGCGGTTCGCGGAAGAAGGAGGTGCGGAAGCTGATTCCGGTTCTGAGCTCGCGTGCAGCGAGGACGCGGTAATCGGGGTCGGTACAGCCGCCGGCGGTGTCGAGGAGCGAGAAAGTGCCGTCCTCCCCGGCGAGATGATAGAGCGTGCGGAGACTTACCGCGCGGCTTGCCGCCTCGTCGTCGGTCGTGGCATGCAGCTCGATGTCGAAATCCTGCTTCGCCGGACGCCAGTGCGCGGTGTAGGTGACGGGCACGTCGTTGTCGCGATAGTGCCCGATGCCGGTGCAGATGCGCACGTCGAGTGTCGAGGTCTGGTCGGCGACGATCGCGCTCACGGAGAGAAGCGGTGCGGTGTCGCGGACGCTCGATGGGTCCTGCCGCACCATTGTGAGAAGCGTAAGACAGTCGGGCGCGATCGGTTCGCTGGGGGCCGCGGCGACGCCGGCTGGAGCGAGCAGCAGCCCGAACGCGAGCGCCGCCGCCCGCACGTCAGGCGGCGCGGCGGCGGCGCGCATGGGCGCGGCAGGCATCGCCGAAGGCGGCGAAGAGCGCGCGCGAGAACGGGGTTTCCTGATGCCGGTACTCGGGGTGCCACTGCACGCCGACGATGAAGCGCGCCTGTGGCAGGTAGACGCCTTCGATCTGGCCATCGGGTGCCGTCGCCTCGACAACGAGGCCCGCCGCGAGCCGGTCGATGCCCTGGAAATGCAGCGAATTGACGTCGAGCGTCGCAGCGCCGCCATTGAGCGCGGCGAAGAACCCGCCCGGCGCAAGCTCGACCGGGTGCGCCAGATGGGCATAACGCTCATCCATCGTGTCGCGCTTCGGCGCGCGATGGTCGAGCCGGCCCGGCACCTCATGCAGCACCGTGTGCAGGCTGCCGCCGAGGGCGACGTTCAACTCCTGCATGCCGCGGCAGATCGCGAGCACCGGGAGATCGAGCCGCGCCGCCGCGCGCAGCAGCGGCAGCGACGTTTGGTCGCGCTTCGGATCGATCTTGCGCTCCGGCAGCAAATCGGTCCCGCCGTAATGGTGCGGCTCGATGTCGGTGCGCGAGCCGGTGAACAGAAGCCCGTCGAGCCGCTGCACCGACTCCTCGGCCCCGACTCGATCGCCCGCCGCCGGGATCAGCAGCGGCAGTCCGCCGACCGCGTCGGTCACGGTGACGATGTACTTCTCGCCGACCGTGTGGAAGGTGTGCTCGCCTTCCGTGCGCACGCAACAAACGATACCGATGACGGGAAGCGGCTCGCGGCCGCCGAAAGGAGCTGGCATGGCAGTTATATGAACCGAACCGCGCCAGCGTGCAAGTCAATGAGACTTAAAGTCCGTTAAGGATGAGCATCAGGACGCGGGTCGGTCCAGTAGAAGAGGTTGGCGTTGAGCGGCATGCCGAATTGCGGGTTCTGAAGCGTCACCGTCACTTGCTTGCGTTGCGCGTCGAGCACCGTCCATTGCCGCAGTTGCAGCGGCTGGTCGGACAACGCGACCGTGACCTGGCCGAGACCGGCGTCCTTGGTTTCGACCAGAGTGAGGCGAAGCGTGTCGGCAGCGCGGCGAAAATCGGTCACGGTGATGTCGCCGAAGAGCTGGATCGGATCGCGCAGCAAAAACCAGGCCGGCGTGTCGGTGACGTAGGTGCGGGATACCTGATTGAGCCGGCTGTCGTAGTAATAGATCTGCCCACTCGTGGCGACGATGAGGATCGGCGACGGCGGATCGTAGACGATGCGCATCTGGCCCGGCCGCTGCATGTAGATGGTTCCGGCAGCGACGCCGCCATCGTCGGCGACCTGCTCGAAGCGCGACTGCATGGTGCGGATGCCGTTGAGATACTGCTGCACGCGCATGACGTCGCTGTGGCCTGCGGCGTCGAGCTGGGCCGGTCGCGGCCCCGCGGGCGGGGCGGCACGCACGATGCGGGGGGCAAGCGCCGCGGCGGCCACAAACGCAAGGGCCGCGCGACGCGTCAGCGGGGAAGGGGCGATTTTGGTCATGGCCCTTAGATAACACCTGGCGCGGCGCTTTGCCGCCGCACGAAAGCATGGTGGGTCCTTCGACTTCGGCCCTTCGGGCCTACGCTCAGGATGAGGAGCTTTCTTTGAGCTTCACCCCAAACTCCTCATCCTGAGCGGATCGAGCGTCAGCGAGCGCAGTCGAAGGACGCACGGCGGCTCAAACCCTACTCGCCGCGGCGCGCCAAGACCTCGCGCTTGCCGACATGGTTCGCGGCGCTCACCACGCCCTCGGTCTCCATGCGCTCGATGATCCGGGCGGCGCGGTTGTAGCCGATCTGGAGATGGCGCTGCACGAAGCTCGTCGAGGCCTTGCGCTCGCGGCAGACGAGCGCCACGGCTTGATCGTAGAGCTGGTCGCCCGAGCCGCCGTCCTCGTCCTCGCCGCCGATCCCGAACACGCTGTCGCCGTCGTCGCCGTCGCCCTCGGTGACCTCGTCGAGATATGTGGGCTCGCCGCCATTCTCCTTGAGGAAGCGGACGACGCCCTCGACCTCGTCGTCGGAGACGAAGGGCCCGTGCACGCGGGTGATGCGGCCGCCGCCCGCCATGTAGAGCATGTCGCCGCGCCCCAGGAGCTGCTCCGCGCCCGACTCGCCGAGGATGGTGCGGCTGTCGATCTTGGACGTGACCTGGAAGCTGATGCGGGTCGGGAAATTCGCCTTGATCGTGCCGGTGATGACATCGACCGACGGGCGTTGCGTCGCCATGACGATGTGGATGCCGGCAGCGCGCGCCATCTGCGCCAGGCGCTGGATCGCCGCCTCGATGTCCTTGCCGGCGACAAGCATCAGGTCGGCCATCTCGTCGACCACGACGACGATGAGCGGCAAGGACGTCGTCTCGAGCGGCTGCTCCTCGAACACGGGGTGGCCGTCATCGTCGAAGCCCGTTTGCACCCGCCGCATCAGCGTCTCGCCCTTGGCGGCGGCCTCGGCGAGGCGCTGGTTGTAGCCCTCGATGTTGCGCACGCCGAGTTTCGACATGGCGCGGTAGCGGTTCTCCATCTCGCGCACGGTCCATTTGAGCGCGACCACCGCCTTCCGCGCCTCGGTCACCACCGGCGCCAAGAGATGCGGGATGCCGTCATAGACGGACAGTTCCAGCATCTTCGGATCGATCATGATGAATTTGCATTCGTCGGGCGGCAGGCGATAGAGGATCGACAGGATCATCGTGTTGATGCCGACCGACTTGCCCGAGCCCGTGGTGCCGGCGATGAGAAGATGCGGCATGCGCGCGAGATCGGTGATGACAGGCGCGCCGGAAATGTCCTTGCCGAGCACGAGCGGCAGCTTGGCGCCGGTGCGCTCGTAAGCCTCGGTCGCCAGAAGCTCGCGCAGATAGACCATCTCGGTCTTCTGGTTCGGCAGCTCGATGCCGATGACGTTGCGGCCGGGGACGACGGCGATGCGGGCGGAGATGGCGCTCATCGAACGCGCGACGTCGTCGGCCAGGCCGATGACGCGCGAGGCCTTGATGCCGGGCGCGGGCTCGAGCTCGTAAAGCGCCACGACCGGGCCCGGCCGAACCTTCACGATCTGGCCTTTGACGCCGTAATCCTCGAGCACGGATTCGAGCAGGCGCGCATTCTGCTGCAGTGATTCCTCGTTGATGGCAGCGGCCTTCGTCGGCGCCACCTCTTTCAGAAGATCGAGCGGCGGCAGCAGGTGCTCGCCCGAGCCGCGGAGATTAAGCGATGCCTGGCGCGCCGGATCGGGACGGCGTTTCATGCGCTGCGGCAGATCGACGGTGGCGGTGCGGCGCTGGGGCGGCGTTTCTTCGTCGCCCTCGTCGTCGTCGCGCTCGGCTGTTGCCGTGCGCGTCAGGAGCGGCTCGCGGCGCTCGGGCGCGGGAGCGGGCGCATCGATCTCGCGCGCGCGCTGGCGCCACGCTGAGACACGGGCGGCGATGCGCGCGTAAAGACCCGGGCGCTGCGGCCGGTCCTCGCGCGCAAGCGTCGCGAGCGCTTTCGCGACGGCGGCTGGCGAGAAGCCCATGACATAGAGCAGCATGAGCGCCACGAGCCCCGCCGCCGCCATCGCCGTCACCGGCGGTGCAAGGCTGGCGGCATCGAGCGCCTTGGCGGCAAGCCCGCCGAGCGCGCCGCCCAATCCGCCCGCGAGCGGCCAGGCCGACGGCGCCGGGAAGATCGACAGCGCCAGCGCCGCCGCGAGCAGCATCGGCGGCAGCACGACAAGGCGCAGCCACAATCGCGCGAGCCCCCGCGCGAGCAGAAGCCTGATCGCCCAATCGAGCAGCACCACCGGCAAGAGCCACGCGCCGAGGCCAAGCCCCTGCAACAACCCGTCGCTGAGGCAGGCGCCGAAATATCCGAGCGCGTTGCCGACCGGCTGATCAATGGCGTGATCCCACGACGGATCGGCACGGTCATATGTCGCGAGCGCGAGCACCAGCAGCACCGCGGCGACAAGCAGCAAGAGACCCAACGCCTGCAGCCCGAGGCGGCGCAGCGAGAAGCCTTCGCTCGATGCAACGTTCGCGAGCGTCATGTCCCCCTCACCCTGCCCTCTCCCCAGTGGGGAGAGGGTTCAGTTGCGCGCTCCCTCTCCCCTCCGGGGAGAGGGTTGGGGTG
>DATIYL010000280.1:0-2690 GCA_035517635.1 Allostellaceae bacterium | reverse complement strand
CTGGCTGCCGCTGGCTACAACTTCCGGCGTCTGATCCGCTGGCTGGCGCTTTTCTTGCGCCAAATCCTCGGCCAGCTCATCCTCGGCTGAAATCCAGGTTCTTCACGGACGACGAATGACAGCAAGCGGAAAACAAAAACGCCCCCGAAACGGGGGCGTTTTGCCGTCGCCGCTGCAGCAGGACTATTCCTTTTTGAGGAAGCCCGAGAACTTCTTCTGGAAACGCGAGACGCGGCCGCCGCGATCGAGGATCTGCTGGGCGCCGCCGATCCAGGCCGGGTGCGACTTGGGATCGATGTCGAGGTGCAGCTTGTCGCCCGCCTTGCCCCAAGTGGAGCGGGTCTGGTACTCGCTGCCGTCGGTCATCACGACCGTAATCATATGATAATTTGGGTGAATTTCGGCTTTCATGGCATGTCCTGAAGGCGGCTTGCGCCCGTTCTCTATGCTGGCAATGACGGATTTGGCCGGCTCTATAACGCATGCGTCCCTGCGAAACAAGCCGCGATTCCATTGGGATATTCACGGATTTGCCTCGACCCCGAGCCAGTCCTATGTGGTGGGTGGGCTAGCGATGGGTCAGACCTGATGAGCGCAGTGGAACGGCTTGACGAGGCCGGGGACGAGAAGCGGCTCGCGCCGGGTGCGCCGGTTGCCGAGGCGACCGCTGCGGATGGCGGACGCTCCAGGAGCAGGGCGCGCCTGCGTCCGCTGCTTGAGCTTGCGCCCTATGTCGCGCGCTACCGCGGCCGCGCATTCCTCGCTTTGATCGCGTTGACGATTGCCGCGATCACCACGCTTTTGGTGCCGGTCGCGGTACGGCGGATGATCGATTTCGGCTTCACGCCGGAAGGCATCGAGCTGATCAACAGCTATTTCTCCGTCATGATCGCGGTCGTGGCCGTGCTCGCGCTGGCGTCGGCCTCGCGCTACTACCTTGTGATGACCATCGGCGAGCGGATCGTCGCGGATCTGCGACGCGACGTGTTCGCACATCTGATCTCGCTGTCGCCCTCCTTCTTCGATGCGGCGCGCTCGGGCGAATTGATCTCGCGGCTCACCGCCGACACCACCCAGATCAAATCCGCGGTCGGCGCCTCCGTCTCGATCGCGCTGCGCAACCTGATGCTGTTCATCGGTGCCGCCGCCATGATGGTGGTGACGAGCCCGCGCCTGTCGGGCTTTGTGCTGCTTGCGATCCCCTTGATCGTGCTTCCTCTGGTGGCGTTCGGGCGCTGGGTGCGGCGGCTGTCGCGCAACGCGCAGGATACGCTGGCGGATGCGTCCGCTTACGCCTCCGAGCTGATCGGCGCGATCAGGACCGTCCAGGCCTCTACCGGCGAGCCTCTGGCGAACGCGCGCTTCGGCAACGAGGTCGAGCAGGCCTATGAGGCGGCGCGCACCTCGACCCGCGCGCGGGCGGTTCTTACGGCCATCATCATCTTCATCGTTTTCACCAGCGTGGTCGCGATCCTCTGGGTCGGCTCGCATGACGTGCTCACCCACATCATCACGCCGGGCCGGCTCGGCCAGTTCGTGCTCTATACGGCGTTTGCCGCGGCGGGCCTCGGCCAGCTCAGCGAGGTCTGGGGCGAGGTGGCGGCAGCCTCCGGCGCCGCCGAGCGGCTGTTCGAAATCCTTCGCGTCAAGCCGGAGGTCACCGTACCCGCGTCGCCGCGCGCACTGCCGAGGCCCGCGCGCGGCGATGTCGCATTCGAGAATGTCAGCTTCGCCTACCCGACGCGACCTGAGGTGCCGGCGGTCCATCAGGTGTCGCTTGCGGTCAAGGCCGGCGAGAAAGTCGCGATCGTCGGCCCCTCCGGCGCGGGCAAGAGCACGCTGTTTCACCTCCTGCTCCGCTTCTACGATCCGACGGCGGGCACGATCTCCTTCGATGCCGTGCCCATCAATTCGGCCGATCCGCACGAGCTGCGCAGCCGCATCGCGCTCGTGCCGCAGGAATCGGTGGTGTTCGCCGCAAGCGCCCGCGACAACATCCGCTTCGGCCGGCCGGACGCCGACGATGCCGAGGTCGAGCGCGCAGCCGCTCTCGCGCACGCGACCGAGTTCATTCGCCACCTGCCGCAGGGTTTCGAGACGCCGCTCGGCGAGCGCGGCGTGATGCTGTCCGGCGGCCAGCGCCAGCGCATCGCGATTGCCCGCGCCATCCTGCGCGACGCGCCGCTATTGCTGCTCGATGAAGCGACCTCGTCGCTCGATGCCGAGAGCGAGACGCTCGTGCAGATTGCGCTGGAAGATTTGATGCGCCATCGTACCACGCTTGTAATCGCCCACCGGCTGGCGACGGTTCTGTCCTGCGACCGCATCCTGGTCCTGGAGCAGGGCCGTATCGTCGAACAGGGCACCCATGCCGCGCTGGCCGCCGCAGGCGGGCTCTACGCTCGCCTTGCGCGCCTGCAGTTCGAGGGAGCGTGAGCGCCCATCTGTTTCCACATCACAGGTGTCATCACCCGCGGAAGCGGGTGATCCAGTATTCCAGAGAGAGCATTATTCCAGAGAGAGCATTGCGATGCGGAGAAGCCGCGGCGTACTGGATGCCCCGGTGAAGCTGGCGCATGAGAGCGGAATGTGGGCGAGCAGCTCGCCGATTACCGCTCCGTCAGCTTGAGTTCGATGCGGCGATTGCGGCGATAGGCGTCTTCGGTATTGCCGGTATCGAGCGGCTGAAA
>DATIYL010000279.1:0-2744 GCA_035517635.1 Allostellaceae bacterium | reverse complement strand
CAGCTCTTCGGCCGGCACCGCATCGGCCTTGTTGAGGCCGATGATCTCCGGCTTCTCGGCGAGGCCGTGACCATAGGCCGCGAGCTCGCGGCGGATCTTGCGGTAATTGCCGACGACATCCTCCTCGGTCGCGTCGACGAGATGCAGGATCACGGCGCAGCGCTCGACATGGCCGAGGAAGCGATGGCCGAGCCCGGCGCCTTCGCTGGCGCCCTCGATGAGCCCGGGCAGATCGGCGATGACGAACTCCTCGCCATGGGCGGCGACGACGCCGAGCTGCGGCCGCAAGGTGGTGAAGGGGTAATCGGCGATCTTCGGCTTGGCGCGCGAGCTCGCGGCAAGGAAGGTCGATTTCCCGGCATTGGGCAGCCCGACCAACCCGGCATCGGCGATCAGCTTCAAGCGCAGCCAGATCCAGCGCTCCTCGCCGGGCCAGCCGGCATCGGCGCGGCGCGGCGCGCGGTTGGTCGAGCTCTTGTAATGCGTGTTGCCGAAGCCGCCATCGCCGCCCTTCAGCAGCACATGGCGCTCGCCGGCGCGGGTGAGGTCGAGCAGCACCTGCTCATTCGTCTCGTCGCGGATCTCGGTGCCGACCGGCACGCGCAGCACGATATCGGCGCCGGCGCCGCCGCTGCGGTTGGCGCCCATGCCGTGATGGCCTTTCTCGGCCTTGAAATGCTGCTGATAGCGGTAGTCGATGAGGGTGTTGAGGTTCGCCGCCGCTTCGACGATCACATCGCCGCCGCGCCCGCCGTCGCCGCCATCGGGTCCACCGAACTCGATGAACTTCTCGCGCCGGAAGCTCACCGCGCCGGCGCCGCCATCGCCGCTCCTGACATAGATCTTGGCTTCGTCGAGAAACTTCATCCGCTTCTGGCCCAATGAAAAAGGGGGAATGCGGCCATTCCCCCTTGGAGCTTTCGCTGCTGGCGCGACGGCGCCGGGTGGAACGGCCTATTCCGCGGCCTCCGCCGGGAGCGGCGCCACGGAGACATAGGTGCGCCCGCCCGTCGAGGTATGGAAGACCACCTGGCCGTCGACCTTCGAGAAGAGGGTGTGGTCGCGCCCCATGTCGACATTGTCGCCCGGGTGGTACTTGGTGCCGCGCTGGCGGACGAGAATGTTGCCGGCGAGCACGCTTTCGCCGCCGAACTTCTTGACGCCGAGACGGCGGCCGGCGCTGTCGCGCCCGTTGCGCGAGGAGCCGCCTGCTTTCTTATGGGCCATCGCCTTTCTCCTTACCGACCGGCGCTGATGCCGGTGACGCGCAACACCGTCAAGGGCTGCCGGTGGCCGTTCTTGCGGCGGTAATTGTGGCGCCGCCGCTTCTTGAAGATCAGCACCTTGTCGCCTTTGATCTGGCGCACGACCTCGGCGGTGACCTGGGCGCCGGCCGGCGTCGTCTTGGCCTCGGCGCCCTCGCCGACAAGGAGCACGTCCTCGAGGGTGAGCGTGGCGCCGGGCTCGCCGGCCAGTTTCTCGACGGTGATGACGTCGTCTTTGGCGACTGTGTACTGTTTTCCGCCGGTGCGGATCACTGCGAACATGAGCGGTGCTTTGCGCTGAAAATCGAACGGACGGGCGATGCCCCGTCCGAAGGAGGCGCACTATAGCCAGGACGCCGCCGCTGTCAACCGCCTTGCCGGCGCCCGGCCCGGCGCCGGCGTCCGCCGCCACAGCTAGCGTCGAGCCTCTAATTTCTTAATAAAAGTTGACGATAATCCTCGCGAATACTTGGGTATCTGTGGCCTTATCCGGGCATGCTTGACGTAAGTTCTGCGGCAAGGCTCAATATTCGCGAGCGGAAATCTTGGGTCGCTTCCGCCCTGTTGTTCAAGTTCATTGGCCGTCTGGGAGGCTCAGATGGAAGCGCTATTACAGATGGGCGGCTACATCATTTCGGTTCTCGCCGCCGCCGCCATCGTCGCCGGCATCGAGGCGCTCAACGAGCGCTGTCCTTATGGCGCCGGCCCGGCATCGCGTCCGGTGCCGGTGCCCTTGCCGCTGACGCAGCGGCCGCACGGCGGGTTGCGGCAGGAAAGGCCTTAGGTTAGGCTCCGCCCCCTTGCGTCGACCGGCGCCGGGCGCAACGCCTGCGCCTTTTGATCGCGCCGCCTCGCGGAGAGGTGCCGGAGTGGTCGATCGGGGCGGTCTCGAAAACCGTTAGGCCCTTTGCGGGGTCTCGAGGGTTCGAATCCCTCCCTCTCCGCCAATACTAGATTTTCGCAGCAGAACGGCTAGAGTTTCAGGAAATCAGCCACTTACACGACGGCAACCAGTGAAAGTTGCCAGTGAAAGTGGGAGTCCCTGGATGGCCGCCATGACCCATGTCTATCGCCGGTCGACCGGCGTCTACGAGTATCGCCGCCTCATCCCGCCGCGGCTTCGCCCGATCTTGTGCGGCAAGACGTGGCGCATCGAAAGCCTGGAAACGAAGGACGCCGCGGAAGCGAAGCGCAAGGCCGCCACGGTCGAGCTGCGCGTGATAGGAGAATTCGAGGCGGCAGAAATCGCCCTTCTGGACACGACAGCCGCGACATGGTTCGAAACCGAATTCCCAAGGATCAAGCGGGAATACACCCGCGATATGGAGCGCGACCACTTCAATGCCGACAACTTCGATCCGCGGCGAGAGGTCTGCTACGGGCTGATGATCGATCCCCTCGTAGATGAGGCCGATCTCGAAGAGCGCGTCGCCGGATTCGTGAAGCAGCGAGGGCTGCCGTTCGATCGGGGCACGAAGG
>DATIYL010000278.1:0-11219 GCA_035517635.1 Allostellaceae bacterium | reverse complement strand
GCCAGCGCCGGGATGGCAACGATCGGACGGAGATTGGCGTAGAGGTCGAGGCGGTGGCGGATGCGCAGCAGATTGCCCTGCCGCTTCGCCTCCGCCGGCAGCGCATCGTAGTCGGGTCCGCCGGTGGCGCCGAAGAGGATGGCGTCGGCCGTCTTGAGCGCCGAAGCGGTCTCGTCGGGGACGATCTTGCCGGTGCGGCGATAGGCTTCGGCGCCGTAGAGCGCATCGCGCATCTCGATGCCGAGCTTGCCTTCGCTCACGAACCAGCGCAGCACGCGCCGCGCCTCTCCCATCACTTCGGGTCCGATGCCTTCGCCGTCGATGACGACGACCTGCTTCAGATTGCTCATCGCCGCGTCTCCACCGCCCAGATCCAGGGCCGCTCGGCGCGGTCCCGCGCCTGGAAGGCGGCGATGTCGCTCATCCGCTTCAAAGTGAGACCGATATCGTCGAGCCCTTCGAGCAGCGCCTCGCGCCGCAGCGTGTCGATCGCGAACGCCGTCTCGGCGCCGTCGGGCGCGACCACCACTTGCCGCTCGAGATCGACCGTCACCTGGTTCCGCTCGGGATCGGCCTCGACCTGGCGCGCGATCGCCTGCACCGTGGCCTCGGCCATCATCACCGGCAGAACGCCGTTCTGGTAGCAATTGTTGAAGAAGATGTCGCCGAAGCTCGGCGCCACGACGGCGCGGAACCCTTTCTGCTTCAGCGCCCAGACCGCGCCTTCGCGCGAGCTGCCGCAGCCGAAATTGCGCAAGGCGAGCAGGATCTGGGCGCGGCGATAGGGCTCGCGATTGAGCACGAACTGCGGCTCCTCCGACCCGTCGGGCCGGAAGCGCCAGGATTCGAAGGCGTAATCGCCGAGCGCGCTGCGCTGGGTCGCGCCGACAAGCCGCTCGATGCGGATGACGATGTCGGTGTCGACATTCTCGCGCAGCAGCGGCGCCGCGATCGCGCGCAGCTTGGTGAATTTCTCCATGTCTCAGCCTCCCATCGTCCGGACATCGGCGATGGCGCCGGCGAGCGCCGCCGCGGCGGCCATGGCCGGGCTGGCGAGATGCGTGCGCGCCCCCGGCCCCTGCCTTCCGACGAAATTGCGGTTCGAGGTCGAGACCGAGCGCTCGCCGCGCGGCACGGTCTCGCCATTGGCGGCAAGGCACATCGAGCAGCCCGGCTCGCGCCAATCGAAGCCGGCGGCGCGGAAGATGCGGTCGAGCCCTTCCGCCTCGGCTTGCCGCTTCACATTCTCGGAGCCCGGCACCACCCAGGCGCGCACGTTTGGCGCGACCTTGCCGCGCTTTGCCACCTCGGCCGCGGCGCGCAGGTCGGAGATGCGGCTGTTGGTGCAGGAGCCGATGAAGACATATTGAATGACGGTGCCGGCGATCGGCGCACCCGGGGCGAGCCCCATATAGTCGAGCGCCGCTTCCGCCGCGCGCCGCTTGCCGGGATCGCTGATGCCCGCGGGATCGGGGATGCGCTCGCCGACGCCGATCACCTGCTCGGGGCTGGTGCCCCAGGTGATCTGCGGCGCGATCGCGGCCATGTCGATGCGCTCCTCGCGGTCGAAGCGTGCATCGGCATCCGACGGAAGCTGCCGCCACGCCGCCACCGCCGCATCCCACAGCGCGCCCGCCGGCGCGAAATCCCGGCCGGCGAGATAGGCGAAGGTCGTGTCGTCGGGCGCCACCATGCCCATCTTGGCGCCGAGCTCGATCGAAAGGTTGCAGAGGGTGAGACGGCCTTCGACCTCGAGCGCGCGCACCGCGCTGCCGGCATATTCGACGGCGTAGCCGGTGCCGCCCGCGGCGCCGATGCGGCCGATGAGATAGAGGATCATGTCCTTGGGCGCGACCCCCGGCGCCCGCGCGCCCTCGAAAGTAACGCGCAAGCGCTTCGGCCGGCGCTGGATCAACGCTTGCGTCGCCAGCACATGCGCCACCTCGCTCGAGCCGATGCCGAACGCGAGCGCGCCCATGCCGCCATGGGTGCAGGTGTGGCTGTCGCCGCAGACGATGAGCGCGCCGGGCAGGCTGAGGCCGAGCTCCGGCCCGATGACATGGACGATGCCCTGGCCGGGTTCGCCGACATCGAACAGGCGGACGCCATGCTCGCGCGACAGCACGCGCAGCATCTCGAGCAGCTTTTGACCGGTGGCGCTGGTGCCGGCGCGGCCGGGGGCGCTCGAAATGGCATGGTCGGGCGTGGCGAAGGTGAGGCCGGGATTGCGCAGCGCCAGGCCCTTCTCCTTGATGTCCATCACCGCGCGGCCGCCACCGAGATCGTGCAGCAGATGGCGATCGATATGGAGAAGGGCATAGCCGTCGCCGAGATCGGCGACGGTATGCGCTTCCCAGATTTTGTCGAAGAGTGTCTTGCCGCTCATTCGCCGATCACCTCGCCGAACAGGACCCAGCGTTTGCCTTCGAAGCGGGCGAGCTGCATCTGCTTGATCGGCGAGAAGTCTTTCGGCCCGGTATGGACGCGGATGCCGGGCAGCAGCAACGGCAGCTTGATGTCGAGATTCGCCGCCTGTTTCATGACATTCTCGCGCGAGAGGTCGTCGCCGCATTGCTTCAGCAGCTGCACCAGCGTCTGCGCTTCCGAATAGCCATAGACGTTGAAGATGTCGCCGAGATCGCCTTGCGGATCGTACTTCTTCATGAAGGCGAGCCAGTCCTTCATCGCCGGATCATTGGCCCATTGCGGATCGTTGGGGTCCTTGAGGTAGAGCGCCGTGATGATGCCCTGGCCCTTCTCGAGTCCGGCCGGTTCCATCACCGCGCCGACCGAATTGGCGACACTCATCAGGAAGTGCAGCGGCCGCCAGCCGATGTCATAGGTCTTGCGGATCGCCTGGGCGGCGAATTTCGGCGTGGTGTTGTCGAACAGCACCGTGGCGCCCGAGCTCTGCAGCGAGACGATCTGCGAATCGACCGTCGCGTCGGTCACTTCATAGGTCGCGGTGGCGACGATCATCCGCTTTACCGCATCGGGTCCGAGCCCGTCCTTGAAGCCCTTGACGTAATCGCGCCCGGCATCGTCGTTCTGGTAGAGCACGGCGACCTTCGCGTTGGGATCGCGCTTCAGGAGGTAGCGCGCGTAGATGGCGCCTTCGGTCTGGTAATTGGGCTGCCAGCCCATGGTCCAGGGGAAATGCTCGGGATCGGCCCAGAAAGTCGCGCCCGAGGACTGGAACAGCTGCGGCACGTGATGGTCGTTCAAATATTTGTGGACGACGACGCCGGTCGGCGTGCCGAGACTGGAGAAGATGAAGTCGATATTGTCCTGCTCGACGAGGCGGCGCGTCTGCTCGAAGGTCTTGGGCGGCGAATAGCCGTCATCGAGGCTTTCGAGCGAGATCTTGCGGCCATTGACCCCGCCCTGCTCGTTGATCATCTGGAGATAGGCGAGCTCGGATTTGCCGATGGCGCCATAGGCCGAGGCCGGGCCGCTATAGGGCATGGTCTGGCCGAGCTTGATCTCCTTGTCGCTGACGCCCGGCGCCGCATTCCCCGCCGCCAGTGCCGGCGACGCGACCAGCGCCGCCACCGCGAGCGCCAGCATCGATCGAACCCCGTCCTGCATCTGTCCCTCCCTTGATCCCTGCCTCGGTCTGAGCCGGCGGGATCCTGCGTTCTTGGTGCGGGCATGGTGGGTCTTTTCCACCCTTCTGGCAATCCGCTCGTAACGCAGGGCTGATCGCAAGCCGACGCTGGACGGACCGGCGGCGCCGTGCCAGCCTTGAGCCACAACGGAGAACGAGGGAGGACACCATGACCGCGGCCGCCACCGCCCGCCCCGCCAGAGAAGCGACGCGCGTCACCGCCGCGCTCGCCGCGCGTGCCTCCGCGCTCCGCTATGACGAGCTGCCCCGCGACATCCGCAAGCTCGCGCGGCAATGCTTGCTCGACTTTCTCGCCGTGACGCTGGCCGGCGCGGGCGAGGAACTGACCCAGATTCTCCTGGCCGAAGCCGAGGAGCAGGGCGGCATGCCCGCCGCCACCTTGATCGGCCATGCCAGGCGGGCGCCGAGCTTGCAGGCGGCGCTCGTCAATGGCGCCGCGGCGCACGCGCTCGATTACGACGACGTCAACATGACCATGGGCGGCCATCCCTCCGTGCCGATCCTGCCGGCGATCCTGGCGCTTGCCGAAGCGCAGGGCGCGAGCGGCGCCGCGCTCGTCACCGCTTTCGTCGCCGGCTACGAGACGCTGTGCCGCGCCGGCGCGCTGGTCGCGCCCGGCCATTACGCGCGCGGCTTCCACAACACCGGCACGGTCGGCAGCTTCGGCGCCGCCGCCGCGGCGGCGAATCTGCTCGGCCTCGACGCGGCGAAAACCGCCACCGCGCTCGGCATCGCCGGGACCCAGGCGGCCGGGCTCAAATCGATGTTCGGCACGATGTGCAAGCCGCTGCACGCCGGCAAGGCGGCGCAGAACGGGCTCTTCGCCGCGAGCCTCGCCGCGCGCGGCTTCTCCAGCCGCGAGGACGTGCTCGACTGTGCCCAGGGTTTCGCCGATGCGGAAAGCCCGGATTTCAATCCCGAAGCGGCGCTCGCCGAGCCGCCGGGCGGCTGGCACCTGCGCAACAATCTCTTCAAGTATCACGCCGCCTGCTACCTCACCCATGCGCCGATCGAATGCGCGCGCGCGCTTCGGCGCGAGCACGACCTCGCCGTCGCGGCGGTACGCGACGTCGCGCTCACCGTCGAGAGCGGCGCTGCCCGGGTCTGCCACATCCCGGCGCCGCGCACCGGGCTCGAGGCCAAGTTCTCCTTGCGCCTCACCACCGCCATGGCGCTGGCCGGGCTCGATACGGCGAGCCTCTCGACCTACAGCGCGGCCAATGCCGGCGATGCCGCGCTGCAGCGCCTGCGCGACAAGGTCGCGGTCGAGTTCGCCCGCGACTGGCCGCATACGCTCGCCGAGCTGAAGGTGACGCTCGCCGATGGCAGCGTGCTCGCGGCCCGCCATGACAGCGGCGTGCCGGCGAAGGACCTCGACGCCCAGGGCAGCCGCCTCGAGGCAAAGTTCCTGAGCCTTGCCGCGCCGGTGCTGGGCGACAAGCAGGCGGAGCAGCTCGCCGCCGCGGTCGCCGCCGTCGACGAGCTCGGCTCGATTGGGGAGCTGACGCGTCTCTGTGTGCCGGGGTAAGGTGCGCTCCCGGCGCATCGGCCGATGAGCCGCATTCAGGACCCGCATGAAGCACATGACGTCGCCAGCCGAGACGGGCGAGAAAACGCCGCCGAGCACCAACCGCGCATCGCCCGAGACGACGATTTCCGCTCCGCGCCCGCGGCGGCTCAATCCGCTTGGGATCGTCGCCGCCGTGATCTTCGTCGCCGTCATCGGCCTGGCGATCTGGTATCTGGCGCGTCCCGAGCCGCTGCTCGTGCAAGGCGAAGTGGAGAGCACCCGCATCGACATCGCCGCGCGCGTCTCGGGCCGCCTCGAGAAGCTCGCGGTGACGCGCGGCCAGGACGTCCCGGCGGGCGCGACCTTGCTGGTGATCGACAATCCCGAGCTGATGGCCGAGCTGCGCGAGGCCCAAGCGGAAAAGACCGTCGCCGATGCCGAGCTGGCGCGGATCAATGCCGGCACGCGCAGCGAGATCATCGCCCTGCGCCACGCCGAGGTCGATCGCGCCACGGCCGAAGTCACGCTCGCGCAGCAGACCTATGACCGCACGCGGCAGCTCGCCGCGAACAAGGTGGCCTCGCAATCGAAGCTCGACGAGGCGACCGACGAGCTGACCGTGGCGCAGCGGCGGCTCGAACAGGCGAAGCTCGCCTATCAAGAGGCCGTGCGCGGCTTCACCGCCGAGGAGCACGAGATCGCGGAAGCCAATGTCGCCAAGGCGGCGGCGAAGATCGACACGATCAAGGCGCTGGTCGATCAGCTGACGATCACCGCGCCCGTCGCCTCTGAGGTTTATCAGATCCCGGTCGAAGAGGGCGAGGTCGTGACGCCCGGCGTGCCGCTGCTGTCGCTGGTCGATCTCGGCGATACCTGGCTCGGCTTTTCGCTGCGCGAGGATCTGATGGCGGGGCTGAAGCAGGGCGACCGGATCGAGGTGCGCGTCCCCGCGCTGGGCAACCGCCGCATCACCGCCGAGATTCGCGTGATCGCCGCCAAGGGCGAATATGCCGGCTGGCGCGCGACCCGGGCGACCGGCGATTTCGACCTGCGCACCTTTGCGATCCGCGCCTATCCCGTCGAGAAGATCGACGGGTTGCGGCCGGGCATGAGCGTCTATACCGACTGGTCGCGGCGCTCCCCATGAGACCGCCGCCGCGACCGGGTCTGCGCCTCGTTGCGGCGCGCGAGATCCGCTTCTTCCGCCGCGATACCGCCGGGTTCTTCCTCATCGTCGTGCTGCCGCTGATCGCCTTCGCGGTTCTCGGCTGGACGTTCAGCGGCGGCGTCGTGCGCGGGCTCGATCTCGTCGTCGTCGATATGGACCGTTCCGCCACCTCGAGCGAGATCGTCCAGACGGTCGCCGCGGCGCCGGGTCTGCGCGTTGCCGAGCGCGCCGCTACCTTGACGGCGGCAACGCAAGCGATCCGCTCCGGGCGCGCCATCGCCGCGGTCTACATCCCGCCGCAATTCGAGCACGATCTCATGGCCGGGCGCCGGCCGCAGATCATCGCCTTCTACAACGAGCAATATTTCACGCCGGGGAACATTGCCGCGAGCGGCTTGCGCGCCGCGATCTCCGCCGCGACCTCGGACCTGGCGCCGCTGCGCGAGGTTCGCCTCCAGCCGATCGGCAGCGGACCGCTCACCGTCGAGCAATACGTCCTCACCAATCCCGCGCTCAACTATGCCGGCTTTCTGCTGCGCGCGGTGATGCCGACGACGCTCCAGGTCGTGATCGCGATCGCGGCGTGCTATGCCGTCGGCACCGAATTCTCGCGGCGCAGCCGGCGCGCCTGGCTGCGCTGCGCCGGCGGCAGCCCGCTCCGCGCGCTGCTCGGCAAGCTGGCGCCACTCTTCACCGTTTTCTTCCTGCTGCTGGCGATCGACGCGCTGATCCTGCACGCCGGCTTCGGTCTTTCCTATCGCGGCAACGTCTTCATGATCGTCGTCGCCGCGATGCTCTTCGTCGTCGCCTATCTGTCGCTGGCGTCGCTGGTGGAACTGCTCGTCCGCGATCTTCCGCTCGGCCTCAGCATCAGCGCGATCATCGCCTCGCCGGCCTTCGGCTATGCCGGGGTTGGGCTTCCCGTGCTGGCGATGAACGGGTTCGCGCGCGGCTGGGGCGCCCTGCTGCCGCTGCGCTGGTATTTGCAGATCCTGTCCGATCAAGCCGCGCGCGGCTCGCCGATTCACGCTTCGGCGCCACCCTTCGCGATCCTCGCCGCGATGGCGCTCGGGCTGTTCAGTCTCGCCTGGCTGCGCTTGCGGCTGATGTCGCCCGGCCGCGGCGAAACCGAGGCGCCGATGCTGCGCGATGCGCCGGGGGTGGGCCTCGGCGCCGCCTTTGCCGGGGAGTGGCGCCGCGTGCTGGCCGATCGCGGCGTCTTCGGCCTCTTGATCATCGCACCGGTGTTCTACGGCATCTTCTATCCGCAGCCCTATCTGGGGCAGCTCGTTCGCAAGATTCCGATCGCCGTCGTCGATGATGATCGTACCCCGTTGAGCCGGCGCCTCATCCAGACCCTCGATGCCGACGAGGCCGTTTCCGTCGCCGTTCGCGCCCCGGCGCTCGACGTGGCGCAGCAGGCGCTGTTCGACCGCCGGGTCTTCGGCATCCTCGACATTCCCCGCGGCACCGAGCACGACGTCTTGAAAGGCGACGAGGCAAGGCTGCCGGCTTATGTCGATTCCGCCTATTTCCTGGTGTTCAATCGGACCTTGCAAGGCATCGTCGAGAGCGCTGCCGACGTCAACGTCGCCGATGCGGCGCATGGGCTGCGGCCGGACAGTGCCGTCGCCCGGCTTGCGCTTGCGGCGCTGAGCCCGGTCGAGCTGCTGATGGAGCCGCTCTACAATCCGACCGGCGGCTATGCCAGCTATGTCGTGCCGGCCGCCTTCGTGCTGATCATTCAGCAGACCTTGCTGATGGGGGCGGCGACCTTGGGGGCGCTGTCGCTCGCGCGCACCCCATCGCCGGCCAGCCTGCTCGGTCGCGGCCTCGCCCATCTCACCATGTATCTTCCCGCCCTGGCACTGTTCCTGGTCATTCTGCCGCGCCTCTACGGCTTCTCGACGCTCGGCCGCCTCGGCGATCTGGCGTTGTTCGCGCTGCCCTTCATCCTCGCCACCAGCTTCATGGGCCAGGCTGCCGGGCGTTTCTTCAAGCATCGCGAGACGGCGATCCTGGTGTTTGCCGCGACCACCTTGCCGCAATTCTTTCTCGTCGGCGTGTCCTGGCCGCGCGAGATGATCCCGCCGCTGCTCGACCAGCTTCGCCGCGTATTTCCCAGCGAATCGGCGATCGACGGTCTCGTGCGGATCAATCAGATGGGCGCGAGGCTCGCCGAGGTGCGCGGCGATTGGCTCTTCCTGTGGCTGTTGGCGGCGCTCTATTTCGCGCTCGCCGTCGCCGCGGCGTGGCGCCGTGCTTCGGTCGGAGGCGCCGATGGCCAGTAGGAGCGGGGAGCGCCGCTTCATCATCGCGGTGGTGCTGGCGCTCGTCGCGGCGGGCGGCATCCTCGCCTTCCTGGTGCTGGGCTCGCATGTGCGGCCGCCGAGCGCCCCGGGCGTGGTCGAAGCGACCGAGGTCAAGATCGCCCCGGAGATCAGCGGCCGGCTCAAGCACATCGCGGTCGCTCCGGGACAGAGCGTCCATGCCGGCGCTGTGTTGGCCGAGCTGTCCAACCCGGAGCTCGAAGCGGGACTGGTGCTCGCCAAGGCGCAGCTGGGCGAGGCGCGCGCGGCGCGCGACCGGGTTTATGCCGGTCCGCGACAAGAGCAGGTGGATGCTCTTCAACGCTCGGTCGAGACGGCCAAGGCCAACCTGCTCTATGCGCAGCAGCAATTCGCCCGCACCTCGAGCCTCGCGGCGCAGGGTGTCGCCTCGATGCAGGACCTCGACAAGGCCACCGCGGAGATCGGTACGGCGCGCGCCAGCCTGCTCGGCGCCGAGGAGCAGTACCAGGCCGCCCGTCTCGGCCCGACCGCCGAGCAGCGCGAGGTCGCCGATGCCGAGGTCGGGAAAGCGGCGGCGGCGGTCGCGGTCGTTGCGGCGCGCGTCGCCAAATTGCAGCTTCGCGCGTCAGAGGCCGGCACGATTGCCTTGCTCGTCGCCGAGCCCGGCGAAGCCATCATCCCGGGTCAGCCCGTCATGACCTTGCGGCCGACCGCCGAACGCTGGGCGAGCTTCAACCTGCGCGAGGATCAGCTCGGGGCGCTTCGGATTGGCGCGCCGGTCGCGCTTCTGCTCCCCGGCGGCAAAGACCGCGTTGCCGCCCGGATCACCGAAATCCTGCCGCGCGGCGAGTTCGCGACCTGGCGCGCGGCGCGCGCCGTCGGCGATTACGATCTCAACACCTTCCTCGTCCGCGCCGATCCCTCCGCGCCATCGCCCGCCTTGCAGCAGGGAATGACTGTCTGGCTGGAGCGCCCGGGGCAGCCCTGACCCGATCAGGGCGCCGCTGTCGGCGCCGCCTCGACACGCCCCACCTCACCCCCCGCTGCGCGGGTCCTCTCCCCCCTTAGGGGCGGAGAGGGTTAGGGTGAGGTGGGGTTGCGCAATCGGATTTGCGTAGCCGGTATCATCGTCGCGCCAGAATCGCTTCCCCTCTCCGCCCGTTCGGCTTTACACTTTCCGCAAATCGCCGGCGCGGGAGACCTGTCATGTTTCTTCGCAACGCCTGGTATATCGCCGCTTGGGCCGACGAGCTCGGGGAGAAGCCGCTCGGCCGCCGCATCTGCAACGAGCCCATCGTGCTCTTCCGCGACAGCAACGGCGCCGCCGCCGCGCTGGCGGATCGCTGCTGCCACCGCTCGGCGCCGCTGTCGCACGGCACAGTCGTCGCCAGCGGGCTCCAGTGCGGCTATCACGGGCTGACCTTCGATGGCAGCGGCAAATGCGTCGCGATTCCGGGGCAGAGCCGCATTCCCGACGACGCGCGCGTACGCAGCTACCCCATCGTCGAGAAGGATCAGCTCGTATGGCTCTGGATGGGCGAGGCGGGGTGCGCCGATCCGGGCAAGATCCTCGACTTCCCCTACCACAACGACCGCGCCCATTGGCCCAACAAGCACGCCTGCTATCCGATCAAGGGCAACTACATGCTGATGGTCGACAATCTCATGGACCTGACGCATCTCGGCTATCTCCACGCCAAGACGGTGGGCGGCAATCCGGCGGCGCATGTCGGCGCCGAGATGAAAACGACGCGCACATCCACCGGCATCAAATTCACCCGCTGGCTGCGCAACTCGGTGCCGCCGCCGACTTATGTGAAAGCGGCGGGCTTCACCGGCCGGGTCGATCGCTGGCAGGAATTCGAATGGGTTGCGCCCAGCTCGGTCCTGCAATGGACCGGCGCCGCCGATGTCGGCACCGGCGCTTATGAAGGCAAGCGCGAGGGCGGCTTCCAGTTCCGTCTCTTCCACGGCCTGACGCCCGAGACCGAGACGTCGTGCTTCTATTTCTGGTCCTGCGCCAATGGCTATCGCCAGAACGAGCCGGAGGCGACCGAGCAGCTCTACAGCGAGATCGCGCCGACTTTCGTCGAGGACAAGGAGATGGTCGAGGCGCAGCAGGCGCGGATGACCGAGCTCGGCGAAGCCGGCCTCGTCGACATCGCCGCCGACGCCAACCGCATGACCATGCGGCGCTTCATCGAGCGTATGATCGCCGAGGAGAACGGCGCCCGCGCTGCCGAGTAGCGCGGCACTCTGCGGCAGCCTCCGGCGAAGGGGACCGGCGATCAGCACCGCACCCTCCGTTGACATGTCCCGCAGCCGATTCGCTTCGGCGGCTGGGCCTTCCGCGGCTTGCTCGATCTGCCGGCAGCCTGGCGAGCCGTGTGATGCGATGCGCGGCTATCGACAATGGTTCACCACGGAGGCACGGAGGACACGGAGAATAAGTGTTTTGGCGCGCGAGGCGCGCCATTCTTCTGTTCTCCGTGACCTCCGTGTCTCTGTGGTGAATCTTTTCCCGCCGGAGGCACGGTGACAAATGCGATTGCCTGTGAAGTGGCGGACGAAACACCGAACAGGATGAGCTGGCCAGCGTGGGGAGCGCGAGGATGCCGCAAA
>DATIYL010000277.1:0-16947 GCA_035517635.1 Allostellaceae bacterium | reverse complement strand
GCAACCGGATGGGGCTCCTCGAAGAAGGCAGGATCGTCGTCCGTGACGTCGGGGCGCCCGATTTTCGCACGCATATGCGTCGCGCGACCGGCGGCACGTTGCGCGTCCCGACACTGGCCGAGCGCGTCGCTCATGCCGGCGGCTTCATCGCCTTCTCCAATGTTTCTCCGGGCGCGGCGTACTTCCTCGATCCCGAGCATTTCGGCTTTGTCTACCACCGGGCTGGCTCTTTTGCGCCGCGCGGCGTTCCGGTCGCGGGCGCCGACGCGCTCACGGTCACGCATGATCTCGCCGGCGATCGCGCCATGACGCAGCGCTTCTGCGCGGAGGTGCTCTCCGACCGGCGCCCGGCTGTTGCCGTGCTGTGGCTCGCCAACCCCGACCTTACGCTTCACGGGGCGTCGCTCGGCTCTCCCGACCATCTCGAAGCGCTGCGCGAGACGGAGCGCTCGGTCTGCGCCGTGGTCGAGACGGTCGAGCGCCTGCGCGCGGCGGGCGACGAGATCCTGCTGCTGATCGGCTCCGATCACGGGCAAGAGACCATCGGCGGTTGCCTCGATATGGAGGCTTGGCTCGCGTGCCACGGGCTCGATGGTGCGCTCGCCAGCGGGCAGATTGCCGTGGCGAGCCAGGGTACGGCAGCCCTGCTCTACGCCACGGCAGAAGGTCGCCCGGGATTGCTCGACGCGCTCGACGCCATGCGTTCCGAGCCCTGGCTGGGCGAGATCATCGGTGAAGGGCGGCTCGCCGAGCTGGGCCATGGCGCCGCCGGCGGTGTGGTCGCCGCCGTCAACATGGCGCGGCGCGACGGCGTCAACCCCTATGGCGTCCGCGGCCTGCGCTGGACCGTTGCCGAGCCGTCCAAGCCGACGGCGATCGGCAATGGGCAGCATGGGGGTTGGGGATCGGAAGAGACCCGGCCTTTCCTGCTGCTCGATGGCGTCGGTGGCCCCGCCGGTGCCCCGGCGCGGCCGAGCAGCCTCGTCGACATCGCACCGACCATTCTCGCCTTTCTCGGCCTCCCGATTGGCGATCTCGACGGGACGCCGCTCTGCGCTTTCCCGCGCGCGCCTGTGGGCTCTCGCTCGGCGCGCCGCACGCCTGCTCATCCCTCCTAGACGCTTTCGATACGGAAAGGAAAACCGATGTGGCGATTGCTCCTCGCGTTGCTCGTTCTCGCCGATCTCGGCTCGCTTGCGCACGCTGAAAGCCCGGGCGGCAACGTCGTCATCGGCGTCTTGGGCGATCAAAGCGGCGTGGTCGCCGATGTCGGCGGCAAGGGGTCGGTGCTGGCGGCCCGGATGGCCGTCGCCGATTTCGGCGGTTCGGTTCTGGGCAAGCCGGTCGAGATCATCGACGCCGATCATCAGGAGAAAGTGGATCTCGCCTCTTCCATCGCGCGGGAATGGTTCGACGTCAAAGGCGTCGATGCGATCGCCGATCTGCCGAATACCGGCGTGGTGCTGGCGCTTCAAGGCATTGCGCGCGAGAAAAAGAAGACATTGCTGGTCTCGGGCGCTGCAGCCGCGGAGATCACCGGCAAATCCTGCTCGCCCTTCACCACGCATTGGACCGATGACACCTACGCGCTGGCCAACGGGACCGCGCGCGTGATGGTGAAACAGGGCGGCGACAGCTGGTTCTTCCTGACCGCGGACTACAGCTTCGGCTACGATCTGGAGCACGACGCGACAGCCGCCATCCAAGCGCTCGGTGGCCGCGTCGTCGGCGGCGCACGGCATCCTCTCGGCACCAGCGATTTCTCCTCCTTCCTGCTGCAAGCGCAAGCGTCGCGCGCCAAGATCATCGGCCTCGCCAGCGCCGGCACGGATACGGTCAACGCCATCAAGCAGGCGCGCGAGTTCGGCATCGAGAGCGGCGGGCAGCGGCTCGCCGCGCTGCATGCCTTCGTCACCGATGTCAACAGCCTCGGCTTGGCCACCGCCAAGGGCCTGATCATCACCACGGGATTCTACTGGGATGGCAGCGACGGCACGCGCCAATGGGCGAAGCGATTCTTCGCCGTCGAAAAGCGAATGCCGACGCGCGAGCAGGCCGAGGTCTATGTCTCGGTGCTGCATTATCTCAAGGCGGTTCGCGCAGCCGGGACGACCGACGCCGCGGCGGTCAATGCGATGATGCGGCGGCTTCCGGTGGATCGCTTCGGTGCGAAGGCCGTCATCCGGCCCGATGGCCGCGTCATCTACGACATCGCCGTCTACGAAGTGAAATCCCCGGAAGAAAGTCGCGGCCCTTGGGATTTCTATCGCAAGATTGCGACCCTTCCGGCGGAGCAGGCGTTTCGGCCGATGGCGAGCGGCGGCTGCGGCCTGGTCGCGAAGAGCGAAGCCAGGCAATGACCGCCCTGTCGCGCGGCGCGAAGGCGCCGCGCCGCGGCATCCGCTCGACCATCGTCGGAAGTTTGCCCAAGCCGGCATGGCTCGCGGAACCCGGAATCCTTCATGCACCGTGGCGCGTCGGCCTCGACGCGCTGGGCGAAGCGCAGGAAGACGCGATCCGCTTATGCGTCGCCGAGCAGGTGACGGCCGGTCTCGATGTCGTCACCGATGGCGAGCAGTGCCGCCAGCACTATGTCTGGGGTTTTCTTGAAGGCGTCGAGGGCGTCGACACGCGCAATCTCGCGCTGAAGCCGATGCGCGGCCGGCGCTTCAAGCCGGAGGCGCCGGCGGCACGGCTGGTCGGCGCGCCCAGCTATAGGGGCTCGCGTTCGATCGCGGGTGTGCGGGCGGTGAAGCGGCAGACCGATCGGCCGGTGAAGGCGACGCTGCCGGGACCGATGACCGTGGTCGACAGCATCCTCGACGACACCGGCGGTCGATCGGAAGCCGATCTGGCCATGGTCTTCGCTCGCCTGTTGAACGAAGAGGCGAGGGCGCTCGCCGCGGCCGGAGCCGAGATCGTGCAGTTCGATGAGCCGTGCTTCAACATCTATCTCGCCGAGACGCGCGACTGGGGCATCGCGGCGCTGGAGCGCGCCATCGCCGGGGTCGGGGCCAAGACCGCCGTGCATATCTGCTACGGCTACGGCGGCACCGAGGTGACCGCCTGGAAAGAGTCGAACCGCGATTGGAGCCATTACGAGCATACGCTGCCTCTCGTCGCGAAGACCGCCATCGACCAGGTCTCGATCGAGACGGCAGCGTCGAAGGTCGATCTGGCCATCCTCGACGCGCTGCGCGGCAAGGATGTTCTGCTCGGTCTCGTCGATGTCGGCTCGGAGCGGATCGAGACGGCGGCGGAGATCGCCGGCGGGTTGCGGCGCGCGCTGGCCTATGTCCCGCGCGAGCGCCTCTATGCCTGCACCGATTGCGGTCTCGTACTCCGCAGCCGTGGCGCCGCCAGCGGCAAGATGCACGCGCTCGCGCGCGCCGCCGCCCTGGTCGATGCCGAGGCGGAACGCGCTAGCGAAGTCTGACTTGGAGATATCGGGCCTTACAGCCCGCCATGGGCGCGTAGCACCATGTCGCCGATGCTGAGCAGGATCTCGATCCCGATGAGCCCGATGATGTACCATTCGAGCCGCGTTGCGCGCTGGTTCTGCACGAGGTCGAGCACCGTGCCGACCGTCTCGTTGATCAGCGCCAGCTTCGCTTCCATGGCGCGGCTGCGCTCGGCGAGCTCGTACTCGTCCTCGAGACGGGCATAGAGCCGCTCGAGCTCGGGATGCTCCCAGAGCACGTCGGGCTTTTCCTCCATCTCGACGCGCCCCACCATGCGCTGCTGCGTCAGCAGCACGCGCCCGATCTGCTGCAGCAGCTGCCGCGCCTGATAGCCGCTGCGCCCGGTGCGCTGCAGCCGCTCGGCCAGCGGCTCGATCTGGTCGAAAGCCGTGGCGATGCGGGTCTCGTAATGCGACAGGATGAGGCTCTTCGACAGCACATTGGCGACGATCGTTAGCCGGTGGGGCGAGGCCTCCTTGAGCTGGATGGCACCCGAGGGATCGATCTGATCCTCGGCCGCTGGTCGCAGCAGGATCTGCGCCTGGTCGGTCTCGGGCGAGGCGGCGGGCTCGCTGATCCGCGGCCGCAGCGAGCGCACGACCTCATCCTCCTCGATCGCCGAGAGCCCGGCGAAGACCGCGACTCCATAGCGGAACAGGAAGGCGATGCCGTTGCGGCCGATGCGCAATGTCAGCGGATTGGTGGCGATGGTGTCGTCACGCTCGAGCCCGCGCGTGTCGAGGCGCTCGCCGAGCAGCAGAGCGCGGACGGGCATGGAGATCGAGGGCGTGGGCGCATCCATGTCGCGGGCAGGGTCCAAGCGGTCGGGAATGCCGGATATTGCCCCGTCGGCCGGCTGTGGACAACCCTTGCCGCTATGCTATGAATCGCCTCCGCGAGCGTCGGTCTCCAAGAAACTTATCCACAGCCAATTCACAATCTATTCGCCGGAGGGGCGGAGCCATGCTGGACCATCCCGGAAGCATCGTCTATCTGCGCCGCATGGCCGAGCAGTGCCGGTCCGCCGCGAGCGAAAAGAGTGGCGAGGAAGCGCAGGAGCTCGTCGAAATGGCCGAACGCTGCGAGCAGCGCCTCGCCGAGCGCGAGCGCGTCAGCGAGACACTCGCCGAGGAGGATTAGTCGCGCCTGTCGGATAATCCATCGTTCACCCCACCTCACCCCAACCCTCTCCGCCCCTGAGGGGCGGAGAGGGAGGGACCCGCCGCGTCAGCGGCGGGAGGGTGAGGTGGGGCGTCGACGCTCTCGCGCGCTGTCTCAGGCAATTCGAGCTCCGGGCGATAGTCGGTGACGGCCGTCCGCTCGACCCCGTCGGAAAGCACGAAACTGAGCGAGAACGCGGCGCCGCCGCCGCTGCGGTTCTCGACCGCGATTGTTCCTGAATGTGCCTCGACGATGCGCGAGACGATGGAAAGTCCCAATCCCGCATGGCCGTGACGCATGCGATCGCGGCGCCAGAAGCGGCGGAAAATCAGCTCGCGCTCGCTTTCCGCGACGCCCGGACCGCAATCGAGGACGCGCACCCGCCCGTTCTCGCTTACCTCGATCTCGACGGTCGTGCCGGCTTGTGTATGGCCGATGGCGTTTTCGGCAAGGTTGCGGATCGCCTGAAACAGCGTCTCGACGTTGCCTCTGATCGAGACCGGGCCTTTGACGCCGGTGAGCGCCACGCTTTTTCCCTGGGCGACGGCCAAGGGCGCGATGAAGGCGGCAACTTCCGCCGCGACGCTGTGCAGATCGGCGCGCTCGGCCGGGTCGACGACGAAGCTCTCGAGCTCGGCAATGTCGAGCAGCTGGCCGACGATGCGGCTCATGCCGTCGATGTCGCGGCGCAGCGCTTCGCCCATCGCCCGGTTCTCGAGCGTGTCGACGCGCGCACGCAGGATGGCGAGCGGCGTGCGCAACTCATGCGCCGCATCGGCGGTGAAGTCGCGCTGGACGCGAAATCCCTGCTCGAGCCGGTCGAGCGCCTGATTGACGGCATTCACCAGCGGCAGGATCTCACGCGGCAGGTCGCGCGTCGGCAGGCGCACATCGGTGTGTGCCGGACCGATGGTCTGCGCCGTCTCCGAGGCCTGCAGCACCGGCCGCAGCGCGCGGCGGAAAATCAAGATGTCGGCCATCAGCAGCGCCAGCAGGATCGGAATCGTGATCCAGCCGACGCGCGGAAAGAAATCGGCGACGATGTCGTCGATGAGAACGTCGCGATGCGCCAGGTCCTGGGCGACCTGGATCCACAGCGTCTTGCCGTCGACCGTCTCTGCGATGCTGGCGCCGTAGATGGGCGCGCCGGAACGCTCCGTCTCGAGAAACTCCTCGGGCGCGGCGCGGCGGTCGTTGGGAAAGATCGCCGCATGATCGTCCAGCGACGAGAACAGCACGCGCCCCTCGCTATCGAGCACGGCATAGCCGTAGCGGCCATAGCTCTCGGAATAGAGCTCGCGCAGCCCGGCGGGGAGATCGAGGTGCCAGCGCCCGTCGGGCGCCGGCACCAGATATTGAGTGATGCTGTCGGCAAATTCCCGCAGCGCGCGATGATGGAGATGGCTTGCCGTCGAGCTCAGCAGCCAATAGAGCGCCAGCGGCATCAAGATCGAGGTGACGCCGACGGCAACAATGTGTAGCCAGATGATGCGCGAGATGATCGATCGGAAGCGGATCACGGCGCCTTGTCCTCGGCGATGAGATAGCCCACGCCCCGGATGGTATGGATCTGCGCATTGGCGCCGCTGTCGGCGAGCTGCTTGCGCAGGCGGTGGACATAGACCTCGACGGCATTCGAGCCGACTTCGCCGGAGAGGCCGAAGAGATGGTCCTCGACCAGCTTCTTCGAGACGACGCGCCCGGCCCGCCGCATCAGGATCTCGAGCAGCGCCACCTCGCGCAAGGAGAAAAGCTGCGGCACATCGGCGACGATCACCTGCCGCGCCTCGGTGTCGAAGACGATATTGCCGACGCGCAGCGAGCGGCCGAGCAGCTCGCCCGGCCGGCGCAGCAGCGCCTGCAGCCGCGCCACCAGCTCCTCGAGGGCGAAGGGCTTGACCAGGTAGTCGTCGGCGCCGCTGCGCAGCCCGGTGACGCGGTCGCGCACGCCGCCCCGCGCGGTCAGCACCAGCACCGGGGTTGCGTCGGTCCGCTCGCGCAGCTCGCGCAGCAGGACGAGCCCATCCTCGTCGGGGAGGCCGAGATCGAGCACGATGGCGGCGTAGCGCGTCATCGCCAAGGCGTCGCGCGCATCCTGGGCCGTCGCGACGCAGTCCGCGGCCAAGCCTGCCGCGCTCAAGCCCTTGGCCAGCAGCGTTGCGAGCTCCGCATTGTCCTCGACCACCAACAGTCGCATCGCCGCGCCCTGCATACCCCTAAATGTCGCAGAATTGTAGCATACTGCTCTGGTCGGCAGGTTGGGGAAGCGTTTGCTGTACCCTGGTAAATCCCTGGGAAAGGATCGTGTCAGCCCTGCGTAAGCTCCCTGCGGTATAGAAGGGCCGCCTCTCCGGCCCCTGTGCGGGCTCGACGGGTCGTGTTGTCTTTATCGGTTGGCCTTCGTGGACGGTATGAAACCCTCGCCGCTGCACAGCGAAGCGCGCGTCCTGTCGCGCCGAGCCCAGATCGCCGGTCTGGTCGTTCTGGCCGCCCTGGCTGGGTTGGCGCTGCTGCTGGTGCCGTTGCTGCGCAGCGAGCTCGGCGCCCGGGAGGAGGTCAAGGCGGAGCAACCGGCCCTGGCGCCGGGCCGCTTCCGGCCGACCGAGGCGCAATGGGCGACGCTCAAATTCGGCGCCGTGCAGCGACTCACCTTCCGCCCGGAGCGGATCACCGACGGCAAGATCGCCATCGACGACGACCGGACGACGCCGGTCTTCTCGCCTTATTCCGGCCGCGTCACCCGGCTCTTCGCCAAAGCCGGCGATCATGTCGACAAAGGCGCGCCGCTGCTGGCGCTCGAGGCATCCGAATTCGTCCAGGGCCAGAACGATCTGATCAGCGCCGTCGCCGCACTCAATACCGCGCGCTCGCAGCTGAAGCTCGCCGCCATCAACGAGAAGCGCCAGCACGAGCTCTTCGATGCCAAAGCCGGCGCGCTCAAGGACTGGCAGCAGGCCCAGGCCGATCTCGAAAGCGCGAAGAATACCGAACGCTCGGCCGAGATCGCGCTCGCCGCCGTGCGCAACCGCTTGCACATCCTTGGCAAGAGCGATCGGGAGATCGACGACCTGGAGACGGCGAGGAAGATGGATCCGCAGGCGATCGTTACGGCGCCGATCGGCGGCACGGTGATCCAGCGCCAGGTCGGGCTCGGCCAGTACATCAACTCGACAGCCGCCGGCGCTTCGACCCCGGTCTTCTCGATCGGCGATCTCTCGGTGGTCTGGCTCGTCGCCAATGTGCGCGAGACCGATGCGCCGCTCATGCATGTCGGCGCGCCGGTCGATGTGCGTGTGCTGGCCTATCCCGGCCGGGTCTTCAAGGCGAAGCTCACCTACGTCGCGCCCGCGATCGACGCCAACACCCATCGCCTGCCGGTGCGCGCCGAGGTCGAGAACGCCGACGGCGCTTTGAAGCCCGAAATGTTCGCGAGCTTCAGCATCATGACCGGCGATGCGGTGGCCGCGCCCGCCGTGCCGCAAGAGTCGGTCATCTATGAGGGCGACGTCGCCCATGTCTGGCTGGCGCATGACGACAAATCCCTGTCGCTGCGGCAGATCCGCACCGGCCGGACCGACGCTGACGGGATGGTCGAAGTGCTGGCCGGGCTGGAGCCGGGCGAGACGGTGGTGACGAGCGGCTCGCTGTTCATCGACCGCGCCGCCCAGGGCGATTGATCGCGGGCGCCCCGGGCATGAGCGGCATCATCGCTTTCGCCCTCAAACAGCGGGTGCTGATGCTCGTCCTGCTGTTCTTTCTCTTCGCGGCGGGACTCGTCAGCTTCTTGAAGCTCAACATCGAGGCCTACCCCGACCCGGTGCCGCCGCTGGTCGAGGTGGTGACGCAAAGCGCCGGCCAATCCGCCGAGGAGATCGAGCGCTATATCACCATTCCGATCGAGATTCAGATGGCGGGCATTCCCCACGTCACCGCCGTCCGCACCATCTCGCTCTTCGGCCTCTCCGATGTGAAGATCCAGTTCACCTACGACTTCACCTATGACCAGGCGGAGCAATGGGTGATCAACCGGCTCTCCCAGCTCTCGCCGCTGCCCAACGGCGCGCAGCCGCAGATCTCGCCGGAGAGCCCGATCGGCGAAATCTACCGCTACCGCGTGGTCGGGCCGCCGGGCTATTCCGTCACCGACCTCAAGACCATCCAGGATTGGATCCTGGAGCGCCGCTTCAAGGCGCTGCCGGGCGTCGTCGATGTCACCGGCTGGGGCGGCAAGACCAAGACCTACGACGTCACGGTCGATCTCGACAAGCTCGTCGACTACGGCCTCACCTTGCAGCAGGTGCTGCAAGCGCTCAACAACAGCAACATCAATGTCGGCGGCCAGACGGTCAATTTCGGGCCGCAGGCGGCCATCGTGCGCGGCGTCGGCCTCATCGATTCGATGGACGATATTCGCAACACCATGCTGACCGCGAATAACGGTTCGCCGGTGCTGATCAAGGACATCGCGACCGTCACCGTCGGTCACGAGCCGCGGCTCGGCATCGCCGGCCAGGACAATGACGACGACATCGTTCAGGGCATCGTCCTGATGCGGCGCGGCGCCGAGAGCCTGCCGACGATCCGCACCGTCGAGGCCGAGGTCGAGAAGATCAACCACTCCGGCATATTGCCGCCCGGCGTCCACATCCAGAAGATCTACGACCGCACCGAGCTGATCAACGTCACCACGCGCACCGTGCTGCACAACATGGTGCTCGGCATGATCCTGATTTTCTTCGTGCAGTGGGCCTTCCTCGGCAATTTGCGCAGCGCCATCATCGTCGCCACCACCATTCCCTTCGCCCTGTTCTTTGCCATCACCATCCTGGTGCTGCGCGGCGAATCGGCCAACCTGCTGTCGGTCGGCGCGATCGATTTCGGCCTCGTCGTCGATGCCACCGTGATCCTGGTCGAGAACATCTATCGCCATCTCTCGGGCCATGTCGCGATGCGCGCCGAGCGCAGCCGGCGGCTCGCGGCGGCCGGCGCGGCCGGACTCGCCGGCAAGCCCGGCATCATCCTGGTCGCGTCGGACGAGGTGAGCCGGGCCATCTTCTTCTCCGCCGCAATCATCATCGCCGGTTTCGTGCCGCTGTTCACCCTCGCCGGCGTCGAAGGGCACATCTTCGGTCCGATGGCGCGCACTTATGCCTACGCCATTGCCGGCGGGCTCATCGCCACCTTCACCATCTCGCCGGCGCTCAGCGCCTTGCTGCTGCCGCAGCAGGTGCGCGAGACCGAGACGATCATCGTCCGCGGCTTGCGCCGCCTCTACCTTCCGGTGGTCCGTTTCGCGCTCGCCAACCGCATCCTGACCTTGGGCGGCGCGGTGCTGCTGCTGGCGCTCGCGCTCGTCGGCGTGAGGTCGCTGGGGCTCGAATTCCTGCCCAAGCTGGAGGAAGGCAATCTCTGGATTCGAGCGACGCTTCCGCCTTCGATCTCGCTCGAGGAAGGCAACGGCTATGTCAACCACATGCGGAAGATCATCAAGGGCTTCCCCGAGGTGATGACCGTCGTCTCGCAGCATGGCCGTCCCGATGACGGCACCGACGCGACCGGCTTCTTCAATGCCGAGTTCTTCGTGCCGCTGAAGCCGTTCGATACCTGGCCCGCCGGCGTCGACAAGGCGACGCTGACGCAACACGTCAATGACGCGCTCAGCGCCGAGTTCCCCGGCGTCGATTTCAATTTCTCGCAATACATCGAGGACAATGTCGAGGAGGCGGCGTCGGGCGTCAAAGGCGAGAACTCGGTCAAGCTCTTCGGCAACGATCTCGCAACCCTGGAAAAGACCGCCGACAAGATCAAGGCCATCATGGCGACGGTGCCCGGCATCACCGACCTCGCCGTGTTCAATGCGCTGGGGCAGCCGACCGTCAAGATCGACATCGATCGCGCCAAGGCGGCGCGCTACGGCTTGGCGCCGGGCGACATCAACGCCACGGTCCAGGCGGCGATCGGCGGCCAGGCGGCAGGGAACCTCTACGAGCAGGGCAGCGACCGCAATTTTCCCATCCTTGTCCGCCTGGCGCCGAAATATCGCCAAAGCCTCGACGCCATTCGCCGCATCACCATCGGCGCGCAGAATCCCGGCGGCAACGGCATCGTCCAGATTCCCTTGAGCGAGGTGGCCAAGGTCGAGCTGGTCTCCGGCGCCTCGTTCATCTATCGCGAGAATCAGGAGCGCTACATCCCGATCAAGTTCAGCGTGCGCGGCCGCGATCTCGGCGGTGCCGTGCTCGAGGCGCAGCAGAAGATCGCGCGCGAGCTGCACATTCCCGGCGGCTACCGGCTCGAATGGGTCGGCGAGTTCGGCGAGCTGGAAGCGGCGATCGAGCGGCTGGCGGTGGTCGTGCCGCTGAGCCTCGCGCTCATCTGCATGCTGCTCTATTTCAATTTCTCCTCGCTCACCGACATGCTGCTGGCCGCCAGCGTCATGCCGATGGCGCTGATCGGCGGCGTGTTCGCCCTCTACGTCACCGATACGCCCTTCAGCGTCTCGGCCGCCATCGGCTTCGTCGCGCTGTTCGGCATCGCCGCCATGGACGGCATCATCGTGCTTTCTTATTTCAACGCTCTCCTCGCTCAGGGCGTCGACCGCGCCGCGGCGATCATGCGTACCTGCGACGTGCAGATGCGGCCGGTGATGATGACCTGCGTCGCCGCGTGCGTCGGCCTGTTGCCGGCGGCGCTCTCCACCGGCATCGGCTCTCAGGTGCAGAAGCCGCTGGCGCTGGTCGTGGTCGGCGGCATCCTGCTCGCGCCCCTGCTCATCCTGGTCGTGCTGCCGGTGCTCATCGAGCTGTTCTCGCAGCGCGAGCGCACCGTCGCCGCGCCGGGCCTCCAGCCCAAGCCGGCGGAGTAGGCGATGGCCGCTGCGCTGCGGAAGGCAACCGCCGCTCTGACGCTGCTTCTCGCGGGCTGCGCCGTCGGTCCCGATTTCACCAAGCCGGCGCCGCCGCAAGCGGACTATACGCCGAAGCCGCTCCCCGCCGCGACGGCATCCGCCGATGTCGCCGGCGGCGAGGCGCAGCGCTTCGTCCGGGGGCTCGATATTCCCGGCCAATGGTGGACGCTGTTTCATTCCGAGGCGCTCAGCCAGTTGATCGACCAGGCGCTGAAGACCAACCCCAACCTCACCGCGGCCCAGGCGGCGCTGCGCGTCGCCCAAGAGAACGTGCTGGCGCAGCAGGCCGCGTTCTGGCCGTCGCTCTCCGGTAACCTGACGCCGAGCCGCTCGAAAGTCGCGACCGGAACGATCACGCCGACCGCCGCGTCGGGCGGCGCCTATCTCACGCTCTACACCGCGCAGCTCAGCGTCTCCTACGCGCCCGATGTTTTCGGCCTCAATCGGCGCACCGTGGAGGGGCTCGAAGCGCAGGCGGAAGTGCAGCGCTTTCAGCTCGAAGCCACATACCTGACGCTCACCGCCAATCTCGTCGCCGCGGCGGTGCAAGAAGCATCGCTGCGCGCGCAGATCGCCGCCACCACCGAGATCATCGACATCGAGAGCCAGCTCCTCGACCTGCTGCAGCGCCAATACGCGCTCGGCCAGATCGCCGATGCGGATGTGGTGGCGCAGCGCGCCGCCCTGGCACAGGCGCAGGCGAGCCTGCCGCCGCTCAAGAAGCAATTGACGATCGAGCGCGACCTGCTGACGGCGCTGGCCGGGCGCTTTCCCAGTGACGAGGTCCAGCAGCATTTCGAGCTTGCCGACCTGACCCTGCCGCAGTCGCTGCCGGTGAGCGTGCCCTCGGCGCTGGTGGAGCAGCGGCCGGATCTGCGCGCCGCCGAAGCCAATCTCCACGCGGCGAGCGCCGCCATCGGCGTCGCCATCGCCAACCGGCTGCCGAACATCACGCTGACGGCCGATGCCGGCACCAGCGCCACGACCTTGGACCGTTTGTTCACGCCCGGCACCGGCTTCTGGGACCTGGCGGCAAGCGTGACGCAGCCGATCTTCCAAGGCGGCGCGCTGCTCCATCGCGAGCGCGCCGCCCGCGCCGCATTCGATCAGGCGGAGGCGCAATATCGCGGCGCCGCGATCACCGCGTTCCAGAATGTCGCCGACGCTCTGCATGCGCTCGACCTCGATGCCGATGCGCTCCAAGCGTCGGTCACCGCCGAGCGCGCCGCGGCCGAGAGCCTCGAGATCGCCCGCCGCCAGCTTCAGCTCGGCGCGATCAGCTATCTCACCCTGCTCAATGCCCAGCAGACCTACCAGCAGGCGCGGATCAACCTCGTCCTGGCGCAGGCCAACCGCTTCGCCGATACGGCCGCTCTGTTCCAAGCGCTCGGCGGCGGCTGGTGGAATCGCCAGGACCTCGCTGCCGAGGCGGATGGCGGCCGCCGCGCTTCGGCACCGTGACGAGTTTTTTTCCGCCGCGTGTCGATTGCGGTTGACACGGGCGCGAAGCCACACATATTTGCTGCGCTTCCGCGCCGTCCCGTCGATGCCGCGGATCGAGATCAACGTCAGAGAGAAAGATGGACAGTCACCCTAGACAGGCCGCCGTCATCGCCAGGCTGGCAGTGACGGAGGCTTCGCGAAAGACGCTCTCCTGCCGCGGGCGGAGGGACGGAAGGGTGGCCGCCGTCGGCTGATCCCTTCGGTTCACCCCGCCGCCGCGACAGGCGGAAGGAAGGTGAACCATGCGGGATAGCCTCGCTTTGGCCCTCATTCGGGCCGAGCTTTGCCGGGTCCGGCTCGCCGAGCCGAACCGGCCTCGTGAAATAGACATGGATCCTCGCACCGGCACCTGGGTCGGTCGCGCTCGGCGCGCCTGCTGCCGCATCGCCCGCGCGTCGCGGTCGCGAGCCGCTGAGGAGAAGACATGAGCAGCCACTGTAGCAAACCCGGCGCCACGGCCCCTTCAGCGGCCGCGGCGCCCTCGAAACGACAAATCCCCGCAGCCCGCGCGGCGCGGCTGGAACGGCAGGCCCTCACGCCTTAGGGCGCCGCTTCACCGCCCCGGGCCGCTGCGGGCGGCGAAAGGCGGTGTGTCATGAAGCGGAATCTGCGGCTGCGCTGGGTTCGGACCCCCGGCGGCATCGAGATGAAATGGACGGTCGAGACCTCGACGGCGACGGTGGAGACGCCGCCGCTTGCGGCCAATGACCGGCCGAAGCGGCATGCCCGCCCATCCGCATGGGCGACCCGGGCGGCTCCGCGCCTCATGCGGCCGGCCTCATAGAAGAAGACGTAGGCAGCACCTGGAAACTCGGCTATGTCCGGCCGCGCGGGCCGATGGGGCGGGGGATGATGAGAGAACTCGGCATATTTCTGGCGGGCGCGGTGCTCGCGGCCTCCGCCTGGGCTGCGCATGCCGAGGACGCTTCCGCTCCCCCGCCGCCGCCCGAGGATTGGAGCCTCCATTTCCAATCGACCGTTATCGGCCAGGGCTATCCCGGCTTCCCCTCGACCGTCCAAGGGCCGAACAGCTTGCCGGCGCATGGCGAGGTCCGCGAGACCATCAGCGGCACCGCCTTTATCGGCCGGCGCATGCCCTGGGAGGGCGGCGAGCTTTATTTCAACCCCGAAATCGAGCAGGGCTTCGGCCTTGCCCGCACCTCGGGCCTCGCCGGCTTTCCCAATGGCGAAGCGCAAAAGGCTGGTTTCGACACGCCGAAGCCCAATGTCGCGCGGCTTTTCCTGCGCCAGACCTTCGGCCTCGGCGGCGATCGGGACACGCTCGAGCCCGATCAGAATCAGCTCGGCGACACCGTCGACATCTCGCGCATCACCGTCACCGCCGGCAAAGTCTCGATTCCCGATTTCTTCGACGACAACACCTACAGCCACGATCCGCGCACTCAGTTCATGAATTGGGCGCTGATGGATGCCGGCGCCTATGACTACGCCGCCGATCAGAAGGGTTATACCGACGGCCTCGTGCTCGAGCTGAACCAGAAGGATTGGGCGCTGCGCGGCGGTTATTTCCTGGTGCCGAAAGTCTCGAACGGGCGCGATCTCGAAACCCGGATCGGCAAGTTCGGCGGCTACAATGTCGAGCTCGAGACGCGCTATCAGCTCTTCTCTCAGCCCGGCAAGTTCCGCGTCCTCGGCTTTGCCAACCGCGTCTTCGCCGGCAGCTACCGCGAAACGCTGGCGAACCCCGCCTTCGGCACCGATATCGCGCTGACGCGCAGCGACCGCACCAAATACGGCTTCGTGCTCAATCTCGAGCAGGCCTTGAGCGACGATGTCGGGCTGTTCTCGCGCTATAGCTGGAATGACGGCAAGGAGGAGATCATGTCCTTCACCGACATCGATCAGAGCTTCTCCCTCGGGACCAGCGTCAAAGGCACGAGCTGGGACCGTCCGGACGACACCGTCGGGCTCGCCGGCGTCGTCAACTTCCTCTCCAGCGCCCAGCGCGACTTCCTCGCCGCCGGCGGTCTCGGCATCCTGATCGGCGACGGGCAGCTCAACTATGCGCCGGAGGGCATCCTCGAGACCTATTACAGCTGGCAGGTCGTCAAGCCGCTGAGCCTCTCCGCGGATTATCAGTTCTTCGTCAACCCGGCCTATAACCAGGACCGCGGCCCGGTGCACGTCTTTTCCCTGCGCGCCCATCTCGCCTTTTGAGCCCGGCAAGGGCGCGCTTCAGCTGGCAGCTAGAGTCGGGCCACCATCCTATCGGAGCTACCCCATGCCTCTCGATCTCAGCCGTAAGTTTCCGCGTCGTCAGCTCGGCTTCTGGCCGTCGCCGATCCATCCGCTGCCGCGCCTGTCCCGGGAGCTCGGCGTCGAAGTCTGGGCCAAGCGCGACGACATCGCGTCGGGGCTCGCCTTTGGCGGCAACAAGGTGCGGAAGCTCGAATGGCTCGCGGCGGATGCGGTGGCTCAAGGCTGCGACACCCTGGTCTCGATCGGCAACATCCAATCGAACCACACGCGGCAGGTGGCGGCGGCCGCAGCGGTGCTGGGGATGAAGTGCCGCCTCGTCCAGGAGGAATGGACCAAATGGGAAGATCCGGTTTACGACAAGGTCGGAAACATCCTGCTGTCGCGCCTGATGGGCGCCGAAACCATTTTGGAAGGCGCCGGCTACTCCACCGCCGTCAAGGACACCTGGCAGCGCGCGCTGGAGCAGGTGCGGCGCGACGGCGGCAAGCCCTACGCCATCCCCGCCGGGGCCTCGGACCATCCGCTCGGCGGCCTCGGCTACGCGCATTTCGCCGATGAGCTGGCGGCGCAGGAGCAGCAGGCGAATATCTTCTTCGACACGGTCGTCACCGCGACCTGCACCGGCTCGACCCAGGCCGGCATGGTGGTCGGCTTCAGCGCGCAGCCGAAACGGCGCCGCACCATCGGCATCGACACGGCGGCGGATGCGGCGATGACGCGCGCCGCGGTGACGAAGATCGCCCGCGCCACGGCCGCGCTGATCGGCCTCAACCCTGAGATCCGCGACGACGATATCGAGATCGAGCCGCGCTTCGCCGGTCCCGATTACGGGCTCCCGGACGCGGCGACGCTGGCGGCCATCCGCACCGCAGCGTCGCTGGAAGCGATGCTCACCGATCCCGTGTACGAGGGGAAATCCATGGCCGGGCTCATCGCGATGGCGAGGAGCGGCGAGATCCCGAAGACCGCCAAGGTGCTTTATGTCCATCTCGGCGGCGCTCCGGCCTTGAACGCCTATCACAACGCCTTCGCGTGACGGTGCTCTAGCCGCGCCTGCTATGCTGCGCCGAGCAGCAGGGAGACGCAGCACCGATGTTCAGCGAGATCCTCTACGCCGTCGAGGACGGCATCGCCACCATCACCTTGAACCGGCCGGAGAAGCTCAACGCCTTCACCAACACGATGCGCCTCGAGCTCATCGAGGCCTTCGACCGCGTCGATGCCGATGACGATGTCCGCGCCGTCATCGTCACCGGCGCCGGGCGCGCCTTCTGCGCCGGCGCCGATCTCTCCGCCGGCGGCAAGACCTTCGATTATGCCGCGCGCGGCGTCATCGGCCCGGAGGAGCAGCGGCGCGACGGCGGCGGCACGGTCAGCCTGCGCATCTTCGACTGCTTGAAGCCGGTGATCGCCGCGGTCAACGGGCCGGCGGTCGGTGTCGGCGCCACCATGCAGCTGCCGATGGATATTCGCCTGGCCGCCGACGGCGCGGCGGCTGGCGCGCGAGATCGCCGACAACACCTCGGCGGTTTCGGTGGCGCTCGCCCGGCAGATGCTCTGGCGCATGCTCGGCGCCGACCATCCGATGGAAGCGCACAAGATCGATTCCCGCGGCATCCAGATGATGGGCCGCTCGCCGGACGCCTATGAGGGCGTGGCGTCCTTCCTGGAGAAGCGCCCGCCGCGCTTCACCAT
>DATIYL010000276.1:0-53467 GCA_035517635.1 Allostellaceae bacterium | reverse complement strand
GGTGGATCCCGAGCAGATCCGCCATCGCTTCGGGCAAAGGCCGCTCGCTATCGATGACATGTTGCGCTGCGCCAAGGAGCTTCGCTTCAAGGCGCGGCTGGTGACGACGCGCTGGCCGCGGCTGGCGGGAACGCCGCTTCCCGCGATCCTGGAAAGGCACGATGGCGGGTTTTGGATCCTCGGCAAGATCGTCGAGGATCGCGCACTGATCCAGGACCCGCTGGCGGAGGGACCTCGCCTCGTCGATCGCGCCGAGCTCGAGGAAGGCTGGACCGGGCGGCTGGTGCTGCTGGCGCGCCGCGCCGCGCTCACGGATCCGGCGCAGCGCTTCGACATCACCTGGTTCCTGCAGGCGATGCACAAATATCGCGGCATCCTGGCTCAGGTCCTGGTCGCCTCCTTCTTCCTGCAACTCTTCGCGCTGGTGACGCCTTTCTTCTTCCAGGTCGTCACCGACAAGGTGTTGGTCCATCGCGGCCTGACGACGCTCGACGTGCTGGTGATCGGGCTCGTCACCGTCTCGATCTTCGAGACCGTGCTCGCGACGCTGCGCACCTATGTCTTCGCGCATACCACCAACCGCATTGATGTCGAGCTGGGTGCGCGGCTCTTCCGTCATCTGCTGGCGCTGCCGATCGGCTATTTCGAAGCGCGCCGCGCCGGCGATTCCGTGGCGCGGGTACGCGAGCTCGAGAATATCCGCAACTTCCTCACCAGCTCGGCGCTGACTCTGGTCATCGACCTCTTCTTCACCGCCGTCTTCATCGCGGTGATGTTCTGGTACTCGGCCTTCCTCGCCTGGATCGTCATCGGCTCCTTGCCCTTCTACATCGCCATCTCGGCCGGTGTGACGCCGCTGTTTCGCAGACGCCTCGAGGAGAAGTTCAACCGCGGCGCGGAGAACCAGGCGCTGCTGGTCGAAAGCATCACCGGCATCCAGACGTTGAAGGCGATGGCGGTCGAGCCGCAGATGCAGCAGCGCTGGGAAGAGCAGCTCGCCGGCTATGTCGGCTCGAGCTTCAAGGTGCTGTCGCTGGGCAACTCGGCGAGCCAGTTCGTCCAGTTCGTCAGCAAGATGGTCACCGCGCTGACGCTGTATTTCGGGGCCTATCTCGTCATCGAGGGGAAGCTCACCGTCGGCGAGCTTATCGCCTTCAACATGCTGGCCGGTCGCGTGGCGCAGCCCGTGCTGCGGCTCGCCCAGCTCTGGCAGGATTTCCATCAGGCGCGCATCTCGATCGCGCGGCTCGGCGATATCCTCAACACCGTGCCCGAGCCGAGCTTCAACCCCGGGCGCGCCGCGCTGCCGGCGATCCAGGGCAGCATCGCCTTCGAGCATGTCAGCTTCCGCTATCGCCTCGACGGTCCCAAGGTGCTGCACGACATAAGCCTGCGCATTCCCGCGGGGCAGGTCGTGGGCATTGTCGGGCCCTCCGGTTCCGGCAAGTCGACCTTTGCGAAGCTGGTGCAGCGCCTCTACACCCCCGAGAGCGGTCGCGTGCTGGTCGACGGCGTCGACCTCGCAGCCGTCGATGTATCGTGGCTGCGTCGCCAGGTCGGCGTGGTGCTGCAGGAAAATGTCCTCTTCAACCGCTCCGTTCGCGACAACATCGCTTTCGCCGCGCCTGGAATGCCGCTCGACCAGGTGATGGCCGCCGCGCAGCTTGCTGGCGCGCATGACTTCATTCTGGAGCTGCCACTCGGCTACGACACCATCGTCGGGGAGCGCGGCGCCAGCCTGTCGAGCGGGCAGCGCCAGCGCATTGCCATCGCCCGCGCCCTGGTCACCAACCCGCGCATCCTCATCCTCGACGAAGCGACGAGCGCCCTTGATTACGAGAGCGAGCGCATCATCCAGGACAACATGCGCAAGATGTCCGAAGGGCGCACGGTGTTGATCATCGCTCACCGGCTCTCGACCGTGCGTCGGGCCGACCGCATCATCACCATCGAGAATGGTCGCCTCATCGAAGATGGCAGCCATGACGAGCTGATCGGCACGGGCGGCCGCTATGCGAGCCTCCACCGCTTGCAGCTGGGGATCCATGAAGTTCGTTGAGGCGCCCAAGATCGCTCTTCCGGCACCTTTCCGCCGGCCTTTGCGCGGCGCGGTGGAGCGCGAGTTCCTGCCGGCGGCGTTGGAGATCGTCGAGACGCCGGCATCGCCGGTCGGTCGTGCGATCGGCGCGACGATCATCCTGTTCTTCGCCGCGGCGATCGCCTGGGCGTATCTCGGCCATGTCGACATCATCGCCACCGCTCCCGGCAAGATCGTGCCGAGCGGCCGGAGCAAGGTCGTGCAGCCTTTCGAGACCGGGGTGGTGCGCGCCATTCATGTCCGCGACGGCCAGGCGGTGAAAGCCGGCGAAATCCTGGTCGAGCTCGATCCGACCATCGATGACGCCGAGCGCGACCGGCTTGCCAAGGAATTGCTCGCGGCGGAGCTCGACACCGCCCGGCTGGGCGCCGTGCTGGCGGCCGTGTCCGGAGCGCGGGCGAATTTCGCCGCACCCGCAGGCGCCACGCCGCAGCAGATCGACGTCCAGCGCGCGCTGATGCTGAGCCAGATCGACGAGTTCCGGGCGAAGCTTGCCGGGCTCGACCGGCAGGTCGCCCAGAATGAGGCAAATCAGGCAGCGGTCGCGGCGACGGTGGAAAAGCTTACCGTAGCCATCCCGCTGCTGCGGCAGCGCGCCGAGGCACGGAAGTACCTCATGGAAAAGGAGGTCGGCTCTCGCCTCACCTACCTCGAGATAGAGCAGGATCTGGTCGAGCACGAGCAGGAACTCCAGGTACAGCAGGCCCGGCTCGAGGAGGCGAAAGCGGCGCTTGCCGCGCTGGTGGAGCAGCGCCGACAGAGCGAGTCGGAATTCACCCGCACCAATCTCGGCGATCTTGCCGAGGCCGAGCAAAAGGCGACGAGCCTCAAAGAGGAGCTGATCAAGGCGCGCGAGCACGCGGCGCTGCAAACGCTTATCGCGCCGGTGGACGGAACGGTACAGCAGCTTGCCGTGCACACGGTTGGCGGCGTGGTGACGCCGGCGCAGCAGCTCATGGTGATCGTCCCCGCCGACAGCCACCTCGAGATCGAAGCGATGGTGCCCAACCGCGATGTCGGCTTCGTCCATGCGGGCGAGACGGGGGCAATCAAGGTCGATACCTTCAACTTCACCCGTTACGGATTGCTGCATGGCAAGGTGCTGACGGTGTCGCGGGACGCGATCGCGCGCGACAAGCTGCAAGAGAAGGCCGCGGAAAGGCCGGCCGCCGGTGCCGAGGGCGACGGCAGCGAGCCTAAAGGGGAGGAGCTCGTCTATGCCGCCCGCGTCTCCCTCGACCAGACGCAGATGCAGATCGATGGCAAACCGGTCGATCTGTCGCCCGGCATGGCCGTGACGGTCGAGATCAAAACGGGATCGCGGCGGGTGATCGATTATCTCTTGTCGCCTTTGCTGCGCTATCAGCAGGACAGCTTGCGCGAGCGTTAGTCGAGCTGCTTCGACGCCGCGCCTGCGTTATTCTTCCTCGTCGCGGAAGCCGCCGCCAAGGCGCAATCCCTCGATCCAGGTCTCGCCGGCGCGCTTGATCACCGTCATCGGCTTCACCCCGGCATGCTCTTCCAGCGCCGCGGCGAGCGTCTGCGAATGCGTCACCACCCAGATCTGCGTCCGCTCGGCTGCCTTGGCGATGAGCCGCGCGAGCGGCGGCAGCAGTTCGGGATGGAGGCTCGCTTCCGGCTCGTTGAGCGCGATGAGGGCCGGCAGGCGATAGGCGAGGAGCGCGCCCATGAGGCCGAGATAGCGCAGCGTTCCATCGGAGAGCTCGCCGGCTTCGAAGACGCGCTGCGGATGCTCGGCAAACGCCATGCCGAAGGACGCGGTACGCCCCGGTCCCGGTACGACGAGCCGAGCGCCCGCAAACGCATCCGTCACCGCCTGATCGAGGTCATCCGTGTCCTCGCGAATATGGACGAGCGTGGCGAGAACGGCGGCGAGGTCGCCCGCGTCGGAAGACAGCGTCGGGGTGGCGACGGCCAGGCAGGGCTGGCGCAGCGGCGCCTCGGGATCGGTGCGAAAATCGTGATAGAAGCGCCAGTCGAGCATGGTTCGGCGCAGCATGTAGAGATCGGGAAAGCGCGGCGGATCCTCGATCGCCGACAAAGCCGTCTGCGACGCCATCAGTTCGTGGTCGAGCGCGGCGCGGCGGCCTTCGATATCGCGGGCGAAGACGGCAGGGCCACGGCGCTCGAGCAAGCTGGTCTGGCGCGGTCCCCGGTGCAGCAGGAGCGCCTCCTCCTTGATCAGCGGCTCGACGGCGAAGGCCGCTTCGGTGCATGCCCGGAGGCCGATCTCGATCGCGTAGGAATAGGCGGGTGTCGTGGCATCGCCGCCGCCATCATCGGCATCGCCGAGCGCGGCCATGAGCTTGATCCGCGGCGGCTTGCGCGCCTGGCGTTTGCCCGCCCAAAGCGCCGAGTCCATCCCGCCTTCGGCGGCGAGCGTGCGCGAGAGATTACCCGCGGCGGCGGCCTGGATGAGCTGCAGCGCGCGGTAGAGATTGGTCTTGCCGGCGCCGTTGGCGCCGACGAACACGCTGAGACGGCGCAGCGGAAAGCGGATGGCGCGCAGCGAGCGATAGCCCGCCGCGGCGATTTCGGTGACCGTGTAGCTCATGGTGCCGGCCCCCCTGGAATCGCGCCGCCGGTGAGCCGCCATACCACGCCCTCGCGCGTCGTCCGGTCTTCGAGATCGAGCGGCGTCGGAACGGTGTAGCGGGCGAGCTCGAAGAGCCCCGCTTTCGGCAGATAGGCGCGGCCGGGATCGCCGAGCAGCACCAGCGCGCCGGCGTCGGCGAGCTGTCGGAGCCAGAGCGTGAGCCGCTCGGAAAGCGGCCGCTCGTAGCACATGTCGCCCACCAGCACGACCTGCCAGGGCGACAGGGAGCTGCCGATCACATCCTCGCTCATGACCCCAACTTCGAGGCGGTTGAGCGCAGCGTTGAGGGCGATGGCGACGGCGGCGAAGGGGTCGATCTCCGCTGCGGCCGCTCGCGCCGCGCCGACGCGCGCCGCTGCCAGCGCGAGCAGCCCCGAGCCGGCGCCGAAATCGAGCACGCTCCGGCCGCGCACGAGATCGGGATGGTCGAGGATGTGGCGCGCCAAGGCTTGGCCGCCCGCCCAGGCGAAAGCCCAATAGGGCGGCGGCAGCTGCGTGCGGTCGAGCACGGCTTCCGTCGCCTGCCACAGCGGCGTGATCTCGGTGGCGAGATGGAGGCGGATCTCCGGCACCAGCGGCGGCGCGGTGATCGCCGTGTTGGCGCGGATGAAGGCGGCGGACTCAGACAACATGTGCGGCGATGATGCCGATGAGCAGCAGCCAGCCGGTCCAGCGATTGGAGCGGAACTTGGCGAGGCAGTCGGCGGGATCGTCGATATTGACCCGGGCCGCTTGCCAGAGCAGCTGCAGCAGCGCCGCGCCGAGGCCGAGATAGAACGGCCAACGCATCGCCGCCGCCGCGCCCGCCTCGGCCCAGAGCGCCGCCGCGGCGGCGTAGAACGCGAACAGCCAGGGCCGCGTGCGCGCGCCCAGCGCCAGCGCCGAGGACTTGACGCCGATCAGCGCGTCGTCCTCCTTGTCCTGATGGGCATAGATGGTGTCGTAGCCCAAGGTCCAGGCGATGCCGCCGAGATAGAGCCAGAGCGCCGCGGCGTCGAGCCGGCCGCTCGCCGCCGCATAGCCCATGAGGGCGCCCCAGTTGAAGTTGAGCCCGAGGAAGAATTGCGGCCAATAGGTGACGCGCTTCATCAGCGGATAGGTCGCCACCAGCAGCAGCACGAAGACCCCCAGCACTATGGCGAGACGATCGAGGCTCGCGAGCACGGCGGCACCGAGCGCGAGCTGGGCGACGAGAAAGAGCGCCGCCTGGCGCAGCGACACCGCTCCGCTCGGCAGCGGCCGCGTCCGCGTGCGCGCGACGCGCGCGTCGAAATCGCGGTCGATGATGTCGTTCAGGGTACAGCCCGCGCCGCGCATCGCCACCGCGCCGATGCCAAACAGCGCGATGAGGCGCCAATCCGGCCAGCCCGGCGCCGCCAGCGCGATCGCCCACCAGCCCGGAAACAGCAGCAGCCAGGTGCCGATCGGCCGGTCGAGCCGCGCCAAGCGGATATAGGGGAGGAGCGCGGGCGGGGCGTAGCGCTCCGCCCAATCGCCGCTGCGTATGTCGCTCATCGCGGCGCGAGCGGGGAAGGGGGCGGCGTCGCCATGTCGGGCATCGTCATCATCGGCTACTCTCCGAAGCGGCGCCATCTTGCCCGCCGCCCGCGCCACGGCCAAGCCCGTCCATGACTGCCGCAAAGACCCGCCTCTACGTCACCACCGATCTCGCCGGCGGCCTCTCGATCGGCCTCGAGCCGTCGCAGGCGCATTATGTGAAAACAGTGTTGCGGCTGGAGAAGGGCGCGGCGCTCGCGCTTTTCAACGGGCGCGACGGCGAGTGGCTCGGCCGCATCGACGGCGTCGGCAAGGGCTGGTGCTCGGTGACGCTGTACGAGCAGCGCCGGCCGCAACAAGCCGTGCCCGATTTGTGGCTGCTCTTCGCCCCGATCAAGCGCGGGCGCATCGATTTCCTCGTCGAGAAGGCGACCGAGCTCGGCGTCGCGGCGCTTCATCCGGTGCTGACGCAGCGTACCATGGTCGAGCGCGTCAATCTCGACCGGCTGCGTGCGAATGCCATCGAGGCGGCGGAGCAAACCGAGCGGCTTTCGGTGCCGGAGCTGGCGGAACCCGAGCCGCTGCTGCGGCTCATGGCGCGCTGGCCCGCGCAACGTCGATTGCTGCTATGCGATGAGAGCGGGACTGCGCTGCCCATCGCCGAGACCCTGCGCCACGCCTCGCCCGGCCCTTGGGCGGTCCTGGTCGGGCCGGAAGGCGGCTTCGCCGAAACGGAGCTTGACGCCCTTCGTAAACTTCCCTTTGTTTCACCTGTCGGTTTGGGCCCGCGCGTGTTGCGCGCCGACACTGCGGCATTGGCGGCGCTGGCCGTGCTGCAAGCGTTCATTGGCGACTGGCCAGCGCCGCTCCGGCGTTGACGCCGACGATTGTTAGTCGTGACCAGGGGATCGGGGGTTTTCGCACCGTGTCTGCTCCATCGCTTTCCGGCGGTGCGCCGATCACCGACAAGCGGCAGCTCGTCGAGTACCTTGCTGCTGGCGCCAAGCCGCCGGCGCAATGGCGGATCGGCACCGAGCATGAGAAGTTCGTCTTTCGGGTCAAAGACCATGGCACCGTCGCCTATGGCGGCGAGGACGGCATTCGCGCCCTGCTCGAAGGGCTGATGCGTTTCGGCTGGAAGCCGGTGCATGACGGCGCCAATCTTGTCGGCCTCAGCAATGAGGAGGGCGGCGCGATCTCGCTCGAGCCGGCCGGCCAGTTCGAGCTGTCAGGCGCGCCGATCGAGACGCTGCACCAGACCTGTCACGAAGTGACCGAGCATCTCCGCCAGGTGCGCGCGGTGACGAGCGAGCTCGGCCTCGGCGTGCTGGGGTTGGGCTTCCATCCGACGGCGCGGCGCGAGGATGTGCCGTGGATGCCGAAGGGGCGCTATGCGGTCATGCGCCGGTACATGCCGACCAAGGGCAAGCTCGGCCTCGACATGATGCTGCGCACCTGCACCGTGCAGGTCAATCTCGACTTCGAGAGCGAGCGCGACATGGTGCGCAAGATGCGCATGAGCCTCGCGCTGCAGCCGGTCGTCGCCGGGCTTTTCGCCAACTCGCCTTTCGTCGAGGGTAAACCGAGCGGTTATCTCAGCTACCGCAATCATGTCTGGACCGATGTCGATCCGGACCGGACGGGGCTGCTGCCTTTCGTGTTCGAGCCGGGGTTTGGCTTCGAGCGCTACGTCGAATACATGCTCGATGTGCCGATGTATTTCGTTTACCGCAACGGGCAATACCTCGACGCCGCCGGGCAATCCTTCCGCGACTTCCTCGCGGGAAGGCTGCCGGCGCTGCCCGGCGAAGTGCCGAGCATGAGCGACTGGAACGACCATCTCACCACCGTCTTTCCCGAGGTGCGCCTCAAGCGCTACATCGAAATGCGCGGTGCCGATGGCGGTCCATGGCATCGGCTTTGCGCCCTGCCGGCGCTATGGACCGGGCTCTGCTACGACGGCGCCGCGCTCGACGCCGCCTGCGACCTCGTCGCCGATTGGACGCTCGAGGAGCGCGAGCGGCTGCGCCTCGAGGTGCCGCGCCTCGGCCTCAAAACGCCCTTCCGCGACGGCACGGTGCGCGAGATCGCCGTCAAGGTCGTGGCGCTCGCCCGCGCGGGACTCGGCCGGCGCCGGCGGCTCGACAGCACGGGTCAGGACGAAGGCCACTATCTCGAGCCGCTCGCCGAGATCGCCGATTCCGGCCGCACCGCCGCCGAGCAGCTCCTCGACGATTTTGCGACGCGCTGGGGTGGCCGCATCGATCCGATCTTCGCGCAAGAGGCGTATTGAGGCGAGCAGCACCCGCATCCGGGCCGCGCGCCCCGGGGTTTTTTTGCGGAACCTCGACGCAGCCGGGGCGTTCTCAAAGTGCAGCCTTAAAGCGGCTGTGTGACTTGTCTCCAGCGCCCCGCGGCCTGTCCCCCCACGCTGCGGGGCGCATCCTTTTGCGCCATAGCGAAGGCGCCGGGGTACCCAGGGGCTTCGATCACCGCTTTTTGATCAGCGCGCGAGATAGTAGGTCAGAGTCACGACGACGCGCACCCGCTTGTCGATCGTGCTCTGCTGGACCAGTCCTTGGCGCATCGAATAATCGGAGGGGGTTTCCGTGCTTTGCGCTGCCGCATCGCGCGAGACGATCGAAAAGAACCCCTGATTGGCCGCTTCGATCGAGCCGACTTTGCTGCCTGCATCGTTGGCGAATTGCTGCGCGGCGTCGCGCGCGTTTTGCGTCGCCTCGCGCAACATCGGCGCCTTGATGTCATTCAGCCCGGTGAACTCGAAATCGGCATTATTGGCCGTCAGGACGATCCCCTGCCGGATCAGATCGTTCAATTCGTGCATCGTGCGATCGACCCGCTCTACGTCGTTCGACCGTACCAAGATCGTGCCCTTTAGAATATAGCGGTCCTTTTCGGACGCGTCCTTTGGCCGATAGGGATTGGCGAGCAGGTCGGTCACCTCGACATTGTCGGATTTGATGTCGGCCTTCGGAAATCCCTTCTGCGTGAGGAAGCCGGCGAGCGCGTCCTCATCGGCGCGCGAGCGCGCATAGACATCGGCGAGATCGCCGCCGGTGAGCGAATAGCCGATTTGCCACAGCGCGAGATCAGCCTTCACGTCGCGCTCGGCGAAGCCCTTCACGCTAACGGCGTTGGACGCGAGCCTGCCCTTGTAGAGGGTCGTGCTGATGAAATAGCCGGCTCCCGCGAGGCCCACCGCGATTGCGAGGCCCAGAACCGCTGCGGCGATCTTGATGGCTTTGTCCATCACCTCAGCTTGAGCGTCCTTTGCGGCTCAACTGCGGCGCGCAGGCGATGTTTTGGCGATGTTTTTGCGTCAAGGATCTGGCGCCCGCTTTCTCGTCACGGCGGTCCTCGCCGTCGGGGCGGCTTCACTTTTGCGCGAGGCGCAGGACCGACCAGCGGTCGGGCGCCGCCGATCCTGCGGCAGGCGACAAGCCCGAAAGCGACATCCAGCGCGAGCGGAACCAGGCCGAGGACGAGACCTCGACCCGAATGCGGCGGCTCGCCGGCGGCCCCTCGAGCCCGATCGCGCGCCAGGGGATGAGCGCTTCGCCGACGATGCGCGGCTGATCGGCGCCGAAATAGAGGACGCGCGCTCCCGGCACTGCGGCGCACCGGTTCTGCCCGGGCGCGTCGGCTGCTCCGGCGCAAAGCCGCGGCGCCATCATCGGGTGATTTCGGTCCTGCGCGCCGATCTCCCCGCTGCGCGGCGGAATGAAGTAAAGGGTGAAGCGCCGCGGCCCGGCACCGGCATCGAGGTCGAGCTCGACGCGATAAGCCTCGCTGAGCGGGAAGTCGCCGTCATAAGCGAGGAGATCGAGGTCGTCGTAGTCCTGCCCGACGGTGGCGAGCGCGAGCCCCGCCTCGCTCCAGGCGAGATAGGCTTCGCCGAACGCCACTTCGCCCGGCTCGGGCTTCAGCGCCGGCAGCAGCGAATGCGGCTTCGGCCAATCGATGAGCGAATCATGCTCGGCATCGATGCGTGCCCGCGGCACGGTGAATCCCTGGAGCGCCTGGCGCGCCATGGGATGCCCCGCTGCGTGAATCTCGGGCAGGGCGCGGTTGGCCGCGGCCAGCGCCTCGACCAGCCGGCGATAGGGCCGGTCGCGGATGTCGACCAGCCCGAAATTGTAATCCTCGCGATCGGCGCGGCCGCCTTCCGGATAATCGTAATACTGGAACCAGTGGAGCCCGAGAATATCGGGGAACTCGGCGAAATCGCGCGCCGCCGCCGCCGCGCCGCGGGCGCGCTCCGCTTGCGTGTCGACGGTCATGAGATGGCCGTTGTTGCGGTTGCCGGTGCGATTCTCGCGCGCGGCATAGAACCACTCCGAGACTAGCACGGGCTTGCCCTGCCCTAGGCGCGCGAGCCCGTCGAAGTAGTAGGGAGCAACCCAGCCTTCGGGGCTGTCGACATTGTAATTGGTGGCGATGACGTCGACATGCCGCGCCTCCGCCTCGACCGCCATCGGATCGTAATAGATGGGTAGCCGATCCCCCAGGAACAGCGCTTCGGGATCGGCCGCCCGCAGCGCCGCCGCGCTCAGCGCGTAGTAGCGCTCGGCCACCACACGGGTCCATTCGCGCACCGCGGCGCTGCCGTTGCCGCCCGGCCGCAGCCGGGTGATGGCTTCGGCTTGCAGCAGCTTCTGCCAGCTGTCGACGCCGGGCGGCGGCACGAAATCGGCGGTGAAGCGCTGCCAATCATCGTCATAGTCCCGGCGCAGCTCGGCCACCCAGCGCTGCTTCGTGTAATTCGTCGCCGGCTTTGCCGAATAGAAGACGAAGAGCGCGCCGCCCCACCAGCCGACCTCGTTGTCGGAGAAATAGCCGATGCGATAGGGCGTCGCCCGATAAGGCGCGGTGAGGCGCCGCGCCTCCGCCGTCATGCGTTCCGGCATGGCGGGGTCGAAGGGATCGAACCAATGGAATTTGCTGAGCCGCCCCAGCTCGAGATTGATCACCGTCGGCAGGCGCAGTTGCTGCGGGGCAAGCGACCAGGCGCCGGCACTGTTGAAGCCCCAGCCGAGCAGCCGCGCGCGCGTCGCTTCGGCCCAAGCGTCGAGGCTCGGCGCCGCTTGCTGCCAGCTATAGTGCGGCCGGCTCAAGTGCGCGCCCGAAGCGCCGCCATCGACGACATTGACGCCGGTCGAGAAAAAGCGCTCGCCGCAGGGCGTCTTGAGCCAAGCTTCGCCGCGGCGGTCCCGCTCGACCGTCCAGCGCGTGGTGGGCGCGTCACCGAGATCGCAGGCGCGGCCAGGGGAGACGATGCCGAAGAGCAACAGCGCGGCAATCGCGGCGGGTCGTGCTAGGCAAGATCGTCGAACCCCCACCTCACCCTCCCGCTATGCGGGCCCCTCCCTCTCCGCCCCTGGGGGGCGGAGAGGGAGGGGGTGAGGTGGGGTGACGCACGAGTTCAGCAGTCAACCGCCGCCGCCGCGGACGAACGTGCTTCGCTCAGCCTAGCGCTCACTTCGCCGTGCCGCCGACGGTGAGCCCGTCCATGCGCAGGGTCGGCTGCCCGACGCCGACCGGTACGCCTTGGCCGTCCTTGCCACAGGTGCCGATGCCGTCATCGAGCTTCAGATCGTTGCCGATCATGCTGATGCGGGTGAGCGCGTCCGGGCCGTTGCCGATCAGCGTCGCGCCCTTGACCGCGCGGCCGACCTTGCCGTCCTCGATGAGATAGGCCTCCGACGCGGAGAAGACGAACTTGCCCGAGGTAATGTCGACCTGGCCGCCACCGAAATTGACCGCGTAGAGGCCGCGCTTCACCGAGGCGATGATCTCCTGCGGGTCCATGTCGCCGGCCAGCATATAGGTGTTGGTCATGCGCGGCATCGGCGCATGGGCATAGCTCTGGCGGCGGCCGTTGCCGGTGGGCCGCATCCCCATGAGACTCGCGTTGAGGCGGTCTTGCATATAGCCCTTGAGGATGCCGTCCTCGATCAGCACGGTGCGCGAGGAGGGCGTGCCTTCATCGTCCACCGTCAGCGAGCCGCGCCGGTCCCGCATCGTGCCGTCATCGACGACCGTGACGCCCTTGGCGGCGACGCGCTCGCCGATGAGGCCGGCGAAGGCCGAGGTCTTCTTGCGGTTGAAATCGCCTTCGAGCCCATGGCCCACCGCCTCGTGCAGCATGACGCCGGGCCAACCCGGGCCCAGCACCACGGGCATCTCGCCGGCCGGCGCCGGCACCGAGCCGAGATTGACCAGCGCCTGGCGCAGCGCCTCGTCGACCTGGGACCGCCACTGCCGGGGATCGAAATAGCGATGATATTCAAGGCGCCCGCCGGCGCCGGAAGAGCCGGTCTCCATCCGGTCGCCATCGCCGACGACGATGCTGACATTGAGCCGCACCAGCGGCCGGATGTCGCCGACGCGGGCGCCGTCGGGCCGGATGATCTGCACGGCCTGCCACGAGCCGGCGAGCGATGCCGTCACCTGGCGGACGCGCGGATCCTTGCTGCGCGCATAGGCGTCGATCTCGGCGAGAAGCTTCGCCTTTTCGGCGAAGTCGATCTGCGACAGCGGGTTGGCGTCGGTATAGAGGCTTTGATTGGTGCCCTGGGGCGGCAGCGCGAAGTGCGCGCTTTCCCCCTGCTGCACTGCCCGCACGGTGGCGGCGGCGCGGCGGATCGCCGCTTCGGACAGCTCGGACGCATGGGCATAGCCCGCCGCCTCGCCCGACAGCGCGCGCAGACCGAAGCCTTGCGCCGTGTCGAAGGCGGCGCTCTTGATGCGGCCATCGTCGAAGGCGAGGCTTTCGGACTGGCTGTATTCGAGGAAGAGCTCCCCGTCATCCATGCCGTGCAGGGCCTCGGCGACGATCGCCTCGACGCGGTCGCGGTCCATGCCGGTAGCGGTGAAGAACAGCTCGTCGGTGCGGGCGAGATCGCTCATCGGTTACTCCTTGCGCCTCACTGCTTATTGCCAGAGCCGCGGGCCTCGTGCCAGGGCTTTGGCTGCCATATGGGCAGGAAGCGGCCGAGGAGAAGTCCGCTCGCGGTTGTTCGAGCGCATAGCGAAGCTAGCCTGCGGATTATGCGGCATAAAGTCGCAATGTTGCGGTTGGCGTCGCGCCGGCCCCGGCGCTATTACCAGGGCGTTCGGCGGTGCCCGCCGGCGCATCGCGGCGGCGGCGGTTCAGCCTGCCGCCTTCCGCCACATCCGAGACGGGGGCTCTCAAGGCATGGGATTGGTTCGGACGGTCGCATCGAAGGGTTGGGCAACGATGCTGCGCCGCGCGCCCCGGCTCGGCCTCGCCTCGGCCGTGCTGGCTGTGGCCGCGGCGCTCGCGCCGGCGGCGCTGGCGGAACAGGCGGTCGATTGGCAGCTCGACATGCAGCCGGCGGCCTCGCCGGTGCGCCAGGCGATCGATTCGCTGCACAACGAGCTGCTCGTCATCATCACCCTCATCACGCTCTTCGTGCTGGGGCTGCTACTCTATGTCATCGTGCGCTTCCGCGCCTCGGTCCATCCGGTGCCGTCGCAGACGACGCACAACACGCTGCTCGAGCTGTTGTGGACGACGGTGCCGATCCTCATTCTGGTGGTCATCGCCATTCCGTCCTTCAAACTGCTCTTCTATGTCGACCGCACGCAGCATGCCGATATGACGCTGAAGGTGACGGGACATCAGTGGTATTGGAGCTACGAATATCCCGACAACAAGGACATCTCCTTCGACAGCACCTTCGTCGAGACCAAGGATCTGAAGCCCGGTGAACCGCGCCTCCTCACCGTGGACAACCCCGTGGTTGTGCCGGTGGGCGCCAAGATCCGCATCCTGGTGACCGGCACCGACGTGATCCACAGCTGGTTCGTGCCGTCGATGGGCGTGCAGGAATATGCGGTCGTCGGCCGCATCAACGAGAGCTGGATGGAGGCGCTGCGGCCGGGTACGTATTACGGCCAATGCAATCAGATTTGCGGCCTCGACCATCCCTTCATGCCGATCGAGATCAAGGCGGTGTCGAAGGAGAATTTCGACAAGTGGGTGGCCAATCCCAAGATGAAATTCGCCGCGAACGGCGATCCGCTTCCAGTTCAGGTCGCCGCCGCTTCGGAACGGCAGGCGCGATAGGCATCGGACGAGGATAGACTCATGGCGTACGGAACCGCTCACGGACACGAGCACGCGCACGACGATCATCGGCCGGGCTTCATCACGCGCTGGCTGTTCTCGACCAACCACAAGGATATCGGCACGCTCTATCTCATCTTCGCCATATCGGCGGGGCTGATCGGCGGCCTGTTCTCGGTGCTGATGCGCATCGAGCTGATGACGCCGGGCGATCACCTGATGCAGGGCAACCATCAGCTTTACAACGTCATCATCACCGCGCATGGCCTCATCATGGTGTTCTTCATGGTGATGCCGGCAATGATCGGCGGCTTCGGCAACTGGTTCGTGCCGATCATGATCGGCGCGCCCGACATGGCCTTTCCGCGGCTCAACAACATCAGCTTCTGGCTGCTGGTGCCGTCCTTCTGCCTGCTGCTCGGCTCGACTCTCGTCCCGGGACCGCCCGGCGGCTATGGCGCCGGCGTCGGTTGGACGGTCTACGTTCCGCTCTCCGGCCCGCTCGGCCATCCCGGCCCCGCCGTCGACATGGTGATCTTCTCGCTGCATCTGGCGGGCGCGTCCTCGATCCTCGGCGCCATCAACTTCATCACCACCATCTTCAACATGCGCGCGCCGGGCATGACCCTGCACAAGATGCCGCTTTTCGTCTGGTCGATCCTGGTGACGGCGTTCCTGCTGCTGCTGTCGCTGCCGGTGCTGGGCGGCGCCATCACCATGTTGCTCACCGACCGCAATTTCGGTACCACTTTCTTCGATCCTGCCGGCGGCGGCGATCCGCTGCTGTTCCTGCACCTCTTCTGGTTTTTCGGCCACCCCGAGGTGTACATCATGATCCTGCCGGGCTTCGGCATGATCAGTCAGATCGTCTCGACCTTCTCGAAGAAGCCCGTCTTCGGCTATCTCGGCATGGCCTATGCCATGGTGGCGATCGGCGTCATCGGCTTCGTCGTCTGGGCGCATCACATGTTCACGACGGGCATCAGCGTCGATACGCGCGCCTATTTCACCGCCGCGACGATGGTCATCGCCGTGCCGACCGGCATCAAGATCTTCTCCTGGATCGCGACGATGTGGGACGGCTCGATCGAGTTCAAGACGCCGATGCTGTTCGCCACCGGCTTCATCTTCCTCTTCACCGTCGGCGGCGTCACCGGCGTGGTGCTGGCCAATGCCGGCGTCGACGTGGCGTTGCACAACACCTACTACGTCGTCGCCCATTTCCATTACGTGCTGTCGCTCGGCGCGGTGTTCTCGCTCTTCGCCGGGTTCTACTACTGGATCGGCAAGATGAGCGGCCGGCAGTACAACGAGACCTTCGGCAAGATTCACTTCTGGACGACGTTCATCGGCGTCAACCTGACCTTCTTCCCGATGCATTTCCTCGGGCTTGCCGGGATGCCGCGGCGCATCAGCGATTATCCCGACGCCTTTGCCGGCTGGAACATGGTGGCATCGATCGGCGCTTATATCTCCTACGCCTCGACCTTGTGGTTCATCTTCGTCGTCTTCCATACGCTGCTGGCGGGCAAGAAGGCGGCGGCCAATCCTTGGGGCAAAGGCGCGACGACGCTCGAGTGGACGCTGCCTTCGCCGCCGCCCTTCCATACCTATGAGGAGCTGCCGCATATCGCGCCGAGCGGCGGCCATTGAGCCTCTGAGAGGATGATGATGGTGCGAGCGGCAGGAAGCGACGGCAGCGAAGGGCGCGGCGCCAGCGTGCGCGCTGCCGGCCCTGCGCCTTGCTGTCGCGGTTCTGACGGCGGCATTGGCCGATGACTGACGTTTCGACGTCACCCGCGACGGCGCGCGCTCTCGCCGGTCCGGCGGTCAGCGACTATGTCGCCTTGCTGAAGCCGCGCGTCATGTCGCTGGTGGTCTTCACCGGCTTCGTCGGCCTCTATCTCGCGCCCGGCTACATCCACCCCGTGCTGGCGGCGATCGCCGTGCTATGCATCGCCGTGGGCGCCGGCGCCGCCGGGGCCATCAACATGTGGTATGACCGCGACATCGACGCGGTGATGCGGCGAACTCAGGGCAGGCCGCTGCCGGCCGGGCGCATGGCGCCCGGCGAAGCGCTGGGCTTCGGCTGCGTTCTGGCCGGCGCATCGGTCTTGATCATGGGGCTGGCCGTCAACTGCTCGGCGGCGGCGCTGCTGGCGCTGACCATTGCCTTTTACGTGTTCGTCTACACCGTCTGGCTGAAGCGCCGCACGCCGCAGAACATCGTCATCGGCGGCGCCGCCGGCGCCTTCCCGCCGATCGTCGGCTGGGCCGCGGTCACCGGCGATGTCGGGATCCCGGCGCTGCTGCTCTTCGCCATCATCTTCTTCTGGACGCCGCCGCATTTCTGGGCGCTGGCGCTCTATCGGTCGGGCGATTATGCACGGGCCGGCGTGCCGATGCTGCCGGTGGTCGCGGGCGCGCGCGAGACGAAGAAGCAGATGCTCGCCTATACCATCCTGCTCTGGCCGCTGACCTTGGCGCCGGCGCTCATTGGCGTCGCGGGCGCGCTCTACGGCGCGGCTGCGCTGGTGCTCTCCGCGCTCTTCACCCTCTTGGCGATCCGCGTCTGGCGCGACGACGGCGAGCGCAGCGCGCGCCAGATGTTCGCGTTCTCGATTCTCTATCTCTTCCTGCTGTTCGCGCTGCTGGTCATCGATCGGGCGCCCGGTCTGGCCGGCACTTTCGGCGCTTCCCTGGGTTAAAGCGATGCTGACGATGGCTGATGAGCGGCAAAGGCAACAGCGCGCGAGGAACTTGGCGCTGCTCGTCGTCCTGCTCGGACTCGTCGCCCTGTTCTTCGTGATGACGCTCGTCAAGCTGGGGGCGTTCTGATGCGGCCCGGGCAGCGACACCATCACGCTCAGCTATACCCTGTTCCGCGCCAAGGACGAAGCGCCTCGGGCGGCTCTCGTCGATTGACGCGTCAACGATCCTGCGCCAGAGGCAAGCCATGAGCAGCACCCACAGCGAGCCGAAGCACCCTTACCATCTCGTCGATCCCAGCCCCTGGCCGCTGATCGGCGCGATCTGCGCCGGGCTGATGTTCGGCGGCGGCGTCCTCTACATGCATGGCGGCCCGCTCTGGCTGGTCGCACCGGGCCTCATCGGCGTCCTCGCCATCATGGCCGTGTGGTGGCGCGACGTCATCCGCGAGGCCCAAGTCGAAGGCCACCACACGCCGGTGGTGCAGATCGGCCTCCGCTATGGCATGGCCCTCTTCATCGCCTCCGAGGTGATGTTCTTCGCCGCCTTCTTCTGGGCTTTCTTCACCTCGAGCCTGTTTCCGGTCGGTGGGGTCTGGCCGCCCAAGGGCATTCATCCCTTCGATCCCTGGGATATCCCCTTCCTCAACACGCTCATTCTCTTGACCTCGGGCACGACGGTGACCTGGGCGCATCACGCGCTGCTCGAGAATGACCGCAAGGGCCTGATCCAGGGGCTCGGCCTCACCGTCCTTCTCGGCATCAGCTTCACCTGCCTGCAGGCCTATGAGTACAGCCACGCCGCGTTCGGCTTCAAAGGCGGCATCTACCCCTCGACCTTCTTCATGGCGACGGGCTTCCACGGCGCTCATGTCATCATCGGCACCACATTCCTGCTCGTGAACTTCTTCCGCGCGCGCGCCGGCCACTTCAAGCCCGATCATCACTTCGGCTTCGAGGCGGCGGCCTGGTACTGGCACTTCGTCGACGTCGTCTGGCTCTTCCTCTTCGTCTGCATCTATTGGTGGGGCAGTGGCGGCGCGGCCGGCGCCGGGTGAGCGAGCCTTTCTATCCGCCGGTCTCGCCGCTCTTTGCGGCACTCTTCTGCCGCTGTCCGCGCTGCGGCGAAGGCAAGCTCTATGACGGCGTCTTGACGGTGGCGGCGTCCTGTACGCGCTGCGGTCTCGACCTGCGTGCGCAGGATGCCGGCGACGGGCCAGCCGTTTTCGTCGTCCTCATCCTCGGCGCGCTCACCGTCGGCCTCGCCATCATCGTCGAGATCCTGTTCTCGCCGCCGCTTTGGGTTCATGCCGTGCTGTGGACGCCGCTGGTGATTGGCGGCGCGATCCTGTTGCTGCGGCCGTTGAAGGCAGGACTCATCGCGTTGCAGTACCGCCACCGCCAGCTCGGCGCGCCTTCGGCCGACTGAAACTCAGAGATCGGGCGCGGTTCGGGGCGGTTTGTCGCGGACGATCACAGGGCCGTTCTCTTGCGTCCAACCGGCGCTTTTGAGGGTCTCGACACATTGATCGCCGAGCGGATCGATATCGGTGGCGGTGCAGACTTCGGTGGCGCCGTTGTTGGGATTATAGAAGGTCATGGGCTCCTGCGAGCACATCGTCATCGCCAGCGTCAACAGCATCGCCAGGCCGGCCGCACGCCTCATCGACCTCTCCCCACTTGCCGCGCGACTATAGCCGGCCACGACGCCATCTGCACGCGCTTGCACCGGGCGCGGCGCCTTGCCTTTCACCGCAAAACACGTAGCTTGGCCTCGTCCGCAACGTCTACCCGGCAAGCGCACGGCCGGTACCGGTGCGGACGGTACACGGGTGTCGCAGCGGGTACATGCCTCACAAGAGATCTTTGGTCTGGCCGAGCGTCTTCGCCTTGCTAGGCTTCATCCTGCTGCTCGGCCTTGGCACCTGGCAGGTTCAGCGGCTGTTCTGGAAAGAGCGTCTCATCGCCGAGCGTCACGCCGCGGTAACGGCGCCGCCGATCGCCCTGCCGCGTACGCTCGCCGCCGCCGAGGGGCTCGAATATCGCCATGTCGCCGCCACTGGCACGTTTCTCAACGACAAGGAATTCTTCCTCGGCGCCACCGACGATATCGGTCATCCCGGCTATCACGTGATCACGCCGCTCCGCCTCGGCGACGGCGCGGTCGTGCTGGTCGATCGCGGCTTCATCCCCGAGGACCGCAAATCCGCGGCGAGCCGCACCGCGGGCGAGCTCGCGGGCGAAGTGACCGTGACCGGGTTGTTGCGCCTCGCGCCGGCGGCAAAGCCGCATTGGTTCCTCCCCGAGAACAGCGTCGCGCGGAACTACTGGATCTGGGTCGACATCTCCGCGATGGCCGAGGCCGGGCATCTCGACCGCGTGTTGCCCTTCTATATGGATGCCGACGCGACGCCCAATCCCGGCGGTCTTCCCATCGGCGGCCAGACGCTCCTCGACCTGCCCAACAACCACCTTCAATACGCCATTACGTGGTACGCGCTGGCGGTGGCGCTGGTGGTCATCTACATCCTCTTCGTTCGCCGCCGCCGCGCCGAAGGAGAAATCCGTGAGCGTCACGCCCTATAAGACCCTCGAGGCCCGCTTCGCGCGGCTCGGCGCCGTACAGGATGCGACGGCGATGCTGCAATGGGACAGCGCCACCCTGATGCCGGCCGGCGGCGCCGCTTCACGTGCCGAGCAGCTCGCCACGCTCAAAGTGGTGTGCCACGAGATCCTGACCGACCCGGCGATGGCCGATCTCGTCGCCGGCGCCGAAGCGCAGAACGACCTCGATCAATGGCAGCGCGCCAATCTCGCCGAGATGGAGCGCTTGCGGCTGCATGCGACGGCGGTGCCGGCCGATATCGTCGCGGCGCTGTCGAAAGCCTGTTCCGCCTGCGAGATGCGCTGGCGCGAAGCGCGGCCGGCCGGCGATTTCGCGGCGGTCCTGCCCGAGCTGCGACACGTGCTGGAGCTCGTGCGCGAAGTGGCCGCGGCCAAAGCGGCGCCGCTCGGCACGAGCCCTTACGAAGCGCTGCTCGACGAATACGAGCCCGGCGGCAGCACCGCGGCAATCGACCGCTTGTTCGGCGAGCTCGCCGCCATGCTGCCCGGTCTCATCGACCGCGCGCTCGAGCGCCAGGCGCGCCGCCCGCCGCCGCCGCCCTTGCCGGGCCCGTTTCCCGTCGAGGCGCAGCGCCGGGTCGGGATGCAGCTCATGGAGCGGCTCGGCTTCGATTTCAAACATGGGCGGCTCGATGTCAGCCTCCATCCCTTCTGCGGCGGCACGCCCGACGATGTGCGGTTGACGACGCGCTATGACGAAGCGGATTTCGGCCGCGCCTTGATGGGTGTGCTGCACGAGACCGGCCACGCACTCTATGAGCGCGGCTTGCCCGAGGCCTGGCGCCGTCAGCCGGTCGGCAATGCCCGCGGCATGAGCATCCATGAGGGCCAATCCTTGCTCGTCGAGATGCAAGCCTGCCGCTCGCGCGAATTCATGGAGTTCGCTGCGCCCTTGCTGCGCAAGGCGTTCCACGGCGTCGGTCCGGCCTGGGAAGCGGAAAATCTCTACCGGCTCAATACCCGGGTCGCGCGCAGCCTCATCCGCGTCGATGCCGACGAAGTGACATATCCCGCCCATGTCATCCTGCGTTACCGGCTGGAGCGCGCGATGATCGCTGGCGAGCTTGCGCCCGAAGATCTGCCCGCGGCCTGGAACGAGGCCATGCTCGGCCTCATCGGCATCGCCCCCGCGAGCGACCGCGAGGGCTGCTTGCAGGACATCCACTGGTATGACGGCGCCTGGGGCTATTTCCCGACCTACACCTTGGGTGCGATGACCGCGGCGCAGCTCTTCGATGCCGCCAAGCGCGCCGAGCCGCGCATTCTCCCCGGCATCGCCCATGGCAATTTCGCGCCGCTCCTCGCCTGGCTGCGCGAGCATGTGCATCAGAAAGGCTCGCGCTACTCGACGGCAGAGATCGTGACGCAAGCGACGGGGCGCCCGCTCGACGCCAACACCTATGAGCGGCATCTCGAGGCGCGGTATGTCGCCGATTGAGCGCGGCCGCGCCGTCATCGCTTCGGGCCTCGTGCTGCTCCTCGGCGGCTGCTCGTGGATCCCGTTTCTCGGCGACAGCGCGCCGCATCTCACCAATCCCGCCGTCGCCGCATGCGAGGACAAAGCCGAGGCGCTCGGCTATGACGGGGTCGGCGAGCGCCAATCGGCGCCGGAGAGCAACGGGCGCTACACCGTTGTTCTCGACGTCCTCCAGAATGAGGGCTATGGCCAGGTCACCTGCAGTTACGACCCCGCCAAAGGAGCCGATCTGGCGCCTCCGAAGGCCGCCCAGAAGTAGCGGGGGGCAGAGTTGCGGCTAGGCCGTCGGGACGATAGGCTGCACCCCCTCTCGGCATAAGCCCCTTTGGTATCTTTGTGCGCTACGTCAGTACCCGCGACGCCCGGACTCCGCCGGAGCGCCTTTCCTTCGAGGACGTGCTGCTCGCCGGGCTCGCGCCCGATGGCGGGCTTTACGTCCCGGAGGATTGGCCGCGCCTCGAGGCCGGCCAGATCCGCCACATGCGGGGGTATTCATACGCCGCGATCGCCGAAACGGTGGTGGCGCCGTTTATCGGCTCCGAGATCGAGCCCAAAGCGCTGGGGGCGCTGATCGCCGGCGCCTATGCCGGCTTCGGCCATGCGGCGGTGGCTCCCCTGAAGCAACTGGGCCCCGACCTATGGTTGATTGAGCTGTTCCACGGCCCAACCCTGGCGTTCAAGGACTACGCCCTGCAGCTGGTGGGCCCGCTTTTCGACCATGTCCTGGCGCAACGGCGGCGGCGCGTCACCATCATCGGCGCCACCTCGGGCGACACCGGCTCGGCAGCGATCGAGGCTTGCCGCGACCGTGCCGCGATCGACATCTTCATCCTCTATCCCGAGGGGCGGATTTCCGAGGTGCAGCGCCGGCAGATGACGACGGTCGCTTCGGCCAATGTCCACGCCATCGCCATCGAGGGCAGCTTCGACGACTGCCAGGACCTGGTAAAGGCGATGTTCGCGGATGCGGCGTTCCGACAGGCGTTGAACCTGTCGGCCGTCAACTCGATCAACTGGGCGCGCATCATGGCGCAGCTTGTCTACTACGTCGCCGCCGCGGTGGCGCTGGGGGCGCCGGAGCGCCCGGTGTCCTTCGCCGTGCCGACCGGGAATTTCGGCAATGTCTACGCCGCACATGTCGCGCGCCGCATGGGGCTGCCGATCGCGGAGCTGGTCATCGGCACCAACCGGAACGATATCCTGACGCGCTTCATCAACCAGGGCGCGATGACACTCGAGCCCGTGGTGCCGAGCCTGTCGCCGAGCATGGACATTCAGGTGTCGAGCAATTTCGAGCGGCTCCTCTTCGAGCTCAAAGGTCGCGGCGGCGCGGCGGCGGCGGCGATGGGCGAATTCCGCAAGACCGGCACCTTGCCCGCCGACGAGCAGGCTTGGCGCGCCGCGCGGTCGCTCTTTTCGGCCTGTCGTGTCGATGACGAGGGGACGCGCCGCTCGATCGCCGAGACCTGGCGCGATACGGGCGAGCTCCTCGACCCGCACAGCGCCATCGCCGTCGCCGCGGCGAAGGCGGCGCGGCGCGAGACGGGTGTGCCGATGGTAGCGCTCGCCACCGCCCATCCGGCGAAATTCCCCGAGGCGGTGGCCGAGGCGACGGGCGTCCGCCCGGCACTGCCGGCGCGGCTCGCCGAGCTGATGCGGCGGCCGGAACGGCGGCCGCGTCTGCCCAACGATCTCGCCGCCGTCGAGGATTATGTGCGCGCGAAGGCGCGGCCGATCGGTGAAGGAGGAGCGGCATGACCGTGCGCGTGACGGCTCTTAAAAACGGCATGCGCGTGATGACCGATCGCATGGCCAGCGTCGAAACCGTGTCGATCGGCGTTTGGGTCGATATCGGCACGCGCCACGAGCCGTCGCAGATCAACGGTGTCGCGCATCTGCTCGAGCATATGGCGTTCAAGGGCACCGAGCGGCGCTCGGCGCTCGACATCGCCGCCGAGATCGAGGCGGTCGGCGGCCATCTCAACGCCTACACCTCGCGCGAGCACACCGCCTATTACGCCAAGGTGCTGAAGCAGGATCTGGGGCTCGCCGTCGACATCCTCGCCGACATCCTGCAGCGCTCGATCTTCGATCCCAAGGAGCTGGAGCGCGAGCGCGCGGTCATCCTGCAGGAAATCGGCCAGGCCAACGACACGCCCGACGACATCATCTTCGATTTGTTCCAGGAGCGCGCCTTCCCGGATCAGGCGATGGGGCGCCCGGTGCTCGGCCGTGTCGAGATCATCCGTCGCATCGACCGCGACACCGTGGCGGGGTATATGCGCCGTCACTACGCGGCGAGCGGCATGCTGCTGGTCGCCGCCGGCAATGTCGACCACGACGCGCTGGTGCGATTGGCGGAGCCGGCCTTCGCCGAGCTGCCGCTCGACCGTTCCGCGCGCAGCGAGGCGGCGCGCTATGTCGGCGGCGAGCTGCGCGAGCCGCGCGACCTCGAGCAGGTGCATGTGGTGCTGGGCTTTCCCGGTTTTCCCTTCGGCGACCCCGACTACTACAGCGCGTCGGTCGTCTCCTCCGCGCTCGGCGGCGGCATGTCTTCGCGCCTCTTCCAGGAGATTCGCGAGAAGCGTGGCCTGGTTTATGCCATCTATTCCTTCACCCATGCCTATAGCGACAGCGGACTTTTCGGCGTTTATGCCGGCACCGGCGAAGACGAGGTGGAGGAGCTGATGCCGGTGCTGTGCGACGAGATCCGCAACCTCACCCAAGGCCTGGCGCCGGCCGAGCTGGAGCGCGCCCGCGCTCAGCTCAAGGCCGGGCTGCTCATGTCGCTCGAAAGCACCACGGCGCGCTGCGAGCAGCAGGCGGCGCATATGCTGGTGTTCGGCCGGCCGCTCGACATGGCCGAGATGGTAAGCCGCATCGATGCGGTGGACGCCGGTGCCGTCGAGCGCGTCGCGCGCCGGCTGCGGACGGCGCAGCCGACCTTGGCGGCGCTGGGCCCGATCGGCCGCGTCGAGTCCTTTGCGCGGCTGCGCGAGCGTCTCGGCGCCTGAGCGGAGGCGGCTCGCGTGTCATCGGATATGCTCCGCCTGCCACGTTTCTTCGGTGCCGCGCCGCCGAGCCTGCGCATGGTCGGCGACCGCGTGCTGCTGCGGCCGCCGGAGCGCGGCGATTGGGAGGAATGGTCGGCATTGCGCGGCGAATCGCGCCGCTTTCTCACGCCGTGGGAGCCGAGCTGGTCGGCCGACGCGCTGACGCGCTCCGCCTATCGCCGCCGGCTGCAACGCTATGCCGCCGATTGGCGCACCGATCAGGGTTACAGCTTCTTCCTCTGTCGCGTCGAGGATGGCGCGCTGGTCGGTGGCATCGGCCTCAGCAATGTGCGGCGCGGCGTCGCCGAGACCGGCAGCCTCGGTTATTGGGTAGGCGAGCGCTTCGCCCGCCGCGGCTACATGGCGCAGGGCCTGCAGCTCACTCTCGCTTTCGCCTTCCAGCGCCTGAAGCTGCACCGCGTCGAGGCGGCCTGCCTGCCGCACAACGCGCCGAGCCGCGGCCTGCTGCTCAAGACCGGCTTTCGCGAGGAGGGATATGCCCGCGAATATCTCTGCATCGACGGCCGCTGGCAGGATCACGTGCTTTTCGGGCTGCTGCGCGATGAATGGCGCGGCGAGGGGTAGCGGGTTGAGGAGAATGAGATGACGGTAACCGAGACGGCGGCGGAAGCGGGGCGCGATTTCGTCCGCGACATCGTCGAGGCCGATCTCGCCGCCAAGCGCATCACCGGCGTCGTCACCCGCTTTCCGCCCGAGCCCAACGGCTATCTCCATATCGGTCACGCCAAGTCGATCTGCCTCAATTTCGGCGTCGCCGAGGAGTTCGGCGGGCGCTGCCATCTGCGCTTCGACGACACCAACCCAACCAAGGAGGAACAGGAATATATCGACGCCATCGAGCGCGATGTGCGCTGGCTCGGCTTCGATTGGGGCCGGCACCTCTATCACGCCTCCGACTATTTCGAGCAGCTCTATGACTGGGCGGAGCATCTGATCCATACCGGCAAGGCCTATGTCGACGATCTCTCGCCCGACGAGATGCGGCGCATGCGCGGCACCTTGACCGAGCCCGGGCAGGAAAGCCCGTTCCGCAACCGCAGCGTCGAGGAGAATCTCGATCTCTTCCGCCGCATGCGCGCCGGCGAGTTCCCTAACGGCGCACGGGTGCTGCGCGCCAAGATCGACATGGCCGCCGGCAACATCAATCTCCGCGACCCGACGCTCTATCGCATTCTCCATGCCGAGCATCCCCGCACCGGGACGCAATGGCGCATCTATCCGACCTATGATTTCGCGCATGGCCAGTCGGACGCGATCGAGAGCGTCACGCACTCGCTTTGCACGCTGGAATTCGAGGATCACCGGCCGCTCTATGACTGGTTCCTCGAGCATCTGCCGGTGCCGTCGCGGCCGCGGCAATACGAGTTCGCGCGCCTCAACATCACCTATACCGTGCTGTCGAAGCGCGTGCTCACTCAGCTCGTTCAGCAGGGTCATGTCGACGGCTGGGACGATCCGCGCATGCCGACCTTGGCCGGGATGCGCCGGCGCGGGGTGCCGGCGGCGGCCTTGCGCGAATTCGTGCGTCGCGTCGGCGTTGCGCGCGCCAACAGCGTCGTCGATCTCGCGCTTCTCGAAAGCACCATCCGCGAGCATTTGAACCGCTCGGCGCCGCGCCGTCTCGCGGTGCTGCGACCGCTGAAGCTGGTGATCGAGAACTATCCCGAAGGCCGCGTCGAGGAGCTGGAGGCGGTGAACAATCCCGAGGATCCCGCCGCCGGCACGCGGCTCGTGCCGTTCAGCCGCGAGCTCTATGTCGAGCGCGACGACTTCATGGAAGTCCCCGCGAAAAAATTCTACCGCTTGGCGCCGGGGCGCGAGGTCAGGCTTCGCTTCGCCTATTTCGTCACCTGCCGCGACGTGGTGAAGAATGCGGCCGGCGAGGTGGTGGAGCTGCGCTGCACCTACGACCCCGCGACACGCGGCGGCAGTGCACCGGACGGACGCAAGGTGCAGGGCACGATCCACTGGGTCTCCGCAGCCCATGCCGTGCCGGTCGAAGTGCGGCTCTACAACACGCTCTTCGCCCGCCCCGATCCCGGCGCCGGCGGCGACATCATGGCCGATCTCAATCCCAACTCGCTCGAGGTGCTGCCGGGCGCGCTGGCCGAGCCCGCGCTCGCCCGCGATAATGTCGAGCACCCCGTCCAGTTCGAGCGCCAGGGCTATTTCTGCCGCGATCCCGATTCGCAGCCAGGGCGTCTGGTCTTCAACCGCACCGTGGGCCTGCGCGACAGCTGGGCCAAGGTGCAAAGTGGCGTCGGTGGGTGAGGGGGCGCCCCTCTCCCGCTTGCGGGAGAGGGTGGCACGGGCAAAGCCCGCGCCGGGTGAGGGAGCGGCGCAGCTTGGCTAATCGGAACCGAGCGGCTCTCGCGGTTGCTGCGCAACCGCTGCCGCCGCTGCGGACGAACGCGCGTTGCGCGTTCGCCTAGGCGTGTCCGGCGTCGCCGGAGAGGGAGAGGGGGTCGACGCCCAGCTTGGCGAGGGCGCGCTGCCATTTGTCGGCGATCTCGCCGTCGAAGATGATGGCCTCGTCGGCCGGGACGTGGAGCCAGCCATTATCTTGCATCTCGGCATCGAGCTGGCCTGGCCCCCAGCCGGCATAGCCCAAGGCCAAGAGGCTCTTGCGCGGCCCTTTGCCGCGGCCAATGGCGCGCAGGATGTCGAGCGTCGCGGTAAGCGCCATCTTTCCGACGACGAGGGTGTTTTCCTCGACATAATCGTCGGAATGCAGCACGAAGCCGCGCCCTTCCTCGACCGGCCCGCCGGCATGGACGCGTGCCGCGCCGGCGAGGCCCGCAGCCGGGATGCCGAGCTTGTCGAGCAGCTCCGGCAGGGTCACGCTGTCGATGAGCTTGTTGATGACCAGGCCCATGGCGCCTTCCTCGTTATGGGCGCAGAGGAAAATGACCGAACGCACGAAGCGGTGGTCCTGCATCTGCGGCATCGCGATGAGGAGCTGGCCGGCCAGCGAGGTGACGGAAGTCTTCATGGGTCTCGTGTTGACATAAGCGGCATTAGCAACCCTTGCAAGCATGGCGTGCGCCGGTGCCACCGCGGTAGATGTCGCATTCGTGACCGTGCGGCGGCCGGCAAAGCCCTATATAAACGGCCATGTCGGGAATGTCGCATGGACAATAACCAGGGATTGCGGCGCCGGTGGGGCGCCTTTGGGCTGTTCGGGGCTTTGCTCCTGGCGCTGGTGGCGTCCGGGCCGGCCCAGGCGGCGGACGGGGCTTCGGACTGGTCGATCACGGACCAGGGACAGGTCAGGCTTATTGCCGCAACCCCGTCCGTAGATGGCGCCGGAAGCCTCCAGCTTGGGCTCCAGTTCCGCTTGGCGCCCCATTGGAAGATCTACTGGCGGTCGCCGGGCGATGCCGGCTATCCGCCGCGTCTCGACTGGACCGGCTCGACCAACCTCGCCGCGACCGAGATGGCCTGGCCGGCGCCACGGCGCTTCACGGCACAGGGCCTCGAGACGGTGGGATACACGGGCGAGGTCGTCTTCCCCATCACCGCGCGGCTCGCGCAGGCAGGGGCGGCGACGCATTTGCGGCTGGGTCTCAGCTACCTCACCTGCAACGACATCTGCATTCCCTACGACACGGTGCTTACCCTCGACCTTCCGGCAGGGCCGCCGCCCGAAGGTGGCAGCTCCTATGCTGCGGTCATCGCCCGCTACGCCGCGCGCGTGCCCGGCGACGGCAAGGGCTCCGGCCTTGGCCTTGCTTCCGCTGTGCTGGTGCCGGGGGGGAAGCCCATGCTGGAGCTGCGCGTCGACAGCGCCACGCCGCTGCTGGCACCCGACGCCTTCATCGAGGGCCCGGCCGGGGTCGCGTTCGGCGCGCCGCATCTTGCCGCCAGCGACACGCCCGGTCAGGCGCTGCTGCGCATTCCCGCCTTCGCCGCGCCGGGCGCGCTCGGCCGGCTGGTGGGGCATCCGGTCAAGGTGACGCTGGTCGATGGCGACCGCACGCTCGAGGGCAGCATCGCGCCGGTGGCGGGGCCACCGGCCGCCGATCTTGGGCTGCTGCTCCGTGTCCTGCCGCTGGCGCTGCTGGGCGGCTTCATCCTTAACTTCATGCCCTGCGTCCTGCCGGTGCTATCGATCAAGCTGCTCGGCGTCGTCGCTCTGCACGGTCGGCCGCGCGCGCATCTGCGGCTCGCCTTTCTGGCCACGGCCCTGGGCGTGATCCTCTCCTTCCTCGTGCTCGCCGCGGCGATGGTGGCGCTCAAATCGGCGGGCGCCGCGGTCGGCTGGGGCGTGCAGTTCCAGCAGCCGCTCTTCCTTGTGTTCATGGTGGCGCTGCTGACGCTCTTCGCCGCCAATCTCTGGGGCATTTTCGAAGTGCCGCTGCCGGCCTGGCTCGGCGCCGCCGGCAGCCGCGGCGAGGGCACGACGCTGCTCGGCAATGTCGCGACGGGCGCTTTCGCCACGCTGCTGGCGACCCCCTGCTCGGCGCCTTTCCTCGGTACCGCGGTGGGTTTCGCGCTGGCCGCCGGACCGCTCGAGATCCTCGCCGTGTTCCTGGCGCTCGGCCTCGGGCTGGCGGCGCCCTATCTGCTGGTGGCGGCTCTGCCGCGGCTCGCCCAAGCCCTGCCGCGGCCTGGGCGCTGGATCCTGGTGTTGCGGCATGTGCTCAGCCTGGCATTGGCGGCGACGGCGCTATGGCTCGTAGCCGTGCTGGCCGGTGAGATCGGCCTGGCCGCCGCCTTGACGGTCGCCGCGCTCATGGCGGGGGTTGTCGCAGCCCTGGTGGTGCTGCGGCGGCCGGCGGCGCGCGGCGGCGTGGTCGCTGCGCTGGTGCTCGCCGGCTTGTTCGTGCCGGCGGTGTTGGCTTCGCCACCGCCCGCATCCCGGCCGGACGCCTTCTGGCACCGTTTCGATCGCGCCGAGATCGATCGGCTGGTCCGGCACGGCGACGTCGTCTTCGTCGACGTTACGGCCGATTGGTGTCTCACCTGCAAGGTCAACAAGGAGCTGGTGATCGACCAGCCGGAGATCCGCGAGCGGCTCGACCGACCCGGCACCGTCGCCATGCGTGCCGATTGGACGCGGCCGAGCGATACCATCGCCGCCTACCTCCGCAGCTTCGGGCGCTACGGCATTCCCTTCAACGCCGTTTACGGGCCGGCCCTGCCGCAGGGTCGTGCACTGTCGGAGATCCTGACGCCGGATCAAGTGCTGCAGGCGCTCGCCGATGCGGCGGGGCCCGGCAAGGTCGCCGGTGCTTTGCGATAAGCGCGGCCGCGCTCGGGCGGCGGCGCGGCAGGAGTGATTTTCGCTGGCTGACCGTCTATGGTGGGTCGCGCAGGGGCTGCGCCCCATGGCGAAATTCCAACGATCGGCACAAGACCAGCAGGAAGGGGAAAGGCGATGACCATCAAGGTTGGCGACAAGGTCCCGGCGGTGAAGCTCAAGCAGATGACGCCGGATGGCATGAGGGACGTCGAAACCGGCGAGTTCTTCAAGGGCAAGAAGGTGGTGGTGTTCGCGGTTCCCGGCGCGTTCACGCCGACCTGCTCCGCGAAGCACTTGCCCGGCTTCGTCGAGAAGGCGGCGCAGATCAAGGCGAAGGGCGTCGACGCCATCGCCTGCCTCTCGGTGAACGATGCTTTCGTCATGAACGCCTGGGGCAAGGATCAGAAGGCGGAAGGCAAGGTGCAGATGCTTGCCGACGGCAATGGCGACTTCACCCGCGCGGTCGGGCTCGAGCTCGATGCCAGCGGCAACGGCCTCGGCAAGCGCTCGCAGCGCTATGCCATGGTCGTCGAGGACGGCGTCATCAAGACGCTCAACGTCGAGAAGCCCGGCACGTTCGAGGTGTCGAGCGCCGACGCGGTTCTTAAGGCGCTCTGAACCTCGCGAGCGCAAAGCGCTCGTCGAGGGCGGCGTCAGCGGTTGCGCGAGCAATCGCGAGAGCCGCACAGCGCGGACGATCCGAGAAACGGCCGCTCTTCGGGAGCGGCCGTTCGTCTTCTTAGCGTTTCTTCTTTTTCACCGGCGGCGCCTCCGCAAGAGCGCTCTTCTCGCGCGCCTCGGCGATGGCGGCGCGGGCGAGCGCGTCGGCGCGCTCGTTCTCGGGATGCCCGGCATGGCCCTTGACCCAGAACCACTCGACCCGATGCGGCTCCAATGCCGCTTCGAGCCGGACCCAAAGGTCGATGTTCTTCACCGGCTTCTTGTCCGCCGTCTTCCAACCGCGCGCCTTCCAGGCATGGATGAAACGGGTGATGCCGTCGCGCAGATACTGGCTGTCGGTATGGATGTGAACGCGGCTCGGCCGCTTCAGCGCCTCGAGCGCCGAAATCGCCGCCAGCATCTCCATGCGGTTGTTGGTGGTGGGATTGGCCGAACCGGTGAGCTCGCGCTCGTGCTCGCCATAGCGCAGCACCGCGCCCCAGCCGCCGGGGCCGGGATTGCCGCTGCAGGCGCCGTCGGTGAAGATCTCGACCACGCCGGTACCCGCGGCGCTTGCCGTTCCGGTCATGCGTCGAGCCCGTAGGCCGAGGGCTGCGCGACGCTGCGGTGGAAGCGCAGCTTCTGCAGATATTCGAGCGGATCCTTGCGCCGCACCAAGGCGCCCGGCGGATGGTTCAGCCAGTCGTAAAGCCGCGTCAGCAGGAAGCGCAGCGCACCGCCGCGCGCCAGCAGCGGCAATGCACCGAATTCCTGCGCTGTCAGCGGCCGCACCGCGCGATAGCTCGCCAGCATGAGCCGCGCCTTGGTGACGTTGAAACTGCCGTCGCTCTCGAAGCACCAGGCGTTGAGGCAGATGGCGAGGTCATAGGCGAGGAAATCGGTGCAGGCGAAATAGAAATCGATGATGCCCGAGACGTGCTCGCCGCGGAAAAAGATGTTATCGGGAAAGAGATCGGCATGGATGACGCCCATCGGCAGCGTCTCGGGCCAGAGACGCTCGAGCGCGTCGAGCTCGCTGCCGAGCTCCGCAGCGAGCCCCCCTTTCACCTCGTCGGCCCGCGCGCGGCAGGCTTCGTAGAGGCGCCGCCAGCCGGCGAGAGAAAGGTCGTTCGGGCGGCGCAGCGCAAAGGAGGCGCCGGCGAGATGGAGCCGCGCCAGCGCGTCGCCGACCCCGGCGCAATGGAAGGGATGGACGCGGCGCGGCCACATGCCGTCGAGGAAGCTCACGATCACCGCCGGCCGGCCGCAGAGCTGACGCAAGGCGATGCCGTCCTTGGCCCTGATCGGCGTCGGACAGGCGATGCCTTGCGCCGCCAGATGCTCCATCAGCGCGATGAAGAAGGGCAGGTCCACCGGCGAGACCCGCTTCTCGAACAGCGTCAGCAGGAAGGTGCCGGCTTCGGTGCGCAGCAGGTAATTGGAATTCTCGACGCCCTCGGCGATGCCTTTGCTCGAGATCACCTCGCCGAGCGTATAGTCGGCGATGAAGCCGCGCAGCTCGTCGTCGGGGACGTCCGTGTAGACCGCCATCTCAGGCGACGCTCAGCAACGCCCGCGGCAGATTGAAGCGCACTTCTTCGCGCGTGACGGCGACTTCTTCGAGCGCCACCTCGTAACGGTCGCGGCAGGCCTCGACGACTTCCTCGACGAGTGCTTCGGGCGCCGAGGCGCCGGCGGTGAGGCCGAGGCGCGCGGCGCCGGCGAGGAAGCTCCAATCGATCTCGGCGGCGCGCCCGATCAGCGCCGCTTTGTCGCATCCGCTCTGCCGCGCGACTTCGACGAGGCGCAGCGAATTGGAGGAGTTGGGCGCGCCGACGACCAGCAGCCGGTCGACGCGGCGGGCGATCGCCTTCACCGCCTGTTGCCGGTTGGTCGTGGCGTAGCAGATATCGTCGCGCCTCGGTCCGTCGATCTGCGGGAAGCGCTGCTGCAGCGCCGCGACGATGGCGAGCGTGTCGTCGATCGACAGCGTCGTCTGCGTCACATAGGCGACCGGCTCCTCCGGTTTGAGCTCCAGCCTCGCGACATCCGCCGGCGTCTGGACCAGGAGCACCGCGCCGGGCGGCAGCTGGCCCATGGTGCCGATGACTTCGGGATGGCCGGCATGGCCGATCAACACGACCCGCCGGCCTTGCGCGTAATGACGCTCGGTCTCGCGATGCACCTTGCTCACCAGTGGGCAGGTGGCATCGACATAGATGAGGCGCCGCCGCTCCGCCTCGGCCGGCACCCGCTTGGGGACGCCATGCGCCGAGAACACCACCGGGGCGCCGGCGGGTACCGCGTCGAGCTCCTCGACGAAGATCGCCCCCTTGCGCTCCAGCGCCTCGACGACGAAGCGGTTATGCACGATCTCGTGGCGGACATAGACCGGTGCGCCGAAACGATCGAGGCTGCGCTCGACGATCTGCACCGCGCGCTCGACCCCGGCGCAAAAGCCGCGCGGACCGGCGAGCAGAATGGTCAGCGGCGCTTTCGTCATCGTCATTCCCTTGCGTAGGCGGCCGCGGCCGGGCTCCCGTGCGGAGGAGCCCTTGTGCGGCGCTCGACGGTCGAATAGAGTTCGCGCGGTCCGCGCCTGCGGCGGCCATTCGGGCTCGATGGCGTGGAAGTTAGTACACTGGAGAAGCTGGGGGAAGAGGGGTATGAGCGAGGCAGTTCCAGCGCGCAAGAGCCCCTACATGCTCGCCGCAGAGGCCGGCAAGGAATATTGGTGGTGCGCCTGCGGCCGCAGCCTTTCGCAGCCGCTCTGCGACGGCTCGCATCGCGGCACCGGCATCACGCCCGTGCCGTTGAAGCGCGACCAGGATGGCGAAGTCTGGCTGTGCGGCTGCAAGCAGACGCAGAACAAGCCCTTCTGCGACGGCTCGCACAACCGCCTCTGATGCGCTCAGTCTTCGGCGCCGCACTTTGCGCGCTCGCTGCGCTGTCGGTTGCGGCCTGTTCCAGCCGCAGCGAGCTGCCTCCCGGCAAACTCAGCTGCCCGACCACCTTCATCGCTCCGGGCCTCGATTCCTATACCGAGTTCCGGCCCGGCGTCACGCCCAGCACCACCAACACCAACGACATCATCTTCGGCGTCAAGCTCGTCACCGTCACGCCCCAATGCCAAGGCGAGGCGCAGGGGGTGCGCGTCACGACGACGATCAGCTTCGTGGCCGTGCGCAACGATCAGGATCTCCGCCAGGGCGATTTCACTTATTTCGTCGCCGTCGCCGATGCGCAGCAGAACATCGTCGCCAAGCAGAACTTTGCGCTGCGCGTCGATTTCGCGCCGCGACAGAAAGAGATGCGGCTCGTCGAACAGATTACCGAGCATTTGCCGGTCAGAAATCTGTCGCTCGGCAACCAATACGCAATCATCGTCGGCCTGCAGGTGAGCAAACAGCAGCTCGACCTCAACCGCTCGCGACAATAAATCGGCGCAGCGCAAAGCCTCGCCGCGGAGATCGTTCGGTTGTCGAGAGGCGAGCTCTTGCGGTTGCAAGGGCGACCGCCGATGCCAGTCCCGACGGAGCGGGCTCTCGCGGTTGCAAGAGCAACCGCTGACGCCCACCCGCGACAACGCTTCGCGTTGCGCGGGGCTGGTCACCGTGGCGGGGCGATGCTAGGGTGATCAGGCCGTCGCACCCCGATGGGAGAGACCGGGTTTCACCCCGGCGCCGAAGGAGCAACCGCCCCGGAAACTCTCAGGCGAAAGGACCGTTGGGGGAAGGGCACTCTGGAAAGCAGGCGAACGCCTTCGGCGTCCGCCTCACCGACGAGGTAAACCGGCCGTCCCGTTGGGGACCATCCGGCGAATCTTTCAGGTCCTGGGACAGAGGGGGCTTCCGGTCGCGGTGCGCGACCCGACGAAGCTTGCTCTCCTGAGGACCGATGGCCGAGACATCCCTTCATCGCACGCCGCTCCACGCCCTCCATCTGAGCCTCGGCGCCAAGATGGTCGAGTTCGCCGGCTATGAAATGCCCGTGCAATACGCCGCCGGCATCATGACGGAGCATTTGCACACCCGCAGCAAGGCGGGGCTTTTCGATGTCTCGCATATGGGCCAGGCGCGGCTCGAGGGCGAGGGCGCCGCGGCGGCGCTCGAGAGGCTCGTGCCCGGCGACATCAAGAGCCTGGCCCCGGGGCGCATGCGCTACACGCTTCTTACCAACGAGACGGGCGGTATTCTCGACGATCTGATGGTCACCGCGGCGGTCGACCATCTCTTCCTCGTCGTCAATGCCGGGCGCAAGCAACAGGATTTTGCGCATCTGGAGCGTCATCTCGCCGGCAAGGCGAAGCTCCGGCGGCTCGCCGATCGTGCGCTTCTGGCGCTGCAGGGCCCGGCGGCGGCGGCCGTGCTGGCCCGGCTCGCGCCCGCCGCGGCGGGCCTCTCCTTCATGAGCGGTGCAGTGCACAGCATCGACGGTCAGCCCTGCTTCGTGACCCGCTCGGGCTATACCGGCGAGGATGGCTTCGAGATCTCGGTGCCGGCCGAGGCGGCCGAGCGCCTGGCGCGCCGACTGTTGCAGGAGCCGGAGGTCCTGCCCGTCGGCTTGGGCGCGCGCGACTCGCTGCGGCTCGAGGCCGGCCTCTGTCTTTACGGCCACGATATCGACGAGACCACCACGGCGATCGAGGCCGATCTCGCCTGGACCATCCAGAAGCGGCGCCGTGCCGAGGGCGGTTTCCCCGGTGCTGCCGTCATCCTGCGCGAGCTCGCTGCCGGCGCGGCGAGGAAGCGAGTCGGCATCCGCCCGGAAGGCCGGGCGCCGGCGCGTGAAGCAACGCCGGTCATTGCGCTCGACGGCGCGCCCTTGGGGCGCATTACCAGCGGCGGCTTCGGCCCTTCGGCCGATGGGCCGATCGCCATGGGCTATGTCGCGGCGTCGCATGCCGCGCTCGGCACGCCGCTGAAGCTCGTGGTGCGCGGCACGCCCCGCCCGGCGCGAATCGAGCCGCTGCCCTTCGTTCCCCATCGCTATCACCGCGGCTGAGCCCGCGCGCAACCAGAGACGACGAGGACGCCATGGCCACCGTCAAATACACCAAGGATCACGAATGGATTCGCGTCGAAGGCGACGTCGCAACGGTCGGCATCACCGATTACGCCCAGACGCAGCTCGGCGACGTCGTCTACGTCGAGCTGCCGGAGCTCGGCCGCCGCGTCGAGCAAGGCAAGGAGGCGGCGGTCGTCGAATCGGTGAAGGCCGCAAGCGAGGTCTATGCGCCGATCTCGGGTGAGGTGCTTGCGGTCAATGACGCTCTGTCGGGCGAGCCCGGCAAGGTCAACGCCGATCCCATGGGCGAAGGTTGGTTCCTGAAGCTGCGCATCGGCGATGCGAAGCAGCTCGACGGGCTGATGGACGAAGCCGCCTATAACGCATTCGTCGAGGGCCTGCACTGATGCGCTATCTTCCGCTCACCGACAACGACCGCCGCGCGATGCTCGGCGCCATCGGCGCCGACACGGTCGAGGCGCTGTTTCGCGACGTACCGCGCTCGGTCTGGCTCGAGCGACCGCTCGATCTGCCGCGCGCCATGGGCGAGATCGAGGTCGAGCGGGCGCTGACGCGGCTCGCCGCGAAGAACGTGCCGCTTTCCTCGGTGCCGAGCTTCCTCGGCTGCGGTGTCTATCGTCACCACGTACCGGCGGCGGTCGATCATCTGATTCAGCGCGGCGAGTTCCTGACCTCCTACACGCCCTACCAGCCGGAGGTCTCGCAAGGCACTTTGCAGTCGATGTTCGAGTTTCAGACGCAGGTGGCGCTCATCACCGCGATGGATGTCGCCAATGCCTCGATGTATGACGGCGCGACCGCCTGCGCCGAAGCGGTGATGATGGCCAACCGGCTGACGCGCCGGAAGAAGGCGATCCTCGCCGGCGATCTCCATCCGCATTACCGCGAGACCACCGCGACTTATGCGCGCTTCGGCGATTTCACCGTGGTGGAGCGCCCGGCCAATCCCACGGCCGAGGATGATCTCGCGGCGCTCGTCGACGGCGAGACCGCCTCGGTCGTCGTGCAAAATCCCGGCGTCTTCGGCCATGTCCGCGATCTCACGGCGCTCGCCGAGGCCTGCCACCGCGGCGGCGCGCTGCTCATCGTGGTCGTCACCGAGGCGGTATCGTTGGGCCTCGTCAAGCCGCCGGGCGAGATGGGCGCCGACATCGTTGCCGCCGAGGGCCAGTCGCTCGGCAACGCGCCGAGCTTCGGCGGCCCGCATCTCGGTCTCTTCGCCGCGCGCGAGAAATTCGTGCGCCAGATGCCGGGTCGGCTGGTCGGCGAGACCGTCGATGCCGATGGACGGCGCGGCTACGTGCTTACGCTCTCGACGCGCGAGCAGCATATTCGACGCGAGAAAGCGACGAGCAACATCTGCACCAATTCCGGCCTGTGCGCGCTCGCCTTCACCATCCATCTGGCGCTGCTTGGCGAAGCCGGCTTCACCCGGCTCGCCGCGCTCAACCATGCGCGCGCGGTCGCTCTCGCCGATCGGCTGGCGGCGCTGCCGGGCGTCAAGGTGCTCACCGACCGCTTCTTCAACGAATTGACGATCCGCCTGCCGCGGCCGGCAGCGGCGGTGGTCGAGACACTCGCGGGGCGCGGCCTCCTTGCCGGCGTGCCGGCGAGCCGCCTCTGGCCCGAGCGCCGGGATTTGGCCGATCTGCTGATCCTTGCCGCCACCGAGCTCACCACCGAGGAAGACATCGCCGCACTCGCGGCGGGTCTCGGCGCGGTGCTGCAATGAGCGAATGGAGCAAGGCGCTCAGCGGCTTCGCGCGCGATGCCGCAGCGGAAGCGACGATCAGCGGCAATCGCGGGCTGAGGCTCGAGGACCCGTTGCTTTTCGAGCAGGACGAGCCGGGGCGCTGCGGCGTGGACTTGCCCGAGCCACCAGCGGCGGACCGCCTCGGCGCGCTGCGGCGAGAGGGTCCGATCGGCCTGCCGGGTCTCAGCGAGCCGCAGGTGGTGCGCCACTACATGCGGGCATCACAGAAGAACTACGGCATCGATATGGGGCTCTACCCGCTCGGCTCCTGCACGATGAAGCACAATCCGCGCCTCAACGAGAAGCTGGCGCGGCTGCCGGGTTTTGCCGATATCCATCCGCTGCAGCCACAATCGACGGTGACCGGCGCGCTCGAGCTCATCGACACCCTGGCGCGCTGGCTCAAAGAGCTCACCGGGATGCCGGCGGTGGCGATGAGCCCGGCGGCGGGCGCGCATGGCGAGCTCTGCGGCATGATGTGCATCCGCGCCGCGATCGAGGCGCGCGGCGAGCGGCGTCAGCGCGTGCTCGTGCCGGAATCGGCGCACGGCACCAATCCCGCGACCGCGGCGGCTTGCGGCTACGCCGTCGATCCCATCCCGGCCAATGCGCGCGGCCGTGTCGACCTCGCCGCGCTGAAGGCGAAGCTCGGGCCCGATGTCGCGGCCATCATGCTCACCAATCCCAACACCTGCGGGCTGTTCGAGGACGAGATCCTCGCCATCGCCGAGGCGGTGCATGCCGCGGGCGCCTTCTTCTATTGCGACGGCGCTAATTTCAACGCGCTTGTCGGCCGCGTTCGGCCCGGCGATCTCGGCATCGACTGCATGCATCTGAACCTGCACAAGACCTTTTCGACGCCGCATGGCGGCGGCGGCCCGGGCTCGGGGCCGGTGGTGCTCGCGGCGAGCCTGGCGCCTTTCGCGCCGCTCCCTTGGCTCGTCCATGACGGCGCGGGCTGCCGCCTCGTCGAGCAGGCGGCGGGACCGGCGGCGCAGGCAATCGGCCGGATCAAGGGCTTCCACGGCCAGATGGGCATGTTTGTGCGGGCGCTCGCCTATATCGTGAGCCATGGTTCGGACGGGCTGCGCCAGCTCTCGGGCGACGCCGTGCTGAACGCCAACTATCTCTTGGCACGGCTGGGCGACCTCCTCACCGCCTCCTATCCCGGCCCTTGCATGCATGAGGTGCTGTTCGACGACCGCTTCCTGCGCGACAGCGGCGGCGTTACCACGCTCGATTTTGCCAAGGCGCTGGTCGATGAGGGCTTCCACCCCATGACCATGTATTTCCCGCTCGTCGTCCATGGCGCGCTGCTGATGGAGCCGACGGAAAGTGAGAGCAAGGCGTCGCTCGATCGCTTCATCGAGGTGGTCCGGGGGCTGGCCGAGCGCGCCAAGGCGGGTGGCGCCGCCTCCTTCCACGCGGCTCCGCGCTTTACCCCGCGCCGGCGTCTCGACGAGACGGCGGCGGCGCGCAAGCCGGTGTTGCGCTGGCGAAAGCCGGGGGTGACGCCGCGGGAGGCGGCGGAGTAGGGGAGTAGGCGCCGGCGCTCAGCGCCGGGGCTTGCCGGCGATCTCCGGCTCGGCCTCGGCGATGCGCTGTCGCGCGTCGCTGAGAAGTTTGCGCAATTTTCCGGGATCGACGCCGTCGCTCGCCATGAGGACCTGGGTCAGGGGATCCTCGAGCATTTGAGAGAGCGGCGGCTCGCAGTGAAAGTAACCCATGTCCAGCTCCTGTCGCTCCCCTTGATGGGTTATACGGGCAATCGGTGCGGTTTATTCCCCGGCGCGGGCAGGTTTTTTCGCCCGTCGCGAGCGCGGCACGGCGGCGCTGCGCCGGGAACGGCAATTCGCTAGCATTGCCGGGATGCCGCGGATGCCGGCATGGGGCGGGGTTTCGAGCGGGCAGGAGAGCGATGGGGCTCGGGGCGAGCGACAAGGCACAGCGCGGGCAGACGCGCGTCTTCTCCATCTCGGGGCGGCCCGATCCACGCGGGCGGCGCATCCAGCGCCGGGCCGATCCCCATCTCGACCTCTATTTTGGTCTCCTGACCATGCCGTGGAGCGGCTTCTTCGGCGTGCTCGCGGTGTTCTATTTCGCCTTCAACGTCGCTTTCGCCCTGCTCTACCTGGTCACCGGCGACGGCATCGGCAACGCCCGGCCGGGTGTCTTTGCCGATGCCTTCTTCTTCAGCGTCCAGACCATGGCGACGATCGGCTATGGCCAGATGTATCCGCAATCGCTCACCGCCAATCTGCTGGTCTGCTTCGAAGTGCTGCTCGGCATGAGCGGGTTGGCACTGGCCACCGGCGTCATCTTTGCCCGCTTCTCCCGGCCGACGGCGCGGGTCCTGTTCAGCCACGTCGCCGTCATCGCGCCCCACAACGGGGTGCCGACCCTGATGTTCCGCGCCGCCAATCAGCGGCGCAAAAATCAGATTCTCGAAGCGCAGGTGAGCGTGGCGCTGCTGCGCGACGAAGACACCGGCGAGGGAATGACCATGCGGCGCTTCCACGATCTGCCGCTGGTGCGCGCGCGCACGCCGATGTTCTCGCTGACCTGGATGGTGATGCATCCGATCGACGAGAAAAGCCCGCTCCATGGCGCGACGACGGAAACGCTCGCCGCGCAAAGCGCCGAAATCGTCGTCGCCTTGGTCGGTCTCGACGCCACCGTCTCGCAGACCGTGCAGGCGCGCTACTCCTATTTCGCCAGCGAGATCTTTTGGAACCGGCGTTTCGCCGACATCATCAGCCGCGGCGCGGACGGCAGCCGGGTTATCGACTACGGCCGCTTCCACGACCTCGCCGAACTCGGGAAGTGAAGCGCCGCCAGGCGTTGATCGCGGCAGCCACGTGCGGCGCGGATTGACAAGTCCTGGGGCCGACCCTTTGAATGGCGCGCCGTCGCAGCCGCGACCTGGGGACCGGTGGTATGATAGCTCGTCTCGTCTTCTGTCTCGTCCTCGCCGGCTTGGCCACGCCCGAGGCCGCGCGCGCCGCCGAGAACAAGGTCCTCAACATCTACAACTGGTCCGACTACATCGCCGCGGACACCGTCTCGCGCTTTGAGGCGGAGACCGGCATCAAGGTCAACTACGACGTCTACGACGCCAACGAGACGCTCGAGACCAAGCTGATGGCGGGTGAGTCGGGCTATGATCTCGTCGTCCCCTCGGCGATGCCTTTCCTGGCGCGCGAGATCGCGGCGGGAGCGCTGCAGAAAGTCGACAAGACAAAGCTTGCCAATTACGGCAACCTCGACCCCCAGATCCTGAGCTTCGTCGCCGCCGCCGATCCCGGGAACCAGTATGGCGTGCCCTATCTCTGGGGCACCACCGGCATCGGCTACAATCCGGCGAAGGTGAAGGCGGCGCTGGGTTCCGAGGCGCCGACCGACAGTTTGAAGCTCATCTTCGATCCGGCCAATGCCAAGAAGCTTGCATCGTGCGGCATCTCGCTGCTCGACACGCCGCAGGAGATCTTCCCGGCGGCGCTGGCCTTTCTCGGCGCCGAGCCGATGAGCCAAACGCCATCGGATCTCGATCGCGCCGCGGCGGCGGTGCTGGCGATCCGGCCCTTCATTCGCAAGTTCAACTCGTCAGAGTACATCAACGATCTCGCCAATGGCGATCTCTGCGTCGCCTTCGGCTATTCGGGCGATGTGATCCAGGCGAAGAACCGGGCCGCGGAGGCGAAGAACGGCGTCGCCGTCGCCTATTCCATTCCGAAGGAAGGAGCGATGATCTGGGTCGATACCATGGCGATTCCCAAGGATGCGCCGCATCCGGAGAATGCGCTGCGCTTCATCGATTTCATCCTCCGCCCGGAGATCATCGCGGCGATCAGCAACACCGTCGCCTACGCCAATCCCAATCTCCGCGCGACGCCCCTGGTTCGTGCGGAGATCCGCGACAATCCTGGCATCTACCCGCCGCCGGACGTGCGCAAGCGCTTGTTCTTCGACAAGCTGGCGACGCCGCAATTCGACCGATTGCGCACCCGCGCCTGGACCAAGGTCAAGACCGGCACGTGATCTCGCCCGAGCCGGAGAGGCCGGCGAACGCGGCCTCCTATCTGCGCATCGAAGGGGTGGTGAAGCGCTTCGCGCCGGGCGCCGCGGCGGCGGTCGACGGCGTCTCGCTCGACATCGTCGCGGGCGAGTTCTTCGCGCTGCTCGGACCCTCCGGCTGCGGCAAGACCACGCTGTTGCGCCTGCTCGCCGGTTTCGAGACGCCGGATGCGGGACGTATCCTCATAGACGGCGTCGACATGGCCGGCGTCCCGCCCTATCGCCGCCCGGTCAACATGATGTTCCAATCCTATGCGCTCTTCCCGCATATGACGGCGGCGGAGAATGTGGGGTTCGGGCTGCGGCAGGACGGCCTGCCCAAAGCGGAGATCGCGGCGCGCGTCGCCGCCATGCTCGATCTCGTCAAGCTCGGACCGCTCGCGCGGCGCAAGCCGCATCAGCTCTCCGGCGGCGAACGGCAGCGCGTTGCCCTGGCGCGCGCGCTGGCACAGGAGCCGAAGCTCGTCCTTCTCGACGAGCCGTTGGCGGCGCTCGACCGCAAGCTGCGCGAGGAGACGCGCTTCGAGCTCGTGCGCATCCAGCAGCGCGTCGGCGTTACTTTCCTGATGGTGACGCATGATCAGGAAGAGGCGATGAGCATGGCGTCCCGCATCGCCGTCATGTCGGGCGGGCGCATCGTCCAGCTCGGCACGCCGCAGCAGATCTATGAAGAGCCGGCAAGCCGTTTCGTCGCCGACTTCATCGGCGCCGTCAATCTCTTCGCCGGACGCGTCGCCGGCGCCGCGGCGGGCTTCCTCCATGTCGACAGCGCCGAGGCCGGCGCCACGCTCGTGGTCGAACACGCGCCGCTTCCCACCGGCAGCGAGGTCGCCATCGCGGTGCGGCCGGAGAAAATCACCTTGGCGCCGGACTCCATGGCGCCCAACCGGCTCGCCGGACGGGTACGCGGCGCCGCCTATCGCGGCGAAGCCTCGACCTACGAGATCGAGCTCGCCGGCGGCAAGCTGCTGCGGGTGACCTTGCCCAACACCGGGCGGCGGACGGCGGGCTACGCGACGGGACAGGCGGTGGCGCTGGCCTTCGCGCCGGCGGCGGCCGTCGTCTTGCCATGAGTGCCGCGCTGCGCCGGCGCGCCGTTCTGGCGTTGCCTTACGCCTGGCTGGTGCTGTTCTTTCTGGTGCCGTTCCTGATCTCGCTCAAGATCAGCGTCGCCGAATCGGTGATCGGCATTCCGCCCTATTCGGCGCTGATCGATGCCTCCGGCGGGAGCTGGCGGCTCGACCTCAGCGGCGAAAGCTATCACCGCCTTGTCACCGACGACCTCTATGTCGTCGCCTATCTCAACGCCATCAAATTCGCCGGCATCTCGACGGTCTTCTGTCTGCTGCTCGGATATCCGCTCGCCTATGGCATCGTGCGGGCGCCGCGGCGCTTCCGCAGCCTGTTGCTGCTGCTGGTGATCCTGCCGTTCTGGACCAGCTTTCTCATCCGCGTCTACGCCTGGATCGGCCTGCTGAAGGAGAACGGGCTGATCAACAACGCGCTCCTCACCCTCGGGGTCATCCACCAGCCGCTGCTCCTCCTCAACAACGCCTTCGCCGTTTATGTCGGCATCGTCTACTCCTACCTCCCGTTCATGGTGCTGCCGCTCTACGCTCAACTCGAGAAGCTCGACCCGGCGCTGCTCGAGGCCGCTGCCGATCTCGGCTGTCGGCCCTGGCAGGCCTTTCTCCGGGTGACCTTGCCGCTGTCCATGCCGGGTATCGCCGCCGGCGCGCTGCTTGTCTTCATCCCGGCGGTGGGTGAGTTCGTCATCCCGTCTCTGCTCGGCGGCCCCGACACGCTGATGATCGGCAAGGTGCTGTGGGACGAGTTCTTCGCCAATCACGACTGGCCGATGGCCAGCGCCGTCGCCGTCGCCATGCTGGTGCTGCTGTTGCTGCCGATGGGCTTCATCCGCCGCCTGCTGCAGGGGGAGACGGCGTGACCCACCGGCTTTCCCCCTTTCTCTGGGTCATGCTGGCGGTGGGCTACGCCTTCCTCTACGGCCCCATCGCATCGCTCGTCGTCTATTCCTTCAACGCCTCGCGGCTGGTGACGGTCTGGGCCGGGTTCTCGACGCATTGGTATGTCGAGCTCATGCACAATGAGGCGATCCAGCAGGCGGCGTTGATCAGCCTGGAGATCGCCGTCACCGCCGCCAGCGGGGCGCTGCTGCTCGGCACGATGGCGGGCTACGCGCTGCAGCGCTACCGGCGCTTCCGCGGCCGGGCGCTGTTCGGCACGCTCGTCACCGCCCCGCTGGTCATGCCCGAGGTCATCACCGGGCTCTCTCTCCTGCTGCTCTTCGTCGCGCTGGAGCAGACGCTGGGCTGGCCACGCGGGCGCGGCATCCTCACCATCGCCGCCGCGCACATCACCCTCGGCACCGCCTATGTCGCCGTCGTGGTCGAGGCGCGGCTCGCCGCTTTCGACCGCTCGCTCGAAGAGGCCGCGCTCGACCTCGGTGCGCGCCCTTTCAAGGTCTTCCTGGTCATCACCTTGCCGCTCATCGCGCCGGCGCTGGCGGCGGGCTGGCTGCTCGCCTTCACCCTGTCGCTGGACGATCTTGTCATCGCCAGCTTCACCTCGGGCCCGTCCTCGACGACCCTGCCCATGGTGATCTTCTCCAGCATCCGCCTCGGCGTCAGCCCGCAGATCAACGCGCTCGCGACGCTCTTCCTCGTCGCCGTGGCGGTGCTGGTGACGGGCGCGGGACGGCTGATGCGGGCGCGCGAGAGCGAGCGCTAGCTCGGATCGCGATCGCCTTCAGGCGTCGTAGCTCACCACCGAGGTGAAGGGGACGTCGATTCGGCCGCGACCGTTGAGGAAGGACAGCTCGATGATGCAGGCCGCGGCAAGCACCTCGCCGCCGACCATCCGGCAGAGGCGGATGGCCGCGTTGAGCGTCCCGCCGGTCGCCAACAGATCGTCGAGCACGATCACCCGCTGACCCGGTTTGATGGCATCCGCCTGGATCTCGATCGTGTCGCTGCCGTATTCGAGGTCGTAGGTGAAGGGAATCGTCGTTCCCGGCAGCTTGCCCTTCTTGCGCACCATGGTGAAGCCGCAGCCGAGGCTGTAGGCGAGCGGCGCCGACACCAGGAAGCCGCGCGATTCGATGCCGATCAGCAGCTCCGGCTGATACGGCCGCAGCGCCGCGTCGAGTCGTTCGACCGTCGCCTGCCAGGCGCCGGCATGCGCCAGCAGCGTCGAGATGTCATAGAAAAGGATTCCGGGCTTGGGGAAATCGGGAATCCCCCGGATATGCTGCTTTAGATCCATACGGCGCTCCAAAGGGGCTCTGCGTCGGGCGCCCACTCTAACCAAATGCGTGCCGGGAACCAAACCGGCGGCGGCTAAAAGCGGCATTTCGTCCGGGCATGGCTCTGCGTGTAGACTGCTTCGCCATGCAATCCGCGGAAGCCGGCTTCGATCTCCGGACCGAGGGCGACGCGCTCGTGCTGCACGCCGCCGGGCGCTGGCTTATCGCCAGCGCCGCGGCGCTCGACCGCGCCCTCGGCCGGCTCGCCGAGATCGCGCCGGGCACCCGGCTGCGCATCGATCTGGCCGGGCTGGAGCGGCTCGATACCGTCGGCGCCTGGCTGCTGCTGCGCACCGCTCGCACGCTCGAGGCGCAGGGGGTCGTCGCCAGCATCGAGAATGTCGCGCCCGATTTTGCCCCGCTCCTCGATCAGGTCGCCAAAGGCGAGGTGGCGCCGCTGCCCGCGCCGCCGCCGGAGGGCGTCCTCGAGCGGCTCGCCGCCATTCTGTCGGCCATCGGCGAGCGGACATTTGCAGCGGGGGCCGAAATCCGCGAGCTCGTCGGCTTTTTCGGGCTGGTCATGGTGACGGCGCTGCGCACCTTCCGCCATCCCTCCCGGTTTCGCTCGGCCGCGCTGGTGACGCAGATGGACCGCAACGGCGTCGGCGCGCTGCCGATCGTCGGCCTCCTCTCCTTTCTCATCGGCGTCGTCATTGCGTTCCAGGGCGCCGACCAGCTGCGCCGCTTCGGTGCCGAGATCTTCACCGTCAATCTGCTTGCCGTCGGCATCCTGCGCGAGCTCGGCGTGCTTATCACCGCCATCATCGTCGCCGGCCGTTCCGGCAGCGCGTTCACCGCCGAGATCGGCGCGATGGAGGTGAACGAGGAGATCGACGCCATGCGCACGCTCGGTCTCGACCCCGTCGAGCTGCTCGTGCTGCCGCGCCTTGTCGGCCTGGTCCTCGTCCTGCCTTTGCTCGCGGCTTATGCCGATTTCATGGCGCTGGTCGGCGGCGCCCTCATGTCCTGGGGCTCGCTCGGGGTCACGCCGCCCTTCTTCGTGCGGCAGCTGCACCAGGCGGTCGGCGAATGGACCTTCTGGGTCGGCATCTTGAAGGCACCGTTCTTCGCTGCCACCATCGCTCTCGTCGGCTGCCGCGCCGGCTTCCATGTGTCCCGCAGCGCCGAGAGCGTCGGCCGGCTGACCACCCTTTCCGTCGTCCGCTCGATTTTTCTGGTCATCATCATCGATGCCCTCTTCTCCGTCCTCTACTCCCGGCTCGGCATCTGACCGGCCGATGGTCCGCGTGCGCGGGCTCAGGACCCGAGTCGGCGGGCGGGTGCTGCACGACAATCTCGAGTTCGACCTCATGCATGGCGAGGTGCTGGGCGTGGTCGGCGGCTCCGGCAGCGGCAAATCAGTGCTGTTGCGCACCGTCATCGGCCTGATCGAGCCCGAGGCGGGCGACATCGAAGTCTTCGGCGAAGACTGGCGCCGGCTCGACGATGCCGGGCGCCGCGTGCTCGAAGCGCAATGGGGCGTGCTTTTCCAGGACGGCGCGCTGTTCAGCTCGCTCACCGCGGCGCAGAACATCGCCGTGCCGCTGCGCGAGCAGCTTCGGCTGCAGTCGCCGCTGCTCGACGAGGTGACGCAGCTGAAGCTCGGCCTTGTCGGTCTTCCCGGCGATGCCAGCGCCAAGTATCCCGCCGAGCTGTCCGGCGGCATGAGGAAGCGCGCCGGACTGGCCCGCGCTCTTGCCCTCGACCCGCAGCTGCTCTTTCTCGACGAGCCGACCGCCGGCCTCGATCCCATCGCCGCCGGCGCTTTCGATGAACTGATCCGCGATCTGCGCGCGAGCCTCGGCCTCACCGTCTTCATGGTGACGCACGATCTCGACAGCCTCATCGCGATCTGCGACCGGATCGCGGTGCTGGTCGACAAGCGGCTGATAATCGGCACAATAGCCGAGCTTCTGCGTAATCCCCACCCCTGGATCCAGGCGTATTTCCGGGGTCCGCGGGGGCGCGCCGCATTGGCCGGATTGAACGGGCAGGCCGTCGGATAGAGGATGGAAACGCGCGCAAATTACGTTGCCGTCGGCGCCTTCGTGCTGGTCATGCTGGTCGGCGTCCTGGTCGCCGCGCTGTGGATCGCCGGCATCGAGTTCAACCGCGAGCGCACCTTCTACGACATCTACTTCACCGGCTCGGTCACCGGCCTCTCGCGCGGCTCAGAGGTGAGCTACAACGGCATTCGCATCGGCCGCGTCGAGGAAATCCGCATCGATCCGCAGAACCTCGGACGGGTGCGTGTCACCATCGAGCTCGACCAGTCGGCGCTGATCAAGACGGATGCCGTCGCCTCGCTCGAGGTCCAGGGCCTGACCGGCACCGCCTATATCGAGATCAGCGGCGGCAGCCAGAACGCGCCGCCGCTCGAGGCGACCGCGGGCCAACGCTATCCCGTCATCGCCTCGCGTCCCTCGGGGTTGCAGCAGGTCTTCGCCAGCGCGCCTGAAGTGCTGGCGCGCCTCAGCGAGGTCGCCGACAAGCTCTCTGAGATTCTCGACGCGCGCAATCGTGCCGCCATCGCCGAGACGCTGGACAATATCCGGCGCGTCACCGGCGCTGCTGCCGCCCATGCGGACGATCTCGGCGACGCGATGAGCGATACGGCGGCGGCGATGCGCGACCTGCACAGCACGCTCGACACGGCCAATGCGACGCTGACAGAGCTGCGCCAGCTCATCGGGAGTGAGGGCGCGGCGCGCGGCGCGCTGCAGAGCATCGATCAGGCGTCGCGCAAGCTCGACAAGCTCGCCGCCGACCTCGACGGGGTGGTGCAGGACACCCGTCCGCCCTTGCGCGATTTCAGCCAGCACGGGCTCCCCCAGATGAGCCAGCTGCTCATCGACGCGCGCACCCTGGTTGCCGAGCTGACGCGGCTCACCGAGCAGATCGAGCGCAATCCCTCGCAACTCATTCTCGGCGGCGACCGCCGCAAGGGCTACGAGCCGCAATGAGACATGTGACGCGCCGCCTTCTCCTGGTGGGGCTCGCCGCGACGCCGGCGGCCTGCGGCAGCCTGCTGCCGGCAGCCCCGCCGCCGCCCCAGCTCTTCACGCTGACGCCGGTGCCACAGTTCCCGCCCGGCGCCCTCGTCTCCTGGCAGCTCCTCGTCGACACGCCGGTGAGCACCGCCGCGCTCGATACCGAGCGCATCGCATTGAAGCGCACCCCGATCACGGTCGACTATTTCGCCGACGCCGCCTGGACCGACCGCGCCCCCGCGATGGTGCAGGCGCTCATCGTCCAGTCCTTCGAGAATTCCGGCCGCATCCCGGCGATCGCGCGCGAATCGCTGGCCTTGCGCGCGGACTACGTCCTGCAGCTGGAGCTGCGGCATTTCGAGGCGGACTACCAGGGCGCCGCAGCGCCCGAAGCGCGTGTGCAGATCGCCGCCCGGCTGGTCAAGATGCCCGACCGCGCGATCATCGCCGAGCACAACTTCGATGCCACGGTAAAAGCGGCCGAGAACCGCACCCCGGCCATCATCGAGGCCTTCAATGCGGCATTTCATCAGGTGACGCGCGAGATGGTGGGGTGGACGCTCGCTGCTGCCCGCTGAAGCCTTGCCAGCCTCGCCGGCCCCTGAGATAAGGAGGTAAGGGGGTTGGCGAATGCAGGACCTTTGCCACCTCGGTCGTGCCGAGCTCGAAGCCATGGCGGCGGCAGGCGACGAGGTGCTGGAGTGCCGGCGGGTGCTGGCGCGGAGCGGCGATACGATCCTCGGCGAATTGCTGCGCGGGACGAGCGGCGTCGTCGCGTGGGACCACTATCCCGAAGGCGACGTCTACGACCCGCTGTCGCATGCCCAATACTTTTACCACGCGCACCCGCCGGGGCAGCGCACCGACCCGGAGCACGGGCATTTCCACACTTTCCTGCGGCCGCGCGGCATGGCGCCGGGCACGCGGCCGCTGATCATGCCCGAGCTCGCCATCGCCGACGCACCCTCGGCGCCGGTGGCGCCGCCGGCGCCGCAGCCCAATCAGGGCGCCGACAATGACGAGCTGAGCCATCTCGTCGCCATCGCCGTGAGCGAGACCGGAGAGCCGGTGCGGCTCTTCACCACCAACCGGTGGGTCACCGGCGAGACCTGGTATGCCGCCGCCGATGTCGCCGCGATGCTCGACCGCTTCGTCATCGACCTGGCACGACCGTCCTGGCCGCTGAACCGCTGGCTCATGGCCCTGTTCCGACTGTTCCGCCCGCAAATGGTGGCGCTCGTCCATGCCCGCGACGCGGCAATCATGTCGTTCCGCCGCCGCAGACGCGGCAAGGTGCATGTCTTCGAGGATCGCCGGCTCGAGATCCCCTCGACGGTCGAGATCGATATCGACGACCAGATCCGCCGCGTGGCGGCCGCCTTGAAGCAGGTCGCCTGACGAAGGAGATAACCCGAATTGCTCATACCGGGTTAACTCGCCGCTAACCATCCCCTGTAACAGGACTTAATCAAACGTTAGGCCTCGCGCGGCATGATAGCGCGCCAGCCGATGTGGTCTTATCGGCGCAGCGAGGTGCGTTCGGTACCATGACGAATTCGCTCTCCAAGTCCGACGTCGAGCGCCTGTTGACCGATCCTTCCGCGGATACGCGGGCCGTGATCGCCGCCAAGGTGGCGGAGCAGGCCGGCAGTCCGGCGCTTTCGGCCGAGGAGCGCACGATTGCAGAGGACATCCTCCGCGTCCTCACCCGCGACGCGGCGCTGCGCGTGCGCCAGGCGCTGGCCGATCAGCTCAAGGAGAGCCGCACCGTGCCGCGCGACGTGGCCATGGCGCTGGCTCACGACGTCGATGCGGTGTCGGTGCCGATCTTGACGCACTCCATGGTGCTGACCGACGAGGATCTCGTCGAGATCATCCGTTGCAGCGGCGGGGCCAAACAAGCGGCGATCGCCGCGCGCGAGCATGTCTCCGCCGCCGTCGCCGACGCCATCGTCGCCGCCGACGAGCCCACCGCCGTCGCCGCGCTCGTCGGCAATAACGGCGCCGAGCTGCGGGAAGAGACGCTGCAGCACGTGCTCGACCGTCACGGCGCCGACGACACCATCAAGGAGCCGATAGCGCGTCGCGCCCAGCTCCCGGTGACCGTGCTGGAACGGCTGGTCACGGCGGCCTCTGCCGGCATTCGCGAGATCCTGTCGAAGCGCAACGATCTGCCGACCCATCTCGCCAGCGATCTCGTGCTCAACACGCGCGAGCGCGCCACCGCGACGCTGCTCTCGCCGACCTCGCCGGCGACCGAGGCGCTGCAGTTGGCGCAGCACCTGCAACGCAGCGCGCGGTTGACGCCCTCCCTGATCATCCGCGCCATTTGCCTCGGCGACATCGCTTTCGTCGAGGCCGCCTTCGCCGTCCTCGCCGATATTCCCGTGCACAATGCGCGGCTGCTCCTGCACGATGCCGGACCGCTGGGCTTCAAAGCGGTTTATGAGCGCTGCCGCCTGCCGACCGAGTTCTTCGAGCTGTTCCGGATCGGCCTCATCGTCGCGCAACAGACCGGCTTCGACGGCGGCGAGAACGATCGCGAACGCCATCGCCGCCGTACCCTCGAGCGCATCCTGACGCAATACGAGAATATCGGCGCCGAGGATCTCGACTATCTCCTCGGCAAGCTCCGCGCCGCCGCCGCCGCGGCCTGAGCCGCGCCGGCAACGGCGCTCAACGCCGCTCAGACCAGCCCGCGCTGAACCATCTGCCGGCAGAGCACGTGGTGGCGCTGGCTCTGCGTCGTGAATTGATAGCGCAAGCCGCCCGGACCGACCATGCGCCGCAGCATGCTGCCGCGCTCCGCCTCGGTCAGTTTCTTGAGCGGGTACTGGAGCGCGAGCAGCGACAGCGCCTCGGGATTGGTCTGCGCTGCCGCAGCGGCGACATCTGCCGCCGTGAAGCTGCCGAACTCGTCGGTGCGGCAGCGGGCGGCGTAGAAGAGCACGTCGCGGAACGACGCGTTCTCGTGCGGACCGACGGCGAGATCGTAGGCTTCCTTGACGCGCGCCTCGGCCTCCTCGGCGGAGCGCTCCACGGCATAGCGCAGGTCCTCGCGCTCGATCCGGCTCGACTGGCGCCGCGTCGCGTTGCGCGCGGCGAAGAGGGCGAGGAGATGCGCGTGGTAGGGCAGGCCCTGCGCCAGGTCGATGAGCGATTGGCGCGTCCAGGGGTCGAAGCTGAGGCCCGATTTCTCCTCGCCGACGGCGATGATGCCGTCGAGCTCGCGCCGCGTCATCAAGGGCATCGGCACGGTGACCATCGTGCGCTGAAGCGAGGGATGCTTGCCGAGGAGCTGGCCGACATTTTCGGCGACGCCGATGATCAGCAGCGTCACCGACACGTTGGCGTCGGACAGGTGCTTGAGCAGCTCCGCGAGCTTGGCCTTGGTATCCTCGTTGGTCACCCGATCGTATTCGTCGACGATCAGGATCAGATGCTTCTCGTAGACGCGCTCGAACAGCTGCACGATCTCGCCGACGCCGCAACGCCCGGGCAGCAGCTGGTCGAAATTGTCGATGCCGGCGCGGCTGGTGGCGCCGACACCGTCCGGCAGCAGGCTCGCCGGCATGCGCCGCAGGAAGCCGCGGAAGATATCCTCGAAGGTGAGCTCGGAGCTGCAGGCGAAGCGCAGCACCATGTAGCCGGCCTCCTCGGCCTTGACCGCGAGCACATTGGCGAGCGACGTCTTGCCGCTGCCGCGCTCGCCGTAAACCATGACATGCGCGCGCTCCTCCTCGATCGCCGCGATGATGCGCTGCAGCTGCTTGAAGCGGCCGGAGAAGAGGGCGGTTCCGTGCTTGGGACGCGTCGGCGTGAACGCGTCGCGCAGCAAGGCGCTGGTGCGCCCGCCATCCGGGAGCGTCGGCCGGTTGCGCTTCCACGAGATACCGGGCGCGGCGAGGGTAAAGGCGGCCTGGTCGGCCTCGTTGCCGGCGCTGGCCGCGGGCGAGGGAGCGCTGGGCGGCGCTGGCGGATCGCTCTCCGCCTTCGCCTCGGCCGCCGGCCTGGGCTGCGGGACGGGGTTCGTCTCGGGCGGGTCGGCGACGGGTCGCGGGGCAGGCGCGAGCTGCGCCGCGCCGCGCCGCAGGGCGAAGGGCGAAGGGAGCACGGACGCCGCGCTCTGCGCCGCGGCTCGCGCATCGAACCGGCGTTGCGGTTCGGCGCTACGGACGATCTCGGGGCGGATGGCAAAAGCGCTGCGATCGAGGGTCATCCCCTCGCGGCGCGGCAGAGGCGTGTGCGGCGGCGGCGGCACGGGGCCGCGCTTTTCCACCGTGATCGGCGGCTTGTGCTCGGCGGGCGGCTCGGCCTCGCGCAGCAGAGTCGCAGCGCGGCCGAGATCGAGGATGCCGTCGCTGCTGAAGGGATCGACATCGCCATCGGCGAGGTCATCTGCACTCGTGGCGCGTCGGCGTCGGAACCAGTCTTTTGGGTTGGGCATGCGCTGCAACCGATGGAAGGAGGTGACCTCTTAGCCCGACCAGCAGGCGAAACGCCGCCGGCCTGGGCCTACGCCGAGGTTGAACAGCAGGCCTGGGCAAAAGTTGCAAAGCGGCGCAAAAATGCTCTTCTGAACCACGAAAATGCCTTTGTGAACCTATTGTTGCCGCACCGGCTGTTGCGGCGCGGGCGCCGGGCTTGCGTCTCCCGGTAGATTGCCTCCGCGCAGGCATTTTTTCCGAGCCGCCTCGCGCTTGGCGTTCGACTCGGGGGTGTAATCGGGATAAGCCTTGTGCGCCGTATCGTTACACTTGTCCATTGCGCGCCAGACCGCGCTGCTCGTCTTCCAATTCTGGTCGGCGCTGGCCGGGGTCGGCAGCCACAGCGCCGCCACACCCAGCCACAGAGCAAGACGGATGTGCATGGTGCGTATTGCCATGAGCGGCACTCCGGTCACTTCGACAAGGCTTCTACGCTGACAGGCGTGGCACGGCGCCATAAGCGCTTCAAAGGCAGATACGTCAGGAGATAGACCAGGAGCGGCGCCTCGATGAGCAGCAGCGACTTCGCCTGTTCCCGCGCCACCAGCCGGCGCCCGATGCTGCGCGCTTCGCCGAGACAGCTCGCGGCTGCCGGCCCGATGCGCTCGCCGCAGCTCTCTGCGACGTAATCAGCGTAGCTCATCACCCGGCCGTCGACCCTGAGCATGTCCTTGAATTGTGGATAGAGGCGCCACGTCATGGCGCTCACCCATAGGGCGCACAACACAACCAAATAACGCGACAGCCGCACTCGCTCTTCCCTCGTATCGCGAGAGAGGCATAGCCCGAGCCCCCGGGGCCCTGTCAATCCTGCAACCCTGCGACGTAGCGTTCCGCTGACGCGCGAACCCCGCCACAGTAGGGGTGGCGGGGTTCAAATCGGGTGGCTCGCTGAGCTCACCGCTCGATCACGCGACCGAGCTTGGGTTCCGGCGCTGGTCAAGACTGATCCGGTGGAGTCATGCTTGTTTGGCACCCTCCAGCGTGTTGCGCCATGATTACACTTAAGCGCAACAGAGCGCCGATCAAGGATGCGGGCGGGAAACTTTCTTGCTTCTTTTCGAGCTTGCCGGGGCCGCGTGCGCGGCGCAGGTACGCGCTCACATCGGCGGCTTGACCCCGTTCTGCTCGACAATCACCCGCTGCGCGACGATGGTGCCGTCGGGCTTCTTGGGGGCGCGCAAAAACACGGCCGCGCCCGGCTTCAGCAGCGACGGGTCGGCCGGTTTGAACGTCACTACCGGGACGCGCGAAGAGACCGTGATCTCCTCCTCGCCGCCCTTGTAGCTGAGCTTCAGCACCCGCGAGCGCGCCTCGCTGACCATGCCGCTCACCGTCGCGTTGGTCATGGTGTCGCCCTTACCGCGCAGGTCCCAGGGGTAGTGGCCTTCGCCGGTGCCGCGCGCCGCCTCGGGGAAGATCAGGATTTCCTGAGCGTGGAGCTTGCCGTCCTTGCCGGGAGCGGCGGCGACGCCGACAAAGTCGCCTTGCTTGATGTCGGCCCGCTTGAGCTTGACGACGCCGAGCACGCCATAGTCTTTCGCGAGCATGACCTTGACATCCTCGCCCTTGCGCGGCTTGACCAGGAGCGTCTGGCCGTCGAGCTTGACCACCGTGCCCCGGACATTGGTCGGCGTGCCTTCCGGCGTCTGCGCCAGCGCCGGCAGGGTGAAGAGGGCGATCAGCGCCCCGGCGA